>CAWVZA010000042.1:0-18537 GCA_963934545.1 uncultured Sulfitobacter sp.
GACCTTGATATTCGTGGTGCGGGCAACCTGCTGGGCGAAGAGCAATCTGGCCAGATGCGCGATGTTGGCTTTGAGCTGTATCAATCCATGCTCGAAGACGCGATTGCCAAGATACGCTCTGGCCAACTTGAAGGTGTGATCGACAATGACGGGCAATGGGCACCGCAGATCAACCTCGGCGTGCCTGTGCTTATTCCAGAAGCTTATGTGCCTGACCTTGATGTGCGCCTCGGTCTTTATCGTCGCTTGTCGGAGCTCACCAAAAAAGTTGAGCTTGAAGGCTTTGCCGCTGAGTTGATTGACCGCTTTGGCACGCTGCCAAAAGAGGTGAACACCCTCATGCTGGTGGTGCGGATCAAAGCCATGTGCAAACGTGCTGGCATCGCCAAACTCGACGGTGGTCCAAAAGGTGCGACGATCCAATTCCACAACGATAAGTTCGCCTCACCAGAAGGCCTTGTTCAGTTCATTCAAGATCAACGTGGCCTTGCAAAAGTTAGAGACAACAAGATCGTTGTGCGCCGTGATTGGGCCACTGATACAGACAAGATCAAAGGTGCCTTTGCGATTGCAAAAGATCTGGCAGAGCATGTTGTGGCGAAAGAGAAGGCGTTGAAAAAGGCGAAAGCCTAAGCTGATGCCATCCTGCGCATGTGGTGTGCAATGCGCACCATGCAGGTCATGCTGATCACTGAGAGGATCAGCACCGAAAGGATCAGGATATGCTCACGGCCATCAAACCGTGTGCCAATCGGCCCTGAGATTGCGACTGCGCCGACGGTAAAGAACGCACTGATCACCGATGCAGCCATGCCAGCAATATGGCCCATAGGTTCCATTGAGATGGCGTTAAGATTGCTAAAGCTCAGGCCTGTATGAAAAAAAATGCTCGTCTGCCAAAACAGGAAGAAGTAAAACCCGTAAGCGCCGCAGCCCAGATCAAAGGTACTTTTTTGTTTTAAATGAGGCTTTTTGCCCCATAGTTGCGAATCTAAGCCACAGCAACGCCGCCGCCTAGTGCTTTTTAATGCCGCAACGTGGTTAGCGGCGATTTTGCAACATTACGTTGAGGTACCGGTGACTTCAGCGATCACTTTTGCCCATAATTCTGGTGGCTGTGCACCTGGAACAGCATGTTTACCGCCCACGATGAAGGTTGGAACGGAATTGATACCCATAGAGCGGCTGTGCGCATCGCGGTCCCGAATGTATTGCATATCGGAGTCCGTGGTCAAAAGACGTGTCACCAATGAGGCGTCCATCTCGATGCTGTCTGCAATGTCAGCAAGCACTTCGGCATCGCAAATATCGCGTGTTTCCACAAAGTATGCTTTGAACAAGGCAGAGATTGCCGCAGTCTGGCGTCCCTCAATCCCTGCCCAATGGATAAGGCGGTGGGCGTTGAGCGTGTTTGGCGTGCGCTTCATCCCTTCAAAGTTGATATTCAGGCCCGCTTTTTCCGCATTCTCCACCACTGGCGCATATGCTTTAACCGCAGCGTCCTTGCCTCCGAATTTACCCTCAAGATAGGCACGGCGGTCCATCCCTTCCGCGGGCATGTCTGGGTTAAGCTGGAACGGGTGCCATTCAATCACAAACGGATGATCGGGTGCTGCTGCGAGGGCACGGTCAAGATGCGCCTTGCCAATATAGCACCACGGGCAGATTGGATCGGACATGATATCGAGTTTGACGGGTTCACTCATCGGTTGACCTCAAATTGCTGGCGCAGCTTTGCGCGCAGGAGCTTGCCGTTTGCGCCCATAGGCAGCTCTGGCAAATGGATGTAGAGGCGCGGCTGCTTGTAGCGCGCCAGATTGGCCTCCGCATAACTGCGCAAAGCGTCCTCGTCCAGTGGGTCAGCGGCGGTGTAGAAGGCTGCAATGACTGTAACATCGTCTTTGATGGCGACTTCGGCTGTGCCAACGGCATTGATGCCTTCAAACTGCGCAAGGCAGGATTCCACCTCAACGGGGGAGACGCGAAACCCGCCTGCATTCATCATATCATCATTTCGGCCCAGATAAGTGATCTGGTTGTCAACATCCATGCTGCCCTGATCCCCTGTGAGAAACCACATTCCTTGCATCTTTTGCGCAGTCTCGTCAGGCGCATTTAGGTACCCAAGCATAAGGCCGGGATCGCTGCGATGTACGGCAATCGTGCCTTCTGTGTTCAATGGCACAGGGCCACCTGCGTCCAACACAGCAATCTGACGACCGTTCTGGGGACGACCAAGGACTGTCGGCACGGTCGGATTGTTGGGTGATGCGGAGATGAAGGTAGAGCATTCCGACATTCCGTAAGCCTCAAAAATCCGCGTTCCAGTTGCCGCTTCCCAGCGGGCACATGTTGCAGGTGGCAGTTTTTCACCTGCACTCAGGCCATGTCTCAGACTGGGCATGGAGGCGACGTCAGCTTGGTTAAGAAGCTGCCGGTAAACCCCTGGAGCCGCTGCAAATATCGTCGCCTCATGCCTTGCGATCAAATCGGGAAGTGCTGTGGGTTTTGTGCCTACCGAAGGGATCAGTGCGGTGGCGCCGACAGTCCAAGGGTCCATCAATCCTGTCCCAAGTGTGTAGGTCCAGTTGAACGCACCCGCATGCAGCACGCGGTCTTGCGCACTTAGCCCGTACCAACCGTCAAACATCATTTGCCGTGCCCAGATTGCACGCTGTGCATGCACCACGGCGCGCGGCTTTCCAGACGTGCCTGATGTATAGATGATGTATCCAGCACGCTCTGGATCACCCATGTGCCATTGCGCAGGGGGCAAATTGCGCATGCTGCGCAATGCGCTGAGCGCAACAATGCGTGCATCTTCGGGACAGGCAACGGATGGATCATGCAAGATCAATGCAGGGTTCAATGTCTTGATCATCGGCGCCACTTCGCGCTCTGTCAGTGCGGACGCGGTTGGGACAGGCACCAAGCCAGCAGCAATCGCGCCGAGGTAGGCGAGCGGGAAATCGACAGTATTGCCCAGCCGCATGAGGATACGCTCACCAGGTTTGGCGCCTGCGTTCAACAAACCTGTAGCCGTTCCAAGGACAGCAGCGCGAAGCGCATCATATGTCCAATCCTCATCGTCTAATACCGAGAGGGCAACTTTGTCAGGCGTAGAGGCACCCTGCGCAAGGACGTATTGCGCCATATTGAATGGCGCGGGGCAGGCGGGCAGAGGCCCCTGATTGAATTCAGAAATCATCGTTATTCGCTACCGCGCAGTGCGATGCGTTGCAAGGTCTCTGCCTTCGCCCTATACAAATTACATGACCACAGATCCTGCAAAATCAATGATTCAAATTGCCCGCGAAGACGGCGCTGCACACACAGTGCCGCCCATTGATTTGGGCGCGCGCGTGCGCGAATTGCGCAAGGCGCGGGGTTGGACGCTTGAGCAAGCTGCCAGTCAGGCGGGGCTAGCCCGCTCGACGCTCTCGAAGATCGAGAATGCGCAGATGTCTCCCACATATGACGCGCTCAAAAAGCTTGCTGTTGGTTTGGAAATTACTGTTCCACAGCTCTTTACGCCACCGGCAGCAGGGCAGATTAACGGCCGTATGGCAGTGACAAAGTCAGGTGAAGGGGCTGCGCAAGCAACATCGACCTATGAGCATGAGTTGCTGGCTGATACGCTGCGCAAGAAGAACATGTTGCCCTACCATGCGCGCATTCGTGCACGTCAGATGGAAGAGTTTGACGGTTGGGTGCGTCATGATGGCGAAGAGTTTCTGTATGTCCTGACGGGTGTGATCAAACTGTACACCGAGTTTTATGAGCCGATCGAGATGCGCCGTGGCGACAGCGCATATTATGACGCGTCTATGGGCCACAACGTCATCTCAACGTCTGATGAGGACGCGACGATTCTGTGGGTCACATCACTCGTCTAAGAGGCGTTTCAGTGTGACATGCCCCACAAGCGTCGCTGCAAGCTGTACGGACACAAACATCGCAATATGGCCGGGGTAGATCCCTGCAAACGTGTCCGAGAACCCACGCGCAATTGTGACGGCGGGATTGGCAAAGCTGGTTGATGATGTGAACCAGTATGCACCCGTGATGTAAAACGCGACCAGTGTTGGCACCGCATCGGGACGCGCCCGCAGACCACCAAAAATCACAAACAAAAGGCCGAGCATGGCCAAACTCTCTGAGAACCCCTGCGCGGTGCCTGTGCGGTGCATGGTCTGACTGATTTGGAGCACAGGCAAGTCAAACATAAGGTGCGCGGCCCAGACACCAATCACAGCCCCCGATACTTGTGCAACAATGAAGCCTGCAAGAGCTGTCGCAGACAGTTCCCCACGCAGATAAAAAGCCAGACTGACAGCAGGATTGAAATGCGCGCCTGAAATGGGACCGAGCACTGTAATAATGACAAACAGCATGCATCCTGTGGCAATCGCATTGGCGAGTAATGTGATCGCGTCATTCCCCTCTGCAAGAGTGACGCCCATGATCCCGGACCCAATCACCGAGATCAGCAGCATGGCAGTTCCGATGAGTTCAGCAAATAGCTTTTGGGTCATGGCAGAGTTCCGCATGCTGTAAGATGGGCTTGAAGGTCCGGCTGGCTCATCCGAGAAAAATCATGTTGAACGAATTGGGCCGCACGACGGTGAAGGATGTCATATGCCTCTTGAAAAGCGGCTGGCGCTTCAGGACCAGTGGCGGCAGCGGGATCTTCCACACCCCAATGGGCGCGCAGTGGCGTACCGGGCCAGATTGGACATGTCTCAGAGGCGGCAGACCCGCAGACTGTGATAACTGCATTCATTTGCGGGGCTTTCTTGGTTGCAAAGACATCCCAGCTTTTGGAGCTGAGGCCAGAGACGTCATACCCTTTCGCCATCAGCAGCGCGAGCGATTGCGGGTGCACCTGTCCAGAAGGCTGGCTCCCTGCGGAGTAGGCAGCAATATGCCTGCCACCCAAACGGCGCAGCAGGCATTCCAACAAGATCGAGCGGGCTGAGTTGCCAGTACATAAAACAAGTATATTCATGGGACAACCTTACCGTTTCTCTGCAACAGTTTTATGACAGGATAGGCGCATCACTTGGCATCATTCCACCACCAGACTTCGGGCATCCATTGGGAGCCATCGCCGTAGATCGGCAAAGTGTCGGGGAATTTCATCTGGCGGACGTGCGCAATGCGACCTTCGGTATAGGACCAGAACGGTATAACGAACCGCTCCGCCGTAAGGATACGGTCAAGCGCGCGGGTGGCAGCAATGAAATCAGCGCTGTCACGGGCGTTCAGCATCGCTTCGATCATTGCATCAATAGCCGCGTTGCGCGCGCCCATAAGGTTGCGTGACCCGGGTTGGTCTGCCGCTTCGGTTCCCCAATAGAACTTTTGCTCATTGCCAGGGCTGAGCGAGAGTGAGCGACGGAACGTGGTTATATCAAAATCGAACTCACCTGTGCGGGAGAAATACTGCGCATCATCGACGGTTTCGATGGTCGCATCGATGCCGAGCCGCTCAAGAGCGCGCAGATACAGTTCTGCAATGGCGATGTCCTCGGTGCTGCCCTTTGCGATCAGGATGGTAAAGCTGACGGGCGTGCCATCGCCGCGCTGCATTTTGCCACCTTCAACCATATAGCCAGTGGCCTCAAACTGGGCCATGGCCGAACGGATACCAGCACGGTTGCGCGCCGAGCCGTCGCCAACAGGCAGGTCATATCCCTCAATTGTGCCATAGGGCAGGGTGTCCTGATAGGGCAGCAACAGTTCTGCCACGCGGCCCTGTGCGGGCCCTTCTTCTTTGCCCAGAACGGAGTTGGAAAAATAGGAGGTGATGCGCGGCTGCGCGCCACCAGTGAGCGTGTCGTTGATATACTCGAAGTTGAACGCTTGGATCAGTGCATCGCGTACGCGCCAGTCATCAAAGGGCGCACGGCGTGTGTTCATGACAAAACCTGTCATCCCTGACGGCTTTTGATGTGGAATTAAGGATTTGACGATGTCGCCGCGTGCGATGGCAGGGAAATCATATTGGCTCTCCCACGTCTCGGCGTTGAATTCACGCACGGCGGAAATCTCTCCTGCTTTGAAGCCTTCAAACAAAACCTTGGAGTCACCATAAAAGTCCAGCTTCACACTGTCGTAGTTGTGAGTGCCCTGACGAAACGCGATATCAGCGCCCCAATGGTCGGGATTGCGGGTGAGTTGTACAAAACGGCCCAGTTCATAATCTGTGATTGTATAGGGGCCAGAACCGAGTGGGATGTCTTGCACAGGCGCATTGGCGAAATCGCGGCCTTCCCACTGGGTCTTGGAGACAATGGGGCGCAAGCCTGCGAGCAGGGCAAGTTCGCGGTTAGGTGTTTTGAAGGTGATGCGAACAGCACGGTCACCTGTCTGCTCGATACTATCGATCTGGTTATAGAGGCTGAGATAGCGCGGATGACCTTCGGTGCCGAGCATGTTGAAGCTAAAGATCACGTCCTCCACAGTGAGAGGCGTGCCATCAGAAAACGCAGCACCTTCGCGCAGTGTAAATTCGACCCATGTGCGGTCTGGATCTGTCTCAACAGTTTCGGCGAGCAGGCCGTAAAGTGTGAACGGCTCATCCCACGAGCGGCCCATGAGCGTCTCATGTGTAAAGAAGGGCAACTGCCAAGGTGACGTGCCTTTCAGGACAAAAGGATTAAGGCTGTCATATCCGCCCGTATTGCCCAAAACGATAGCGCCGCCTTTGGGCGCTTCAGGGTTCACATACGGCAAATTTGTAAAATCAGCTGACAGGGCTGGCACACCATACATCGAGATGGCATGGCTCGGTTCTGACTGGGCCGCGAATCCCCAGAGAATCAGTGAAGATACGGCCACAACGCCCCGTACCCTTGAAAAATTATCTAAAGCCATTTTTGAAACAATCCCGCTCTGCCCTTTTTTTTATCACCTAGACCACTAACGGGGTCTTAAGGAAGGCGCAAACTTAATGCTTGGCGTTTGGCGTCTAATTCAGTATACATATTTCACTGCTCGATAGGTTTCTTGCCTGTATGAAACCTGCCTCAATAACTTTACGCCTGCCTTGTGCAGGCGTTTTTTTTGGCTGAACGTTGAATCTGGCGCTGCGGGGAACACCTTCACGGTTTTGTCCGGTTCCATTCCAGCCAGCCCGCGCCATAAGCGCAGCAACATCCCATCTTCAGGAGAATTCCCATGGCCCTTACATATGATCTGTCCGGCAAAACTGCGGTTATCACGGGTTCCAACTCCGGCATCGGTCTTGGCATTGCGCAACAGTTGGCAAAGGCGGGGGCAAATGTTGTGCTTAACTCCTTTTCCGACCGCGACGAAGACCATGCATTGGCCGAAGCGATTGCCAAAGAAAGCGGCGTAACAGCGCGCTACATCAAAGCGGACATGTCCAAGGGTGATGAATGTCGTCAACTGATCGAGGACGCAGGCGTTTGCGATATCCTGATTAATAATGCTGGCATCCAGCATGTGGCACCGATCCCTGAGTTTTCCGCCGCCAAGTGGGACGCCATTATGGCGATCAACCTCAGCTCGGCCTTCCACACCTCTGCAATTGCTCTGCCGATGATGCGCAAAGCGGGCTGGGGCCGTGTGATCAACATCGCATCGGCCCATGGTCTGACCGCATCGCCTTACAAATCCGCCTACGTTGCGGCCAAGCATGGCATTGTCGGCCTGACCAAAGTGACGGCGCTGGAGACAGCCGAAGAGCCGATCACCGCAAACGCGATTTGTCCGGGTTATGTGCTGACCCCATTGGTCGAGAGCCAGATTCCCGACACGATGAAAGAATACGATATGAACCGCGAAGACGTGATCAAGAATATCATGCTCAACCGTCAGCCTAGTAAGGATTTTGCAACGGTTGAGCAGATGGGCGGCACGGCAGCGTTCTTGTGCTCCTCGGCAGCCTATCAAATCACAGGCACCACCATCAGCGTCGATGGCGGCTGGACAGCACTTTAACATCCATCACCCTCAAAGGGGCGGCGAATTATGGCTAAGACCAAAAAGATCAACCTCGCCCTTTAGGGCGGCGGCGGACACGGTGCGTTCACGTGGGGTGTTCTCGACCGCCTTCTTCAAGAGGAGTATTTGGAGATTTCCGGCACTTCCGCAGGAGCGCTTAATGGTGCTGCTTTGAAGTCTGGTATGGTGAGTGGTGGCCGGACAGGGGCGCGCGAAAATCTCGAATGGCTCTGGCTACAAGTTGCTGGCGTATCTGACTTGAGTATGGGGGATTGGATGGCCCCGTTTGGGCTTCAGGCGTTTAGCAAGCAGCTGGAATACAGCATGCCAGTCATAATGGGGAACGCCGTGTCGCGGCTGATATCGCCCTATGATTATGGCGCGCTCTATAAAAATCCACTCAAGGATATCGTTGAAAAGTTCAACTATGACCGCGTATGTGACGCGCATGCGCCCCTGTTTTATGTAGGGGCAACCCGCGTGCGCAATGGCAAGATCAGGATTTTTGAAGGGGATGAGATTGGCCCTGATGCGCTGATGGCCTCTGCCTGCTTGCCCAGCGTGTTCCAAGCGATCGAGATGTTTGACAAGACCACTGGTAGGGATGAGGCATTCTGGGATGGTGGATTTACGGGCAATCCTGCACTGTTCCCGCTGTTCAATCCAAAACTCCCCGAGGATATTGTGATCATCAACATCAACCCGTTGGAGCGCGATGAGATACCGACCAAACCCGCAAATATTCAAAACCGCATCAACGAGATCAGCTTTAACTCAAGCCTGCTGCGCGAATTGCGCGCAATTGATTTTGTGCAGCGCCTAATTGAAGACGGTACCGTCACATCAGACCGCATGAGCCGCATCCGCATTCACATGATTGCGGATGATGTACTGATGGCCAAATTGTCAGCCACGACAAAGATGGTTGGAAATCCGTATGTCATCAACCAGCTCAAGGACGCCAGCTACGCAGCTGGGGAAGAGTTCCTGCGCAGCGACATCGACAACGTTGGCAAAACCAGCAGTGTCGACCTTCGGGCCATGTTTGCCTAATCGCGGCTGTTCAAGTCTGCGATGGGGGCTTCGCCGTTCTCAAGTGCTTTTGAGTTCGGGTAAACAAGTCCTGCTGAAATCACCAACTTGGCGGAATCTTCCACTGTCATCTCCAAATCAATCACGTCCCGCGTGGGCACAAAAAGCAAAAAACCCGACGTGGGGTTTGGCGTGGTGGGCAGGAACACAGACATCATATCGCCGCTTGCGTCGGTTTGTGCAGCAATCTCGCCTTTTGCTTTGGTCGAGATGAACCCGATGGCCCAAATCCCCTTACGCGGGTATTCGATCAAGCAGGCCGTCTCAAAGCTTTGCTCGTTTTGGGCAAAGATTGTCTCGGAGATTTGTTTGATGCCTGAGTAGATCGACCGGACCACGGGTGTGCGCTCCACAAGGCTTTCGGCAAAGCGAATGAACGAGCGTCCGATGATCCCTTTGGCAAGCCAACCAATAAACACAGTAAAGATGAGGAAGATAACCACACCAATTCCGCGCACGTTGATCTGTACCAACGGGTCAAGGCCGAGCAAATCCTGAATGAGGCGATCTGGGTGATAGCTCAGTGGGACCAGCGGCAGCACGAACCCGTCAATCCAGCCAACCACGCTCCAGATCGGCCAAATTGTCAGGCCGACAGGTGCAATCACAACAAGCCCTGTGAGGAAGTTGCCGCGGAAACGGCCCAGCAGCCCGCGTTTGTGCGGCGTTATTGGATCGGGATCAAAAGGGGTGTTCATTGTTGGGTCTGCATCCGTTTTTACGCAAATTGTAACGTATATCTAAGGGCTGCCAAGGGCACTCACAATGGCTTGCCTCGGCCAAATTTACGCCTTCTTGCACAATTCCAGAGCAATCAGGGATGCGAGACGTGCATTGTTGCGCACAAGTGCTATATTCGCGTCCAGTGAACGCCCATCTGTCAGCTCGAAAATGCGCTGAAGCAGGTAGGGCGTAACACCTTTGCCTGTAATCCCTGCGCGATCTGTATCAGCTTGGGCCGTGGCGATGATCGGAGCAAGCTCGGTAGTGGAAATTTCAGCGTCCTTCGGGATCGGATTGGCGATAAGCTGACCACCAGGCAGGCCCAAAGCGCCGCGCATTTTATGGGCAGCTGCGATCTGTGCAGGATCATCCATGCGCAAAGGGGATTTGAGTTTTGAGCCACTGGACCAGAAGGCGGGAAATGCGTCCTGGCCGTACGTGATCACTGGCACACCTTGAGTTTCAAGCACTTCAAGGGTTTTAGCAACATCGAGAATGGCTTTGGCTCCAGCCGCCACGACTGTCACTGGTGTTTGAGACAATTCCATCAGATCAGCTGAGATGTCAAAGCTGTCCTCGGCCCCTTTGTGCACACCACCGATACCGCCCGTTGCAAACACATGAATACCACCCAGCCGTGCTGCGATCATAGTCGCAGCAACTGTGGTGGCACCGGTTCCGCCAGTCGCAATGCAAGCAGCCATATCCGCACGGCTGAGTTTTGCGACACCTTTGGATTGGGCCAGTTGCGCCAGCTGGGTATCGTCCAGCCCGATGTGCAATGTGCCGTCCATAACGGCGATCGTTGCTGGCACAGCGCCTGCTTCGCGAATGTCACCTTCCACTTGCCGCGCAACTTCGATGTTTTGGGGATAGGGCATGCCGTGGGTGATGATCGTGCTCTCAAGGGCGACGATTGCGGCACCAGTGGCGCGCGCTGCTTCAACTTCGGCGGAATAGACGATGGGGATCATATTTGGGTTTCTCTGGCAACATAAAGGGCCGCTGCATTCAAAGCGTCATAAAGGGCGGGGTCGGGGGCAAGACCATTCAACTCTGCGGCGATGTGGGCTGCCATAAAGGTATCACCAGCGCCTGTTACGCGGGTGACGTCAACGGGCGGTGGTGTTTGGGTGATTATACCGCTTTGCGCTGCGACAGTGGCGGGGTTGCCGCCATCGGTGACGACCGCGCGCGCAGCACCAGCTGCAAGCAATGCGGCGGCTGCATCGGAAGACGTGTCGAATTGTTGTTTGCACAATATACCCGCCTCTTCGAGGTTCACGTAGAGCGTGCCATGCCCCACATCCACAAAAGGTTTCAATCGCAAGGCCTTACCGGGGGAAGCTGGTGCAACCCGCAAGTCGGCCTGAGCTAGGAGTGGACTGCGTGCCATTTGGGTGAGCAGATCAAGCGTAAGATTGCCGTCTAAGGCAACTGCACCGGAATAAGGCTCGGACAATGTCTCAAGCGGGCGCAAAATCTTATCACCCACAGCCTCTAATGAATGTGCATCGGCGATTGCCGCGATGAGGCCATTTGCACCTTCGATCGCCATATACTGATCGGTTGGTAACGCATCAGAGCGGTAGATCAGGTCAGTGCCAAGGCCGCGCGCATGACACGCCTCAATCAGCGCATCTCCTTCGGGATCACGCCCGACCGCACTCAGAAGTTTTGGGAACAATCCGAAACGGCGCAAAGCCAGAGCAATATTCAGCGCCACACCTCCCGGTAGACGCGTTATACGCCCCGGCATGTCTGCACCCAGATGCATAGGCTTAGGATTTCGGCCAATAATGTCCCACAACACAGACCCGATACACAGTATTTCAGTTGTCTCTTTCATAGCGCTGGTTCTGACCCGTCTGCGCGATGCGTGCAAGCCGATAGCGGATCAGCGCGCAGGTACGGCGAATGTCATTGACGCCCAAAGCGTTTCCCAAACAGGGCCAGCCTCTACTGTTGTGGCCCCCACGACAGGCCGTAATACAACTGCGTCGAGCAGATATTCCATGCCAGCCTTCAACGGGATGGAGGCGCGGCCCATATCGTCAGTGCGGGTGATGGTGACGGTAACGACATCCGCCGCATCACGCTCATAAATCTCGATCTGCGCATCTGAACGCGCCGCACCGTTATAAAGGAGGGATACATCCATCGTTCTGTCAAAATCTGCGGCATAAGGATTCTCCAGTGCAACAAACTCGGTCACCAACCCCAATGCACGGTCTGATCCTGCGCCATCACCAACAGCGATGAGAGACTTGGAATGACGTGTGTAGACTTCCTTGAAACCCTCTTTTGCCCATCCGCGGGCGGTGTGAATTGCTTCGGCCTCTGTGAAATCCTTGTGATCCACAAACTTCATGAACTTCGGCCATTCTTTATAGGTGAGTGTCGAGGGTGCCGCTTCATGTGCAAGTATCATAAGTCCGTCTTGCGCAGGGGCGGGAAGTTGAATTGCGGGTCGGTCGCCCATGCGCCCTGTGATCGGTGCAGCCTCATCGCCGATGACCACATCGAAGCGCGTGTTGCGGTCTTCAAAGAAGGATTGCCGCGTTCCCTCGTATAATTGCCCGTTGCGCAGATCTGCCGTGAAGGGTACGTCCTTTTCCACTTGAAATTCTGGTGGTTCAATCCAGAATTCATGGGCAGATGCAATCGGTGCGGCCAGAAGGGCGCAGGCGAACGGAACAACATAGGTAATTTTCATGAAGCAGTTTTCCCTTTTAGTCCTGTCTAAGCTGGCATTGGTGCTGGCGTTGTCAAGCAGTCCCGCCATGGCGCACGAAGTTGTGCCCACGATTGCGGACCTCACAGTGGTGCAGGGGCGTGCCGAGCTGAACCTGCGCATCAACTTGGAGGCTTTTATCGCGGGTGTTGATCTCGATACAGTCGAGGACACCAATGATGCCCCTCAAGCTGAGGATTATGACGCGCTACGGGCCTTATCCGAGGACGCCTTGGCCTCCCGTGCACCCGAACTGCTAGACAGTTGGAACGCTTTGCCTGTTCTCAGCGTGGACGGTGTGCCTGTGGTTCTTGAAAGTGTGAGCATCATGGTGCCTGAAGGCGTCGATATCGAGTTGCCCCGCATCGCCGAATGGACGCTGAGCGCTGATATGCCTGCGGGGGCGACTGTCAGCATGGCATGGCCCGATGGTGGTGGTGATCTGGTGTTGCGCCAACAAGCTGTGGACGAGCCGTTTACGGGGCTTATCTCCGGTGGTGAAAGCAGCCCTGCGATTGCCTTGAGTGGCGGTGACCAGCTCACGGGGTGGCAGAGCTTCACCAGCTATATTCCGGTTGGCTTTGACCATATCCTGCCACAAGGTCTGGATCACATCCTGTTCGTCTTGGGGCTGTTTTTCCTGTCCGTCCACCTCCGTCCGCTGATCTGGCAGGTTACGGCGTTTACGCTGGCTCATACAGTCACACTCGCGCTTGGGGCGCTGGGGCTGGTGACTGTACCCGGTAGTATCGTTGAGCCGCTGATTGCCGCCTCAATCGTCTATGTCGCAATCGAGAATATCTTTGCACGTGGCCTGACCAAATGGCGTCCTGCTGTGATCTTCGGCTTTGGACTGCTGCACGGTCTTGGCTTTGCCTCTGTGCTGGGGGAGTTTGGCCTGCCGGAGGATCAGTTCATTCCGGCACTCATCGGCTTTAACGTGGGCGTAGAAGTGGGGCAGCTCACCGTGATCGCGCTGGCATTTGTCCTGATTTGGCTGGGTGTTCTGGCCGCAAGACGCGCCAAGCTTACAGGCGTTGAGGAGATGGTCGGCGAATATCCTGTGATGTTCCGCGCAATCTCCGTCACAGGATCGCTGACCATCGCGCTGATCGGCATCTATTGGGTGATTGAGCGGACGCTCTTGTAAGGCGCAGTGCTGTAGGGGCTTACCCTACAGCAGCCCAAAGTTTGGTCAGGGCATCTGTTGGATCGTCCTGACCCCAGATTTCGTCTCCGATCCCAAAGAAGTCTGTCAGAGGTGCCAGCTTTGCAATCATTACAAGATCAAGCTGTCCTTCTGCGACACATGGCACCTCGATCACTTCAGACCACCACTGGAACATGTCCGCTTCGGCGATCTCACCATCATTGAGAGCAGTCTGTTGAACCGGACCGAATGCTACGTAGTCGGCACCAGCTTCGCCCGCGCTCATGCCGTCATGGCGGGACCCTACACAAAAGCTGCCGACGATGGCATCAGGGCCAAGCAGGCCACGCGCATGGCGTACAGAGCGTGCGGCATCCGACAAATGCACACCGTCAAGGCCAAGGCGCTCTGCCAACAACGTATGATCCGCAATGACTAACGCCACTTCGCGCGCATCCGTTACCACGCGCAGGGTATCGGCGGCGCGAGACAGCACATCCTCATCTTTGCTCGACAAAGCAAGGCGCACACACGCGGCAGGATGCGTGTCCAAAACCCGTGCCAGCGTATCGGCGTAGGTGGTCAGGTCGAGCTCGGATGGTGTGATAAGGTAAAGCTGTGGGTGCTCTGGTGCTTTTGACATGGGTGCAGTCCTCTCTTGCGTGACTTTGTCCCTAGCTTAATCTGATGCGGGATGGAAACTCTATTCCGCGTGTCTGCATCATATTGGCAAGGGTCAGGGGCTGGGGTAACAGGGTCATATGACAGTAGAACACCCAACCGCCCCCAGCTTTGTCCTTGTGCGTCCCCAGATGGGCGAGAATATTGGCGCCGCTACGCGCGCGATGCTGAATTTCGGCCTCGATCATGTGCGCGTCGTCGCACCGCGTGATGGCTGGCCCAATCCGGCTGCCGTAGCAATGGCTTCAGGGGCAGGGCGCGTGCTGGATGCTGCACGGCTCTCGCCTGATCTGCCCCATGCGTTGGCCGATTGCAGCTTTGTCTTTGCGACCACAGCACGTGACCGCGATATGACCAAGCCCGTTTACACGCCCGAGGCCGCGATGCAGCTTGCCGCGCAAAAGATCACAGCGGGTGAGCGTGTGGCAGTTTTGTTCGGGCCAGAGCGGGCAGGGCTGGAGAACGATGACATTAGCCGCGCCAATGCGATTGTGTCTGTGCCAGTGAACCCTGAATTTTCCTCGCTCAACCTTGCACAGTGTGTGTTGCTGATGGGGTATGAGTGGATGCGCCAGCAGAGCGATCAGGTTCCGGTGGATGATGGCCTTGCGGGTACGGAATGGGCTGACAATTCTGAAATTGAACATCTAGCGAAACATTATGAAGAGCGAATGGAGGCGGCGGGGTTCTTTTATCCCGAGCATAAAGCGACTTCTATGAAAACGAACTTGCGCAATATGTGGAGCCGCCTGCCGCTGACCCGTGCGGATGTGCAGATTTTCCACGGCACCTTGCGGCAGATGGTCCGTTGGAAGGAACGCGGCTAGACGCAAGCGCGGTGAGGGATTACGTCTTGTTCAACACATTACGACGGAGAATATCATGGCCAAGAAACGCAAATTGTTTGAAGACGTGAGCTCGGATACGGCAAAGCCGGTCGCAACAACAGGTGTGATCGATGCAGGGCGCGGTGGCGCATGCGGTGCGATCCGCATCTGGTTGATGATACTGTTCGGGCTGGTGTTTTTGATGATCCTTGTGGGTGGGGCGACCCGCCTCACGGACAGTGGTCTGAGCATCACCGAATGGCGTCCGCTGACGGGGTCCATCCCGCCGCTGAATGCAGCCGATTGGGCCTCAGAGTTTGCCAAGTATCAATTAATTGATGAATTCCGTTTGCAAAACAGCTGGATGACACTGGCGGATTTCAAAGTGATTTATTGGTGGGAATGGGGCCACCGCCAGCTTGGCCGCGTGATCGGCCTTGTTTGGGCGATAGGCTTCTTCTGGTTCTTGCTGCGCCGCCAAATTCCGACGGGCTATACCCCGCGCTTGCTTTTGCTGGGTGCGTTGGGTGGCACGCAAGGCGCGATTGGTTGGTGGATGGTATCCTCTGGTGTAACTGTTGGCGAAGCCACAACCGATGTGCATTCCGCCCGTCTTGCCACGCACCTCGGGCTGGCTTTCATCATCATGGGCTTCATCACTTGGTTTGCCTTGGGCCTTGGCCGTCCTGAACGCGACCTTATGCAAGCGCGCCGCGCGAAAGAGGGTAGGCTCTATGGGCTAAGCACAGGTTTGCTGCATTTCACCTTCCTACAAGTCATCATTGGTGCTTTGGTTGCGGGGATTGATGCGGGCCGCACCTATACTGATTGGCCACTCATGGCTGGCCAGTTCTTTCCGCCGAATGCCTTTGTGCTTGAGCCGTTTATTATCAACTTCATCGAAAACCCGGGGTTGGTGCAGTTTATCCACCGCATGACGGGTTACGCGCTCTTTGCCTTTGCAATTGTTGTCTGGTTGCAGGGGCGTAAGTCGGCACACCCCGTAACGCGTACGGCCTTCAACCTCGCGTTCATCGCGATCACGGCGCAGGTTCTTTTGGGCATCACGACTGTTATGGTCGCGGCGATTATGCCCGTAGCACTTGCACACCAAGGTTTGGCTGTGCTGTGTTTTGTCTTGATTTTGCGGGCACGCCACTTGTCCTTGTACCCTATCGCCACTTCGCTCAGAGGAGCCACCACATGACCGCCTATGATGACCTGATGGAATTCACCCGCGACACCCAAGCTTTGGGACAAGTGGCAGGGCGGCTTGGCTGGGACCAAGAGACAATGATGCCACGCGGGGCTGCACCACAGCGGGCAGAGGAAATGGCGGCAATGGAATCTATGCTGCATGCACGGCGCATTGATCCGCGGGTGGGCGACTGGCTGACGGCAATTGATGACAAAACACTGGATACGGTGGGGCAAGCCAACATGCGCCACATCCGCCGCAGCTTTAAGCGGACCAATAAAGTGCCTGCCGCCCTCGCCACACGGATCGCCAAACTCACGTCGGCGTCCCAAGGGATTTGGGCCGAAGCGCGTGCTGAAAACGATTTCAAAGCTTTTGCACCAACCTTGGCCGAAGTGATCATGCTCAAACGCGAAGAGGGCCAAGCTTTGGCCGCAGGTGGTGACGTCTATGATGCAATGCTCGCCGATTATGAACCGGGAACAACGGGCGCCGATCTTGAGGCGATGTTTGGCTCCATGCGCCCTGTCCTGAGCGAGCTTCGGGCCGCTATTCGGGAGGCCAAGCCTGTTGCGCCATTAAGCGGTGATTTTGATGAGGGCGCGCAGATGAAGCTCACGCGCCAACTTGCCAAGACTTTCGGCTATGACATGACACGCGGGCGGGTGGACAAGGCTGTGCACCCCTTTTCCAGTGGCTCTGGCCTTGATGTGCGGATCACAACACGCACCAATGTCAAAGACCCGTTTAACTGTTTTTATTCAACAATTCACGAAGTGGGCCACGGTGCCTATGAGCAGAACATCCACCCTGACCACCTGCTGACCCCATTGGGCAATGGCGTGAGTATGGGCGTGCATGAAAGCCAAAGTCGCATCTACGAAAACCAGATCGGCCGCAGTCGTGCCTTCACGGGCTGGCTGTTTGGTCAGATGAAAGATGCCTTTGGCGATTTTGGCGTAAAGGATGAAGATGCGTTTTACGCCACGGTGAATCGCGTCGGTGACGGGTTCATTCGGACTGAAGCGGACGAGTTGCAGTATAACCTGCATGTTCTGCTGCGCTTTGATCTTGAACGGGCGCTGATGTCAGGCGATCTTCAAGTGAGTGAGCTTGAAACAGCTTGGAACGACCGCTTTGAAACTGATTTCGGATACGCTGTAGATAAGGCGTCCAACGGCGTGTTGCAGGACGTCCATTGGCCTGTCGGACTGTTTGGATACTTCCCGACCTACAGCTTGGGCAATGTCTATGCGGGTTGCCTCAATGAGGCGATGGGCAAAGCGGTGCCTGATCTGGATGCGGACCTGTCCAAAGGGGATACAACGGCTGCCACAACATGGCTGCGCGAAAATGTCCAAGGGCATGGTGGCCTTTACGAGCCACGAGATGTGATCGAGCGCGCTGCGGGGCAGGCGCCGAGTGAGGGCCCATTGTTAGGGTATCTGACAGAGAAGTTTAGTGGGATTTACGGGCTTTGAGAGGATCTCAAAAACTGTAAAAATCGCAGAATTGGAAAAACCCTGATCGAGTTGGGTGTGTATCGGGTTAACGGTCGTTTACTTGATACACTTTAGGGGAAATTCAGGAAATACTAAACGTTTTGATAAGCCTCAGGTTGTTCCCGTTTTTGGCGTTTGCGCTGAAGGGCTGCTAACAGACATTATGTGAACGTCCTTAGGGTTGTGTTAGAGGAAAGATTGGGGGTGCGGGCAAAGCGACCTAGAGCGTTTGAGTTTTGGATGCTAGTTCGTAGTAAAATGTCGAACCTGGAGAGATCATAAAAAACTTATTTGTTGCACTTATTTTTGGTTTCAGCCCCATCATTGAAAGCGCGAACCAATCCGATTTAGCGCAGTCGATCATGAACGCAGGTACAAGTACTTCAGATGATAGAAGAACATCCGTCTTAGTGAGCGATTGTACAGTGCAAACTCTCGTGTTTGAACCGTTCGAAAATCAAGGATTAGTTCTTTACTCAAGGTTTGAATTTGATCTCAGTTCGACCGACATAATTCTCATTGATAAAAAAGAATGTGAGTTCTTTTTCTCCTTTAATACCAAAAAATTGAAGGACTAAGCGGCTCTTTTTAACTTTCGTACCGTCAGGCGGCTTTGTTGCACAAATATCCTTTGCCAAGGATTCACTGTCTGACTCCAT
>CAWVZA010000043.1:0-18397 GCA_963934545.1 uncultured Sulfitobacter sp.
TGAAACAGACGGCAAACTGACACTGCTCGACCAGAATAAAGTGATCACGCCCCACCCATTCTTCCGTATCTTTGCCACGGCAAACACGGTGGGCCTTGGCGATACGACTGGCCTCTACCACGGCACACAGCAGATCAACCAAGGTCAGATGGACCGCTGGTCACTGGTCTCCACGCTCAACTATCTCAGTATTGATGCAGAGACGCAGATCGTTCTGGCCAAGAACCCGCAGTTCAATTCTGAGGCCGGCCGCAAGACAGTAAAGCAGATGGTCACAGTGGCCGATCTAACACGGACTGCGTTCATGAATGGCGATTTGTCCACAGTAATGTCACCACGTACCGTGATCGCCTGGGCGCAAAACGCGCAAATCTTTAACAATGTGGGCTACGCCTTCCGCCTCAGCTTCCTCAACAAATGTGATGAGCTGGAGCGCCAGACCGTTGCCGAATTCTATCAGCGTTTGTTCAATGAGGAGCTGCCAGAGAGCGCTGCAAGCGTTAGCTTGGGTTGAACCAAAACCTACTATTCGCCGTCGGGTTATCCTTTCTATGTTCCCTAATAAATTTTGTTCGCTTTGAATGGCATTTTGATAGCGATGGAACCTAAAGGGTGGACAGATGGCTTTGGAAAACGGAACTCTGTGTGATTGATAAAAACAGCTTTTCGTATGTCTGTGGCAAAGACGAAATCGGCAGGATGAAGGCACGATAATGAACAAACCAACCGACAATCCAGCAGATGCCTTCAAAAAGGCCCTTGCCGAAGCCTCCAAGGTTATGGCGAATGATCCTGATTTGACGGTGAGCTATTCCGTTGATCCCTCTGGCCTGTCTGGCGATGCGATGCGCCTGCCCCAAGTGACGCGGCGCATGACCCGCGACGAGGTAATGTTGGCGCGTGGCACGGCCGACGCGCTTGCCCTTAACCGCCGTTATCATAATGGACAAACCCATGCGCGGTATGAGCCACAAGGCGAGATGGCCCGTGATTTGTATGAAGCGATGGAGACAGCGCGCTGTGAGGCCGTAGGCGCGCGTGACATGCCCGGAACTGCGGGTAACATTGACGCAAAGATCAAACATGAGGCCCTGCGCAAAGGCTATGATCAGGCGAAATCAGCCTCTGACGTGCCGCTGGCCGTAGCTGCGGGATATTTGGTGCGCCATTTGGCAACGGGGCGCGAGATGCCTGCGGGTGCGGAAAATGTGATGGAGCTATGGCGCGGCTACATCGAAGAGAACTGTGGCGGGACGCTGGACGATCTGGAAAACGCGCTTGAGGATCAGGCCGCGTTTGCCAAATTCTCGCGTCAGATAATCACCGATCTAGGCTATGCCGATCAGTTAGGCGATGATCCTGACGGCGCGGATGATGATCAGGAAGACCAGGCCGAGGAAGGTGCTGAGGAAGAGGACGATCCAGACAGCACTGGCAGCGATGATCAGGACGAGGAAGACGCAGACGCCTCTCCCGAGCAAAGCCAAGAAGAGCAACAGGATGCCTCGCAGGCGCAAGTCTCGATGGACGAGATGGCCGATCAGGAGATGGGCGACGAGGCCGAGATGCCAGAGGGCGAAGCCCCAATGGAGCCGCCTGCCCCGCAGCCTGTATCAGACGCAGACCCCAACTATACTGTTTACCGCGATACCGATGACGAGGTTGTAGGTGCAGAAGAATTGGCAGAGCCAGTGGAGTTGGAGCGCCTTCGTGCCTATCTCGACCAGCAGCTTGAGCCCCTCAAAGGCGCGGTGAGCCGTTTGGCAAACAAGCTTCAACGCCGTCTTCAGGCGCAACAGAACCGCTCTTGGGAGTTTGATCTGGAGGAAGGCACGCTCGACGCGGGCCGTCTGGCGCGGATCGTGGCGAGCCCCACAACGCCGCTCAGCTTCAAGGTCGAAAAAGATACCGAGTTCCGTGATACTGTCGTGACACTTTTGCTGGACAACTCAGGCTCGATGCGCGGACGCCCCATCTCGATTGCTGCGATTTGTGCCGATGTTCTGGCCCGCACACTTGAGCGGTGCAACGTGAAGGTTGAAATCCTTGGCTTTACCACCCGTGCGTGGAAAGGCGGTCAAGCCCGTGAGCATTGGCTCAATGACGGGCGTCCAACTGGCCCTGGCCGTCTCAATGACTTGCGCCACATCATCTATAAATCCGCTGACGCACCGTGGCGGCGCACGCGGCCTAATCTGGGTCTGATGATGAAAGAGGGTCTGCTCAAGGAAAATATCGACGGCGAGGCGCTGGAATGGGCACACCGCCGCATGATGGCCCGCTCTGAATCGCGCAAAATCCTCATGGTCATCTCGGATGGTGCGCCTGTGGACGACAGCACACTTTCCGTAAATCCAGCCAATTTCTTGGAAAAGCACCTGCGCGATGTCATCGCAATGGTTGAGAAAAAGAAGGCCGTTGAGCTTTTGGCGATTGGCATTGGGCATGATGTGACCCGTTACTATGAACGCGCGGTGACAATCACGGATGTAGAGCAGTTGGCGGGTGCCATGACAGAGCAGCTGGCGTCGCTGTTCGACACGGACCCACGGAAGCGTGCTCGTGTTATGGGCATGCGTAGATCGGGTTGACGCGCGCTGGATGCAACACAAGGGCAAACACAAACAAAAGGGATGCGGGCGATGTTTCAATCATTTGAGGTAACAGCCAGACCCGAACAAGGGCCACCCCGTCTCAAAGACTTGCGTACATCCATGGCTGCGGCGCAGTTAGACGGGTTTGTCATTCCGCGTGCAGATGCCCATCAGGGAGAATATGTCGCCGAACGGGATGCGCGGCTTGCGTGGCTCACCGGATTTACAGGCTCCGCTGGATTTTGCGTAGCCTTGCGCGATATTGCGGGTGTGTTCATCGACGGGCGCTACCGCACTCAGGTCAAGGCGCAGGTCGCTGATGACTATACCCCTGTGCCGTGGCCCGAAGTCTCAATGGCGAGCTGGCTGCGCGAACAACTGCCCAAAGGGGGGCGTGTAGGGTTTGATCCGTGGCTGCATACAGTAGACCAGATAGCACAGGCCGAAAAAACGTTGGCGGGCAGCGGTGTCGAGCTGGTGCAATGCAGCAATCTGGTTGATGCTATCTGGGAAGATCAGCCTGCCCCGCCTATGGAGCCTGCAAAAGCGCACCCAATCAAGTTTGCAGGTGAGACGCATTTGGACAAGCGCACGCGGCTGGCCCACAACTTGGGGGAGGCTGGTGAGAAGGCCGCTGTCATCACCTTACCCGACAGCATTTGCTGGCTATTGAACACACGCGGTGCGGATATTGAGCGCAACCCCGTTGTGCATGCCTTTGCAGTGCTACAGGCGGATGGCTCCGTAGATCTATTCTCCGAGCCGTCCAAGTACGAGACACTGGCGGATCATCTGGGCAATGACATACGCCTCTATCCGCCCGGCGGCTTTTTGATAGCACTGGCCGAACTGGACGGCCCTGTGCGCATCGACACGTCAACTGTACCACAGATTGTCGCCGATACGTTGGGCGACAGAGCTGTCGGTGGAGCAGAGCCTTGTGCCCTTTCCAAAGCATGCAAAAATGCCGCCGAAGTCGAAGGCGCAGCCCAAGCGCATCTGCGCGACGGGGCCGCAATGGTTGAGATGCTGTGCTGGATGGACGACCAAGCAGTGGGCAGCCTTACAGAGAGCAAAGTTGTGCGCCAGCTCGAAGAGACGCGCCGCCGTGACAATGTCTTGCAAGACATCAGCTTTGAGACGATCGCAGGGACTGGTCCCAATGGGGCAATCATGCATTACCGCGTCACCGAAGAAACTGATAGCGTTTTGGAGGACGGGCATCTTATCGTTCTCGACAGCGGTGGGCAGTACCTTGATGGAACCACCGATATCACCCGCACCATTGCCATTGGCACACCACCCCAAGAGGCCTGTGAGGCGTTCACCCGCGTGCTTGCCGGTATGATTGCCGTGAGCCGCCTGCGCTGGCCCTGTGGTCTTGCTGGTGCGCATATTGAGGCTATTGGGCGGATGCCGCTCTGGCTGGCGGGTCAGGACTTTGACCATGGGCTTGGCCACGGTGTTGGTGCGTATCTCAGCGTACATGAGGGACCGCAGCGCCTGAGCCGTGTAAGCCATGTCCCACTAGAGGCAGGGATGATCCTCAGCAATGAACCAGGGTATTACCGCGAAGGCGCGTTTGGCATCCGCCTTGAGAACCTGCTGGTGGTCCAAGAGGCAGCCCCCCTGCCCTCAAGCGATGCCCACCGCGAAATGCTCGATTGGCGCACGCTGGCATTCGCACCGATTGACCGCCGTTTGATCGTAGCCGACATGCTGGATTCCGCAGCACGAGACTGGCTCAATGCCTATCATGCCGACGTTGCGACCAAGATTGGGCCGCGGGTTACACCACATGCGAAAGCATGGTTAGATAGTGCAACAGCTCCGATTTAGGGGGCAGAAAGTTTGGGGAAACAAATGATTGAACATATCACAATCCGCAAAGCTGCTGGCACATGGACCGTCCGTGCAGGCGGTGCCGTATTGGGTGAAAGCTCCAATGCTCTCGAGCTTGTTGAAGGCGATTATCCCCCAATTATCTATTTTCCACGCGGCGATATTGCGATGGCCTTTTTGGACCCCAGCGACAAGACTTCGCACTGTCCGCACAAAGGCGACGCACGTTACTTCAGCGTTGTCACGAAAAGCACCACTTTGGAAAATGTCGTATGGTCCTTTGAGGCGCCAAATCAAGTCGCGGCGGGCATCAAAGACTATGTAGCGTTCCACAATTTGGCAGAGGTCACTGTCGAACAGATTTAACCTAGCAGCTTTATGAATGCTCTTCCGCCGCTGTAGCGGCCAATGCGCGGTTATACGCATTGAGAGCATCCACATGGAACAAGGCACCTAACAACTCTGGCGGAGCGGAATCTGTTGTGAGTGTGACGACGGGCAAGAACGTAACACCTGATTTCTCAAAGATCGGGATCGCAGTCTCTAACGTAGCAGCACCATCAATGTAGAGCCCTTCCCCGATCATGTCCCAGCATTGCGCCTCATCTGCTGCCCGCGGATGGTCAGCAGTGCGCATGATTTTGACAGCAGTGAACATCGCCAGAAGGTAGGCTTGTGGCCCAGCCGCGAGGTGAATGCCACGCCGCTCAATCTGCGAGAGGAAAAAGCTGCGATCAACGAGGTTTGAGGAGAGGGCCGTCGACATGCTCACAGCGACCATAACAGCAAGGCCAGTCTGCCAATCCCCCGTTAACTCGAACACAATCAGAGTGGTCGAGATTGGCGCGCCTAAAACTGCGGCAGCAACCGCGCCCATCCCCGCCAAAGCATAAAGCGAGGTAGATCCCGACACATCAGGGAATATTCCTGTCGCGATCAGACCAAAAGCAAGCCCCACCAGCGCCCCCAACATCAATGAGGGTGAAAAAATACCACCCCCCATCCGGCCACCCAATGTAATCGCGACAGCCAAGACTTTGAGCACTGCAAACACAGTGACCTCATGCAGTGCCAGCTCACTGGTGAGGGCCCGCGACGTCGTCCCATATCCCACACCAATGATATGCGGAAACCAGAGCGCGATAACCCCAAGGAGCAATCCAGCCACCATAGGGCGGAAATAGCGCGGCAATTTGGTGCGCGCCTGAATGTAATTGCCAATATCATCCGCCCAGAAGACTGCGCGCATCAGAACCACAGCGACCAGCCCGCAGGTCAACCCCAGCAGCAAAAACGCAGGCAGCTCAACATAGAATTGTAGGTCGCCCGTGGTGGGGAGCTTGAACTCAGTCACACCACCAAATTCGAGGCGATTAATCACAGTGCCTGCCACGCTCGCAATGACAATGGGAGCAAAGGCGTGCACAGCAAAATGGCGCAGTACCACTTCAAGAGCAAAAAGCGCACCCGCGATGGGCGCATTAAAACTGGCGGAAACAGCGGCCGCGACAGCGCACCCCAATAGGTCACGCCCTGTAATCCCGTCTGCATTGATGCGTCGATTGACCCAAGTAGAGATCACAGCCGCCAAATGAACGACAGGTCCTTCACGTCCTGAAGAGCCCCCAGTGCCCAGTGTGACCATTGACGCCATTGCAGACGCAAGACCTGCGCGGGCCTCAACGCAACCATCATGTAGTGCGGCCCCCTCAATCACATCCGCAACCGAACGGGCACGCGCATCAGGTGTAAACCGGTGCAGGATAAGCCCAGAAACAAGACCTCCAAGGGTCGGTATCAAGATAATCCAATACCATTCCAACCCACTGATAAAGCTATGTAACTTCTGAACATCATCTGTGCCATAGAGTGTTTCTTGAAGGAGATTGATACCCTTTCGGAAGAACAGTGCGGCAAAGCCGGCTGCGATCCCGATGAGCAAAGCGATGAACCAAAATGTAACCTTACTTGGCCCCTTGTGGCGCAGCACACGCCACCCATCACGGCAGCTTGTGACCGCCATGGTCACTTGCTGTGACAGAAAGGAGCGTGAAGGCTCGGTCATTTGGGCCTCAGGATCGGGGTGTTCATACAATGTTGCCCCAGCGGAAATCATATCGCGCAGAGTTGTTCAACCCGTCAGGTTCCGAGCAAGGCGCGGGCCGCCTCACGGGCAGCTTCTGTAATCGTATCACCTGCAACCATCCGCGCCACTTCGTCTACCCGCTGATCAGGGTTAAGTGGAACAACGTTGGTGGTGGTCATGCCCTTGGTCACTGATTTTTCGACGCGCCAATGATGTGCACCCAGCGCGGCCACTTGGGGCGAGTGCGTCACAACAAGCACTTGGCCCTCTGCGGCGATCGCGGCCAGTCGACGGCCCACGGCATCAGCAGTTGCACCACCTACACCACGGTCAATTTCGTCAAAAATCAGCGTGAGGCCAGTCTGTCCTTGTGTGAGACACACTTTGAGCGCCAAGAGAAAGCGGCTCAACTCACCACCAGAAGCGATCTTGTTAAGCGGTCCTGCAGGCGCGCCGGGATTGGTGGCAACTGTAAAGGAAACTTCGTCGCTTCCTTCTGGCCCTTCCGTTTCAGGCATAATCAGAGTGGCAAAAACGGCCCGCTCCATCTTGAGCGGGGCAAGCTCAGCACTTACGGCTTTGTCCAGCTTTGTAGCAGCTTTCGTGCGTGCAGCAGTCAAGGCGGCCGCAGCTGTCTCATATGCCATTTCCGCTGCCGTCACATCTGCCCGCAGCTGCGACTGATGCGCATCACCTGCGTCCAGAGCATTCAGTTTCGCGCGTAGGGTATCAGCGAATCCTGCCAACGCGTCAGGCTGAACATCATGTTTGCGCGCAAGGCCACGAATAGCAAACAAACGTTCCTCTGTATCTTCCAGCTCGCTTGCATCAAAGGACATAGACTCGATCGCGCGAACCACACCGTCCATCGCACCGTCCAACTCAACCATTGCACGGTTCAGTGCCGCCATAGGCTCTTCGAGCATGCCGTCCGCACGTGCAGCCGCCCCATCCAGCCAGCGAAAGGCGTCAGCCATCTGCGATTCAGCACCACTTTGACCCATCGCCTCATAAGCATTGACCACATCACCGCGGATTTTCTCAGCCGATTGCATCATGCGCCGCTTGGTATCGAGGGTCGCCTCCTCCCCCTCCTCGGGGGCCAGCTTGTCCAATTCCGCCACGGCGTAGCGCAGGAATTCTTCCTCGGCGCGGATTTCTTCTTGGGCTTTCGCAGCGGCAGCTTCAATCTTGCGAGTGCGCGCCATCTCGGTCCATGCGCTGCGGACTTTTGCCCGCCCGCCATCCAGCGCACCAAAGGCATCCAGAATGGAGCGGTGGCCACGCGGATTGAGCAACCCACGGTCATCATGTTGACCGTGAAGCTCAACCAATGCCTCACTCAACTGCCGCAACACTTCACCGGAGCAGCGACGGTCATTGACCCAAGCCGTCTTGCGCCCCTCGACGGTGTTGATCCGCCGCAGGATCAACTCATCCCCACCGGGCAGCCCCGCTTCTTCGAGCACTGCATGAGCGGGATGCCCTTCGGTCAGATCAAACCATGCAGTAACTTCGCCCTGTGCCGCCCCTTGGCGCACCAGATCAGCACGGCCCCGCCACCCCAGCACAAAGCCAAGACTGTCGAGCAGGATCGACTTCCCCGCCCCTGTCTCACCCGTGAGCACATTGAGGCCCGACTGGAAACTCAGTTCCAGTCGCTCAATGATCAACATGTCGGATATATCAAGGCCGCGCAGCATCAGAAGCGTTCCATAAAAGGTGTGCAGGTGTGCACGGCTTAGATCCACTCGCCTTTCAGCGTCTGACGGTAAATTGCAGACAACCAGTTGTTGCCAAGTGATTTCAGCTCAAGCCCACGACCCGTGAGCAACTTATAGCTGTCGTCGTACCATTCAGTGGATTGATAGTTATGACCAAGAATGGCACCCGCTGTCTGTGCCTCATCCGTGAGGCCAAGGCTCAAGTATGCTTCGACCAAACGGTGCAGTGCCTCTGCGGTATGCGTTGTCGTCTGGAACTCCTCAACAACCACGCGGAAACGGTTGATCGAGGCGGTGTAGTGATCACGGCGCAGATAATAGCGACCAATTTCCATTTCCTTGCCAGCAAGGTGATCGAAGGCCAAATCAAATTTCAGAATAGACGCACGCGCATATTCGCTTTCGGGATACCGCTCGATCACAAGGCGAAGTGATTGTAGCGCTTGAAAGGTCAAACCCTGATCGCGGCCAACATCGTCAATCTGATCATAATAGCTAAGTGCCAAAAGATAAGCCGCATATCCTGCGTCATCATCGTCTGGATAAAAATCTATGAATCGTTGTGCCGCAGAGCGACTGTTGGGATAGTCGGCGTCCTGATGATAAGCAAATGCTTGCATGATCAATGCACGTTTGGCCCATTCGGAGTAGGGGTATAGCCGCTCGATTTCAGCGAAATAAAACGCGCCTTCGGCGGGACGTTTGCGGTTCAATTCAAATTCACCACGCTCGAAAATCTGTTCGGGCGTATAGGATTCAAGCGGAATTTCCTGCGGGTTAAAGAAGTTTTTGGTAAAACGGCCCGCATCTTGACTGCCGCCGCACGCGCTGAGCGCCGCTACAGCCACAAGCGTGACGGAAAGACGTCTTGCAGACCTTCCAAATCCCATCCTAGGCTATCCTTATTCTCTTACCGCTGTGTTCTTTTTCAGGACTTTGGCCCCTGTTGTCCATGGTGTTAGCACAATAATTACCGGTGCAAAACGCCCAATTCCACTTTATAAAAAAGCCCGTGGTTTTAACCTCGGGCTTCATCGTCAAATTATGCTAAAATCATACCTCAGGCAACTGCAGGAACTTCATCCCAGACAAGGCCGTGACCCGGCAAACGCGATGCCATTGCGCCGTCACATTGCACCAAACAAACCGCGCCTGGCGTGTCGAAAAGGGCACGGAGCAAGGTGTTCGTCAGCGAGTGGCCCGCACGTATGCCAGTGTAATGTCCGATCAACGGAGCGCCTGCCAAGGCCAGATCACCCAATGCATCCAACATCTTATGGCGCACAGGCTCATCTGCGTGGCGCAAACCGCCCGGGCTCAGAACAACATCCCCATCAAAAACAACTGCGTTCTCGCCAGCAGAGCCACCGAGAGCCAGACCATTGGCCTGCATCGTGTCAACATCCGCCTGACGGCAGAACGTGCGGCTGTCGCACAGCTCACGCGCAAATGAGCCATTGTTCATCACCAGCGACTTTTGCTGGTGACCAATAGCGGCATCAGCGAAATCAATTTCGAAATCGATACGCAGAGTGTCGGAAGGTGAAATTGTTGCAGTTGCGTTGCCATCGCGAACGGTAACTTCTTTGAGAACTTCAAATGCCATGACGGGGGCGTTCTGCATACAAACACCGCCCTGCCCCATAATGCCGCGCACGAAAGGCGCTGCGGAGCCATCAAGGATCGGAACTTCGGGTCCATCAATCTCAACGAGCGCATTCTGGATACCGCAGCCTGCGAGGGCGGCCATCAAATGCTCTACAGTTGAGACCTGCAGGCCGCTTTTATTCTCAAGCTTGGTGCACAGAGGGGAACGGTTAACCGCATCCCAAAGCGCAGGAATCATCTGGTCGCCGGCCTGAACATCTGTGCGTTTGAACCAGATACCGTGACCGATGGGTGCCGGTACAACAGTTGCTGTCGCAGGCTTGCCTGAGTGCAGGCCTTTGCCTGCGAAGCTAATCGGGGTCTTAACAGTATTCTGCACAATGCGTTCTCACTCGGGTTCAAGTATGTACTTGATTACCCCTTTGATACGCATCCGGTTGCATCACCACAAATCAAGGATTGCAACAAACTGAAACATCGCTGAAACAAACTGGCGCATTATTGCTCCCCTCCCCCTATCCTCTTATTAGAAAACAAAAAAGGCCGCCCGAAGGCAGCCTCTCTCATCACGATGTTACGTGTTTTAGTTCGCTTGGCGACGCAAGAACGCAGGAATCTCGATGCGTTCCTGCTCTGGGTCTGCTTCCTGACGCGGCTGTGGCGCTGCGGCACTCTGCTGACGCTGCACTGGTGGCTGCTGACGCGCAGGTTGAGCAGCCGGGGCTGCGGCACGTGGTTGCGCCTCACCCTCAGAGCCAGTCATGCGGTTGATCAGGGAGTTGATACCAAAGCGTGGACGCTCGCCCTGTTTCGGCGCAGGTGCTGCTGCTTGTTGTGGCCGTGCTGCAGCTGCTGGACCCTCGACAGGTGTCGCACGTTGAGCTGCTGCACGCAGACGCGCCATGGCTTCTGGTGATGGCGTGCCCAGTGTCGGCGCACGCGGTGCGATGAACGCTTCGGGCTCAGCTTCGAGCGCTTCGGGCTGCGCTTCATAGGCGGCAGGCTCTGGCGTGTATGCTGGTGCTGGCACGTCGTCTTGTGCCTGTTCAATCGGCTCATAACGACGACCTGCGAACATGTCGCGGGTGTTCTCTTGGCGTGGTGCTGCCTGTGGCGCATCATCAAAGAAGCTCGGTGTTTCAAGCTCTTCTTGCTGTGCTGCAACAGGCGCTGGCGCAGGTGCTGGCGCGCAAACTGGCGCTGGTGCCACTTCCTGCTCTGCAGCGGGCGCAGCTTCAGGCACTCCCATTGTCATCGGACGGCTCATCGACATGGAGCGGCGTGGCACAGGCATATCTGTGTTTACGTCCAAGGCGTCAATACCAGTAGCAACAACGCTTACGCGCATGAAGCCACCAAGGCTCTCGTCCATTGTGGAACCCACAATGATGTTGGCTTCTGGATCAACTTCTTCGCGAATACGGTTGGCTGCTTCGTCCAGTTCGAACAATGTCAGATCGTTGCCGCCTGTGATGTTGATAAGAACACCTTTCGCGCCGCGCAGTGAAATCTCGTCGAGCAGTGGGTTGGCAATCGCTGCCTCTGCCGCTTGGATCGCGCGATCTTCGCCTTCGGCTTCGCCGGTACCCATCATGGCTTTGCCCATTTCGTCCATCACGGCGCGAACGTCAGCAAAGTCGAGGTTGATCAGGCCGGGACGGACCATCAGGTCTGTCACGCCCTTAACGCCTTGGTACAGAACATCGTCAGCCATGGAGAAGGCGTCAGTGAATGTGGTCTTTTCATTGGCCAGACGGAACAGGTTCTGGTTGGGAATGATGATCAGTGTGTCGACAACTTTTTGCAGTGCCTCAACACCCTCTTCCGCCTGACGCATGCGCTTGGCACCCTCAAACTGGAATGGCTTGGTCACAACACCAACGGTCAGAACACCCAATTCACGTGCAGCTTGTGCGATAATCGGTGCGGCACCCGTACCAGTACCACCACCCATACCAGCGGTGATAAAGCACATGTGTGCGCCTGCGAGGTGGTCAACGATTTGCTCGATGCTTTCTTCTGCAGCGGCGGCACCTACGGATGCACGCGCCCCTGCGCCCAAACCTTCGGTGACTTTGATGCCCAGCTGTACGCGGCTATCCGATTTGGCCTGCTGCAACGCTTGGGCGTCGGTGTTGGCCACGACGAAGTCAACGCCATCAAGGTTCTTATCGATCATGTTGTTCACCGCATTGCCACCAGCGCCGCCGACACCGAAAACGGTGATACGTGGCTTGAGGTCTTCCTGTCCTGGCATCGAAAGGTTCAAAGTCATCTTGGTTCCACCTGTTCCTGTGCCCGCACCACGCGGGTCATTTTTGTCCCAAATTTACCTAACATTAGACACCATGGTGTCGGACGTCACGCAAAAAAGGGCTTTTTGGCGCTAAATATAGGCAATTTTTCGCCACAATTCACCGCATCTCGTCTTTGGTCCCCCATCTAGGGGTCACCAGTTGTCTTTAAACCATTTTACAGCCCGCTTGAGCGAACGGTTTGGATAGCGATCTGCTGGAATGTCAAAATCCCACCATTCATCCTGCGGGTGTGCAGCAAAAAGCGCGAGCCCCACAGCCGAGGAAAAGCCTGGCCCAGTCGCCGCCTGCGGCAATCCATGCACACGCAACGGACGACCAAGGCGCACTTGCTGCCCCAAAATTTTACTCGCCAAGCCATCAAGGCCGGGGATCTGACTGCCGCCGCCTGTCAGAACAATCTGCTGGCTCGGAAGGTGATCAAACCCTGCGGCATCAAGGCGTGCGCGCACTTCCTCGAAAATCTCTTCAACACGGGGGCGCATAATGCCGATCAATTCGGCACGGCTGGCGGTACGGCGATCATGCTCATAATCACCTGTCTCGCCACCAATCTCGATCATCTCGCGGTCGTCCATACCTGTGGCATGCACCCCGCCGTAGAATGTCTTGATCCGCTCGGCGTTGGCCATCGGCACTTGGAGGCCCAATGAGATGTCGGAGGTGACGTGATCACCACCCATACGAATACTATCCGCGTAGATCATGTGCTTCTTGATAAAGATCGACACGCCAGTCGCCCCGCCACCCAGATCAATACAAGCCGCACCCAGCTCCTGCTCATCCTCGACCAGTGCCGCAATACCCGACGCGTAGGCTGATGAAGCAATGCCCGCGAGCTCAAGATCACAGCGTTTGATGCAATAGGCCAGATGCTGCACTGCCTGTGCATCCACGGTCAACATGTGCATATCAACGCTCAACTCACTGCCAAGCTGGCCCCGCGGATCAATAAGACCGCTGCGGTGATCGAGCGCAAAATTCACTGGCTGGGCGTGCAACACTTCACGCCCTTCGCCGTACTCAGGCACATCACAGGACGCCAAAACACGGGCCACATCCTGCTCGGAAACGACCTGATCTTCGAGTGTAACCTGCGCGTCAAGACCGTAGCTGCGCGGCTCTGCCCCTGCGAAACAGGCAATCACGTGATCCACGCGGATGCCCGCCATCTTTTGTGCGGCCTGCAATGCCGTGCGGATCGCCCGCTCTGTCTCGGCCATGGCTGTCACTTCGCCAAAGCGCACACCGCGCGAACGGGTCGTTGCCGCACCAATCACGCGAAAGCCGGACTGGCCCGCAAGAGATCCAAACTCACCCTCGTCCTCAACACGAGACGATCCATCAAAGCGCAACACAAGAGCCGCGATCTTGGAACTGCCTACGTCAAGAATTGCAACCACACCGCGCTGCATTGCGACTTTGCGCATTTGCCGCATGGTGCGTTGGCTTTGATAGAGATTATTCATTTGTTCTTTGCCCTAAAAGCTGCCTGTTGAGCCATCCGTTCTTCGGCGGCCTCATTTGTCATTTGCACTGTTGGTCGGCGTGCCAGCCGCATGTCTACACGCGCAACATCGCGGGTCAGAATATCCTGAGCGCCTTCCAGCGCAATCACCCGCTCTAATGCACGGAGCGGCTCCTCGACTGGCAAAAGGATGCGTTGATCGCGATCCAACACCACATCCCAGCGCCGCTCGCCCATCCGCACCAGACCGCGCAACCGCTTACCCAAAGGCGCAGCAGCTTGTATCAACTCCAAGGCTTCGGGCACACGGCTGTCAGCGCCCTCACCCGCAATCATCGGCAGGTCGGGTCGTGCATGACGGCTCGTGGCGGCGGCAACATATATGCCGCTCTCATCAACAAGAGCCAGACCTGTATCATTGCGCCAAAGCGCCACAGCTTTGCGCTGCTCCACATCAATTTGCAGCACCCCACCGGGGCGGATGCGTACTGCTGAAGATTTAACAGCAGAAATCTCGGACATAGTTGCCCGCATTGCATCAAGATCGAGATCAAAGCTGGAGACGGGGAAATCAAGCGGCAGGCTTTCGCGGATGAACGTAGCAAGCTCGTCCTTGGCCCCGTCAACGGCCATCAGGTTTACCATAAATTCTGGGCGCGTCTCGATGCTGGCACGTGTCTCTGCCACGGCGAGTTGAATCGCACCGCGACGCCCCTCGTCTGCCAGATACCATGTACCCGCGACGAGTGTGATGCAAAATGGAACACCTGCGCGCAACGCAAGGCGAATTCCCGGCGTGAGCATCATCCGCTGCAAGCGCCACGCCCAACGCGATGGCGCAGGATCAGTGCGGCCCACTTGAGCCTTTTTACGCATCAACGCCCGCATGATGCATCCTCCACCATCCAAGCACACAGCTCGGGAAAGCTCATGCCTGTGGCTTGCGCCTGCTCAGGTGTAAGTGACGTGCTGGTCATGCCGGGTTGGGTATTGGTCTCAAGCAAGATCAGCCCGTCAACGCCACGCGCCTCGTCCCAGCGGAAATCAGTGCGGCTTAGGCCACGGCACCCCAAAGCGTTGTGTGCACGCAAAGCATAGCTGAGGCAGAGATCAAAAATTTCTTGGGGAATGTCCGCAGGCACGATGTGGGACGATCCGCCATCTTTGTACTTTGCGTCGTAATCATACCATCCCGTTGTGACGATGTCAGTCACCGTCAATGCACGATCACCGATCACAGTCGTGGTCAATTCACGACCCGGTGCGAATGTCTCGACCATGACCATCTCTGGCATGCTATCGTCCAGGTGCGGAGGGCCGTCATTCGCATCTGCCACCAGATAGACACCGACGGAGGAGCCCTCATTATTGGGCTTCACCACATAAGGCGGGACCATGACATGACCGCCGCGCACTTGCTCTGCGGGGACGATGACACTGTCCACCACGGGCAAACCTGCGGCGCGAAAGAGATCCTTGCAGCGGTGCTTGTCCATCGCCACGGCAGAGGCCAGCACGCCAGAATGGGTATAAGGGATATTAAGCCACTCAAAGATTCCCTGAACACAGCCATCCTCACCCCAACGACCATGCAAGCAGTTCAGAACAGCGTCAGGCTTGAGATCACTCAGCACAGCACACAGGTCCGGGCCAGCATCGACCTCAACCACGTTATAATTACCATATTCCCGCAGTGCAGCCGCGCAAGCGCGACCAGAATTAAGAGAGACCTCACGCTCAGCGGAGGGGCCACCCATAACTACTGCAACTGTGGGGCTTGTCCTGCTCGACATACCCAAGTGCCTTCAATGTCCCGAGCTTTTTGGCTCTTGTTATTTTGTGAGCCTTTTCGGCCCTTCGTAGAGTTTAACTGCCACTTTTTGTGGTCAATACACCGCAAATTCGACGCTTATTCTTCGCCTATTCGCATTATTTCCCACTGTAACGTGATACCACTGGAATCGTAAACCTTTTTTCGCACTTCTTCGCCCAATCCCTCAAGATCGGCAGCAGTCGCACCTCCAATGTTAATCAGGAAGTTGGCGTGCATTGGCGACATTTGGGCACCCCCACGGGTTGCCCCTTTCATTCCAGCGTCTTGGATGACTTTCCATGCTTTGAGATCATGCACATCATCGACCTGCCCTGTTGAGCTGAAACCCGCCGGATTGCGGAAGGTAGAGCCTGCGCTGCGGTCTTTGGTGGGCTGCGTCGCATCCCGCTTCGCCAGCTGATCTTCCATACGCGCATGGAGGTTGGCAGCCTCTCCTTTGGGCGGCGCGAAGGTGGCATTGATGATCACAGCACCATCAGCCAGCACACTTTGACGGTACTCAAAGTTCAGATCATTCGCTGTAAGCGTGATAAGCTCCCCTGTCCGCGTCACGGCCTGTGCGCGTACAAAATGATCAGCAATATAGGTGCCATAGCAACCAGCATTCATCCGTACAGCACCACCGATACTGCCCGGAATGGTGCGCAAGAATGTGAGATCAAAGCCTGCATCCGCCGCTTTGCGCGCCACATGGGCATCCAGAGCGGCCGCTCCTGCGGTGACTTCGCCATCCGCAATTTCGATGCCGTTGAAGCAACGTCCAAGACGGATCACAACAGCCCGCAAACCACCGTCACGCACAATCAAGTTGGAGCCCACGCCCATAGCAAACACTTCGACATCGGCGGGCAGATCACGCAAGAACGATTGCAAATCCTCAAGGTCAGCGGGCTGAAAGAAATAGTCTGCTGGTCCGCCTACACGCAGCCATGTCAAATCAGATAGGCTGCGGTTTTCTGTCAGCTTGCCGCGTGGTGTTGGAATACTAATCATCTGACGTCACTCTGCTCGCCCGAAAGGCGCGTGAAATGCGGCCCACAAGAAACCCAAGCAGCAACGCTGAAATCGCGTAGAGCAAAGCGCCTGCATGGGCCACCATTGCATTGGGCGAAAGCGGCTTTGCATTTAGACCTAGCACCATCCAGACAATGTTGAGTGTCATCCCGATGATCAAAACAGCCAGAAACAAGACAAAGCGTTTGTGATAGCCCGCATAGGCACATCCAAACGGCCAACCCGGGCACCAGTATATACAACATTGCTTTTTACTCCGCAGGCGTGTTGCGGCCTGCACGGCGCAGCCAGCGGCCCAAATAAATCACGGTCCAGCGCAACACCGAACAGCCCCCTGCCAGCACCAGCAAGCCGATCCAAGGCCCGTGCTGCATCACAACATAGCCGACAATCGGGATACCGACCGCGACCAAAATATACGCATTGCGCCAATGGTGATCACGGCTCGGCGTCATAGCAAGGACATTGGCCACCAGCGCCCAAAGGCAGGCAAGTGTGAGAGACAGGCTTATCATTCGGGGATCTCCGGATCCTCGCCGCGAAGGCGTGCCGCGATGCAGCGTAGCGGATTTCGAAACATCGAGACAAAGGCGATAAAGCCCAACAGCGCGTAGATCCAACCAAACTGCATCCCCGCCATTCCGATCAGGACCGGAGCGGCAAGCAGAAGAAGAAGTGCTGGAAAATATTGTTTACGCACAGGCAGCATCGCCACCCCGACAGAGGCGAACACCCAAGCGATAGAGCGCCAGATCAACATCATACAGCGCGCCCCTGCATGCGCGTACCAAGCGAAACGCGCAACCACGCCCACTGCGATACCAGCCATGCTCAGAAGCGCAAACACAGCTACGATTGTGACCAAAGGCTTCAGAACGCCACCTGCATCATATACTGCCACGTGGACGCAATGCTCGCATCCGCGTGCTTCAGGCGTTGCGCTGCGAAATAGACGAAGGGAGCGAGGATGTAGAACAGCAGCAACGCGCTACATATCGCAGTCGTGCGCAGCACACCAAACAGAAAGACCATCGGCACAGCCGCAAACGGCAAAGGCAGCAGTAACTTAGTGAACAAGATCACGCCGCGGCACCTTTCAGCGCACGCAGCGCGTCTGGCAGGGCGTTGACCCAAGTGCTGATCGTCCCTGCCCCCAGGCAGATCACCATATCTCCGGGGCGGGCCTGCTCGGCCACAAGGCGGGCAATGTCGTCTGGTCCGTCGATGCGGCGTGCATGGCGGTGACCGTGCTGGATGAGGCCAGCAACCAATGCGTCACGATCTGCCCCTTCAATCGGGTCTTCACCAGCGGCGTACACTTCGGTGATACCGACAACGTCGCTGTCGTTGAAGCAGGCGCAAAACTCGTCAAAGTGGTGGCTCAGTCGGGAATAGCGGTGCGGCTGGTGGATTGTGATCACACGGCCTTCGGTTGATTGGCGCGCAGCTTTGAGGGCGGCGGCAATCTCGACAGGATGGTGGGCGTAATCATCAATTATCGTAACACCGTCGACAACATCCACACGAGTAAAGCGGCGGTTTACCCCGCCGAATGACTTGAGTGCAGCGCGAATTTCCTCGCCCTTCATGCCCAGATGCCGCGCCACGGCAACAGCGGCCAGCGCGTTGGACACGTTATGGTCGCCGGGCATGGGCAGTGCGCAATCCTCGATCACGATCTCTTCGCTTTGCAAGTGCACGTCAAAATGCGCAACGCCGTCCTTGTAGTGCAGTCCTACGGCACGGACATCCGCTTGGGCGTTGAAACCGTATGTTACAACACGGCGGTCTGTAATCTTACCCACGAGGCTCTGCACTTCGGGATGATCAGTACAGCAGATCGCAGCACCGTAGAACGGAATGTTGGACGTAAAATCAAGGAAGCCTTTGCGCAAGTTCTCGATCGTGCCCC
>CAWVZA010000044.1:0-18366 GCA_963934545.1 uncultured Sulfitobacter sp.
AATCCGTCTGGGGTAAGGGGTAGTCCGGCCGAAGGATGATTTGTGCAACAAAGCCGGGCCAATGGCCAGCGCAATATCCGAAACTGCAGAAGCGGTAACAAACCGCGCACAGGCAGAAGCGGCAATACGGGCTGAAAATGATGCATTGGCTATGGAACATGTGCGGCTAAAAAAGCTGGGGCTTATAACGGGTCTCGTAGACACCAACCTTGTGCATATGACCAAGCTTACCCGCGACCGTTCATCAGACGTTGATCCTGAACTTGAAGAATTGATGGAGTCGATCAAATCGGTTGGCCTTTCGAACCCAATCAGGGTCGAACAAACGGAAAATGGATACGAATTGATCCAGGGTTTCCGCCGCTTGAATGCTTTTCGAGCACTGAAGGCAGAGACCGGTGATGCCCACTATGGCAAAATTCCCGCAGCGTTGGTCCTGCGAGGAGAGCCTCTAGCCAACCTTTACCGCAAGATGGTGGATGAAAACCTTGTCTGGAAAAATCTGTCCTTTGGTGAGATGGCGCATCTGGCTTTGGCCTATGGTGCTGAGGCCGGCATCGGAGCAGGTGAGGCCGTTGGCGTGTTGTATGCGTCCGCATTAAAACAGAAGCGCACGTATATCCGTCAATTCGCACGGGTCCTTGAGGTGCTGGGTGATCATGTAACGCATCCAGAAGTTATTCCACGGGCCCTTGGCTTGGACTTGTACCGATTGATGGAGTTGGATGCTGGCGCTGGTGAGATGATCGTTGCACGGTTAACGAAATCGCCGCAACGTGATGCAGATGATGAGCTTAGAACTCTACGACATTGCGTTGTGGAGCTGCAGACGTCTGAGGGTGTTAAGCAGAATAAATCAGTCTTTAAGACATCCCTTAAGCTCTCTCGAAAAGACGGAGAGGCAAAGGTAACTGTGCAGGACGGTCGTTCGGAATTGCGTATGAAGCGAGACTTTTCAGCGGTAAGTAAAGAGCAGCTTCAGGAGGGAATAAACGCACTCCTCAAGGTGCTGGACGTCTAATTCAATAAGCCGAAAACGGAGCGGTTCCCCACGGGGAACTGCCAGCCTAGCCCGAGCGATTGCCGCATGAAGTATCCACTAGTCACCGCCAAGACACACTGCATCGGGATCGCTAAACTTCCCCATATACTTCAATATACTACTCGCTTATCTCTATATCGGAATCTGATGAACATACTCATGTGCTACCGTCATTGCTGGAGCGTAAAAATGCGCGCTGTTTTCCTTGCTGTTATCTCGACCCTAGTCTTTGCTATTCCTGCCTTCGCTCAGGAGCGGTCTTTCAGCTTCGCCTTGGGTGCGGGTGTCGGGGCAGTGCCTAGCTATATGGGGTCAGATGACTTCGACGGAACAGTATTTCCGACATTCACTTTTGGATCGCTTAAGTGGGGTTCGATTGATGCTGGCAACGGCGTGCGCGGTCTGCCTGATAACGGGTTTAACTTTGGCGCTGCTTTCCGCCTTGTGAATGAGCGTACGTCTGAGGATAGCCCTGAGTTGGCCGGAATGAATAACATCGATATTGGTATCGAACTCGGTCTAGGTGTCAAATACCAGCAGACGAATTGGATGGCTTTTGGCGAAGTGCGTAAAGGCGTTTCAGGCCATAGCGGTATGGCGGGCACTTGGGGTGCTGACGCAATCATGCGCCCGAGCGATCGTTGGTTGATTACTGCTGGGCCCCGCATCAATTTCGGTAATGATGAATACGCGAACACGTACTTTGGTGTTACAGCGAATGAGGCCACAGCCTCCCAGTTTGATGCTTATCAGGCCACAGGTGGCGCAATGAGTGCAGGCTTGGCAGTTTCGGGAACCTACTTCATTGATGATAAATGGGCGCTCGAAGGCGTTGTCAGCTATGAAAAGTTGTTGGGTGACGCCGCGGACAGCCCTATCACTATGAACGGATCAGAGGATCAGTGGCGCGTCGGTTTGGGCGTAAGCCGCATCTTCACGTTAAACTTCTAAATAGGACAGATTCTATGAAACTTGATGACGCAATGCAGGGCCGCCGGAGTATCCGGGGATTTTTAGACAAGCCTGTGTCTCGCGAATTGATTGAAGAAGTGATCGCTTTGGCAAACCGCGCGCCATCATCGATGAACACTCAGCCTTGGCATTTGCATGTCCTCACGGGCGCACCTTTGGAAAAAGTCCGCGAGGGCAATTCGACGCGCATGCTAAACGGTGTGCCGCCAGTGCGGGAAATCGTTGACCACGGCGCCTATGCGGGGCCGCATCGTGATCGTCAGGTGGGCATTGCCAAGCAGTTGTTTGCAGCCATGGGTATCGCACGTGAAGACAAGGAGATGCGTCAGGATTGGGTCATGCGCGGTTTTCGCCAGTTTGATGCGCCTGTCTCGATTGTTGTGACTTTCGATAAATCGCTTGAGGGCGGCACGATCGCACATTTTGATCTGGGTGCTGTCACTTATGGTTTGACGCTTGCGGCATGGTCGCGGGGCTTGGGATGCGTGATAAACGGGCAGGGGATCATGCAATCTCCGGTTGTGCGCGAACATGCGCAAATTCCAGACGATCAAGTGATTATGACGTGTGTCGCAATGGGCTGGCCGGATGAAGAATTCTCCGCCAATGCCGTTGTCTCCGAGCGCCGTGGCGTATCGGAAGTTGCCAGTTTTGTAGGTTTCGAAGACTGACATAACCCAACAGAATGGCAGTTTTCGTGCGAGGCACCTGTCTTGGACAGATAAATTTTGTGTTCCCAGTACTTGCTTTCACTGATGCTGTTTTAGATCGCGATGAAAAGCTTTGGTTTTCACCCTTCACGCTGCGGAAATTGACGGTATGGTGCCGTGATCAACTAGAGGAATTCATGTTATGAAGCTTGCCCGTATCCGAACAAATGATGGTGTCCACCCCGTACTGATCGATGCAAACGGCGCAGCGCATGACATTTCTACAGCCGTGCCCGACATCACTGCGCAAACGATTACGCCAGACGGGATGGCAAAACTTGCTATACTTGATCCTGCTGGCTACTCCGTGATCACGGGAGAGCCTGCGCCGATCCTTGAAGATGTAAGGCGTATTTTTTGCATCGGGTTGAATTTCTCGGACCATGCGGCGGAGGCGGGGATGGCGATCCCTGAAGAGCCTATTCTCTTCATGAAATCTTGTCCTGCAACGGGGGCCAATGATCCGATCATCCTTCCTAAAGGATCGACAAAGACGGATTGGGAAGTCGAGCTGGGCGTTGTTATCGGGACACGTGCGCATCATGTAGAGGAGGGGGACGCCCTTAGCCATGTGGCAGGTTACTGCATCGTAAATGATGTGTCGGAGCGTGCATTCCAGACGGAGCGGGGAGGGCAGTGGACCAAGGGGAAATCCTGCGACAGTTTTGCGCCCGTCGGTCCGTGGCTGGTGAGTGCTGATGCCGTGCCTGATCCGCAAAACCTCACCATGTATCTGGACGTCAACGGTGAGCGGAAGCAGACGGGCAGCACATCGACCATGATCTTTGGGGTGGCGCATATCATCTCATATCTTAGTCGCTTTGTAACATTGATGCCGGGTGATGTGATTACCACTGGTACACCTCCAGGCGTGGGCATGGGGATGACGCCGCAGCAGTTTTTGAGGGCAGGGGACGTGGTCGAGCTTGGGGTTGAAGGATTGGGTGTGCAGCGCCAACCTGTTGTCGCCTACCACATCTAACAATTGACGCTCCTCGGCTTGCAGCAGAGGGTAGTGAAGCGTACATCTGACGCAAGTAAACCGCAGTGAAAGTGGGCCGCGATGTCAGACCGAAACAAGATACTGGCCACCGCAGCGCAGGTGTTGGAGCATGAGGGTGAAGCCCTTGTGCGGATGGCGGGAAACCTGCCTGACGATTTCGTGGCCGCGGTTGAGCGTATCCTGACGATCAAGGGACGGATCATCCTTTCTGGCATTGGCAAATCAGGTCATATCGCACGCAAGATCGCCTCGACCCTCGCCTCGACTGGGACGCCTGCGTATTTTGTGCACCCTGCAGAAGCAAGCCATGGTGATCTGGGAATGATCACGCAAGAAGACTTGTGTATTCTTTTGTCCAACTCTGGAGAGACGTCCGAGCTGGGGGATCTGATCAATCACACCCGCCGCTTTTCGATCCCAGTTATCGGAATGAGCAGTAAGCCCGAGAGTACTTTGATGCGGGCGGCTGATTATTGTCTGACCCTGCCGCAAGAGCCTGAGGCGGGAAGTGGTATTGCACCCACGACCTCTACCACGATGGCGCTGGCCCTTGGCGATGCGCTTGCCATGGCCTTGATGGAGCAGCGCGGGTTTTTGTCGGAGCATTTCCGCACCTATCATCCGGGAGGTAAGCTTGGTGCGCAGCTGGCGTTGGTTCACCAGATTATGCACGGACCTGAGGCGATGGCAGTTGTGGCTCCTGATGCGGGTATGCAGGAGACTCTGCTCAAGATGAGTGAGAAGGGTTTCGGGATTGCTTGTGTAGTTGACGAGGGCAAATTGGTAGGGGTGATTTCTGACGGCGATTTGCGCCGCAACAGTGAACATCTGGGCGCCAAGACTGCGCAAGAGGTTGCAACCAAATCGCCCAAGACCGTGCCGACTGATATGATGGCAGCGCAAGCGTTGGCTGTGATGAATGAAAACAAAATTACTGTGCTGGTCGTGGTGAATGGGGCAGGGTGGCCAATTGGTCTGTTGCGCATCCATGATTGTTTGCGCGCTGGAGTAGCTTGATGAAAACCGTAATTGTAATTCCGGCGCGGTATGCTTCGACTCGCTATCCGGGCAAACCTTTGGTCACATTGCGCGACCGAGATGGAAACGAGAAGTCTCTGATCCAGCGCAGCTGGGAAGCGGCGATGGATGTGCAGGGGGTCGATGCGGTTTATGTCGCAACCGATGATGAGCGGATCAAAGACGCTGCGGAAGCATTTGGTGCACAGGTGATCATGACCTCAACCAGTTGTGAAAACGGCACTGCACGTTGTGCCGAGGCTGCAACCAGTGGTGTGTTTGACGCGGATCTTGTGGTGAACCTGCAAGGGGACGCGCCGCTAACGCCTTCGTGGTTTGTTGAGGATTTGATTGCTGCAATGGCTGCGCGCCCAGACGCGCCAGTCGCGACACCAGTCGTTTTGTGTGACGCACAAACCTATGCGCATTTTCGTGCCGACCGTGCGCAAGGATTGGTTGGTGGCACCACCACTGTGTTCGACCACAATCACCGAGCGCTGTATTTCAGCAAGGAAGTTCTGCCATATATCCACCCTGATAAGGCTGCGGATGCAGAGGGCGACGTGTTTCACCATGTTGGGCTCTACGCTTACCGTCCGGCGGCACTGGCGCAGTATGCGGGCTGGCCTGAGGGACGTCTGGAGCGTCACGAAGGATTAGAGCAGTTGCGCTTTCTTGAGAACGGGGCGGATGTGCTTTGTGTTGAGGTCGAAGGGCGCGGGCGCGTGTTTTGGGAGTTGAACAATCCCGGCGATGTGGCGCGGATCGAATCTATATTGAACGCTGAGTGAGATAACAAATATTTTTGATAAGGTTAGTTACGTTATATTCGCATGATTCATGCGAAGTTCCGCCAAATTCCATTTGCGAAACGAAGTTCCGACCTGCGGTATTGGCAGGCTCGATTTTTCCGCCTAGTCTAGTTTCAAGAGAGTCGCTGTCCTCGACGAAATGAGGATACGGCTCTGCCAGACTTGGGAGGGTCATGATGAAACTGATAGGCCGCGTGAACAGGTATGCCGCATGAGTGCTATGACGCCCGAGGCGGCAGCTGCTCATGTTGTTGCGACCAATCCGACATTCGCTGTTACACCCGCTGTGGTGCGCGGCGTGACGTACAAAACGTTCCAGAATATTCCTGCGACAGTTCCTGCCCTGATGGGTGCGGGGATGGCACAGCATGGGGACGGGGCTGCCGACTATCTTCTTTATGAGGGGGAGCGTTGGACCTATGGCGATTTTTGCGCTGAAGTGCGGCGGGTGGTGAATGTGCTGCGTGACACCTTTGGTGTTGGAAAAGGTGACCGTGTCGCGATTGCCATGCGCAATTATCCCGAGTTGATGACACTGGTGCTGGCGATTTCTGCAACGGGTGCAACCGTGGTGTTTGTGAATGCATGGTGGACGACCGAAGAGCTTGAGTACGCCCTGCGCGACAGTGAGGCCAAGCTGGTGTTCGCCGATGGTCTGCGCATTGAACGGCTTATGCCTCTGGTGGATGACTTGTCTCTGACCCTTGTGGGCGTGCGCGATGGGGAAGGCATGGTTGCGCATGCGTATTCTCCTCTGCAATCCATCGCATCTGACGCTGCTTTAGGGTCTAATATAGACACTGATGATGATTTTGCGGTGATGTATTCCTCTGGTACAACTGGGCACCCCAAAGGCGTGGTGCAGACGCACCGCAGTGCTGTGAGTGCGGTGTTTAGCTGGCTTATGCAGGCTGTGATTGCACCGCTTGTGACACCGCCAGAAGAAGACGCGCCCGATCCATTGCGGCCCTCTGCTTTGGTCGTGACACCCCTGTTTCATGTTACGGCTACACACCCGTTGTTCCTGCTGAGTTTGCCTGCTGGCGCGCACATCACGCTCATGCGGAAGTGGGATGCGAATGAGGCGATGCGCTTGATCCAAGAGGAGAAGATAACGCGCTTCTTGGGCGTGCCGACGCAATCAGCAGAGCTAATGCATGCTATGCGCACTGCTGGTGTGTCGCTTGATACACTCGATTACGTTGGTTCTGGTGGAGCTAAACGTCCGGGGGCGCAGGTGGCACAACTGGCCGAGAGCTTTCCCAATGCTGGCATCGCGACGGGCTGGGGTATGACAGAGACGAATGCGCTGGGGATTGGCATGATCGGGGATGATTATGTGAACCGTCCCGAGAGTGCGGGTAAACTGCATCCGCCGTTGCAAGAGCTACGGCTGCTCGATGATGCGGGCAATGACGTGCCGCTGGGAAGCCTCGGTGAGATTACCGTCAAGAGCCCCGCGAATATGCGCTGTTACCTCAACAAGCCTGAGGCGACGGCAGAAACCATGCAAGACGGTTGGCTGCGCACGGGTGATTTGGCAGTGATGGACGCCAAAGGCTACGTCACCATTCTAGACCGCAAGAAAAACATCATCATTCGCGGTGGCGAGAACATTGCCTGTCTCGATGTTGAGGGTGCGTTGCACCGTCTGCCCGATGTAATTGAGGCCTGTGCGTTCTCTGTGCCCGACGATCGTCTGGGCGAAGTTGTGGGTGCCTGTGTCGAGCTGCGCGAGGGTGCTGCGCTGAGCCAAGACGATATGATGGCGGCCCTTGAAGGGCATATCGCGAAATTCAAAACACCTCAGCATCTTTGGACGCAGCACGCGCCCTTGATGCGAGGGGCGACTGATAAATTGGACCGGCGCGGTGTGCGCACGGCCTGTCTGGAAAACCTAGGGGCAAAGACATGACACCAACGACTGAGCAAATCGGCGAATACATCGCAACAGCAGGCAAAGCAGCGTGGGAGGTTCCGGGACTGGACGCCAACGCGCCGCAGCGTGAGATCAAAACTGTTGGCATCATTGGTGCGGGCACCATGGGCGGCGGCATTGCAATGAATTTTGCGACTGCGGGTTACGACGTCAAGATCGTAGAGACCACGCAAGAGGCGCTGGACCGTGGCTTGAAAGTGGTGCGCGGGAATTATCAGCGTTCCTCCGACAAGGGGCGTTTTCCGCAGGACGAAGTCGAAGCGCGGATGGGCCGTTTTGACGGACGGCTTAAGCTGGCCGATTTAGCAGATTGCGATCTGGTGATTGAAGCGGTGTTTGAGGATATGGACCTCAAGCGCAAGATTTTCACCGAGCTGGACCGCGTCTGTAAAGAGGGTGCTATCCTTGCGACCAACACCTCTGCGCTGGACATCAACGAGATTGCGGCGATGACGCGCCGACCGCAGGATGTGATCGGGCTGCACTTCTTCTCCCCTGCCAATGTGATGAAGCTGTTGGAGATTGTGCGTGCTGCGCATACGGCGGATGATGTTGTTGCAACGTCCATGGCGCTGGCAGCGAAGATCAACAAGATTGCGGCGCTGGTTGGCGTCTGCCCCGGATTTGTGGGCAATCGGATATTGTTTGCACGTCAAATTCAGGCGAACAAATTGCTGGCGAAGGGTCTGATGCCTTGGGACGTGGATGCCGCCCTCAACCAGTTCGGGTTCAAGATGGGCCCCTTCCAGATGAGCGATCTTGCTGGTCTTGATATCGGTTGGTCCAAAGGGGCGACTACGGACAATCCGATCCGCGATACGCTGTGTGAGATGGACCGCCGCGGGCAAAAGACCCAAGCGGGTTTTTATGACTATGACGAGAACCGCCGCCCCGTGCCGTCCAATGTGACGGCTGGGATCATCAAGAATGTGACGGGAGCCAAGGCCTCATCCATGAGCACAGATGAGATCATCGAGATTTGTATCTATCCGATGATCAACGAGGCGGTGAAAATCCTTGAAGAGAACAAAGCGCAGCGTCCGTCGGATATCGATGTGGTGTGGCTCAATGGCTATGGCTGGCCTGCGGATAAGGGCGGACCGATGTTCTATGGCGATATGGTCGGCGCTAAAGCAGTGCTGGACGTGATGGAGCGATTGGGCGCGGACGATCCCGCCTTTGCCCCTGCTGATTTGCTGCGACAGCTTGCCGCCACAGATGGCAAATTTACCGATATTGATACCGGAGGGCTGAAAGTATGAGCTACGAATATATAACGACCGAAAAGAAGGGGCATATCCTCATCGTCACGATGAACCGCCCTGACGTTTATAACGCAGTGCATGTGGATATGCATAACGAGATGGCCGATTGCTGGGATGCGTTTGCTGCGGATCAAGATTTGTGGGTCGCAGTTCTGACAGGTGCTGGCGACAAAGCGTTTTGTGCGGGCAACGACCTCAAGGCGACTGCCGCAGGTGGCGCGCGTGCAACGATGACACCGATGGGGTTTGCGGGTTTGTCTTCGCGCTTCACTCTTGAAAAGCCGATCATCGCAGCGGTCAACGGGTTTGCCATGGGTGGCGGCTTTGAGACGGCGCTGTCATGCGACATTATCCTTGCCTCCGAGAATGCCAAGTTAGCTCTGCCCGAAGTGAAGGTCGGCTTCTTCGCTGCCGCCTCCGGTGTTCAGCGTCTTTCGCGCTATATTGGACGATTGGCCGCACAGGAAATGATGTACACAGGGCGTACGATCATGGCGGACGAAGCGCTTGCCTTGGGCTGCGTAAATGCAGTGCATCCGCATGGTGAGCTGATGGCGAAGGCCATGGAGAAGGCAGAGCAACTTTGCAGCGTGTCGCCGTCTGCTGTCAAAGCAACCAAGCGCGTGCTGAACGATATGTATGTCCGTGACGGGATGGAGGGCAGCATCGCCTATTCCCGTGAGGTCATCGCCGATCTGGCCAAAACTGAAGATTTCAAAGAGGGCGTGAACGCCTTCGTCGAGAAACGCAAACCGGAGTGGGTGAACAAATAATAGCCTGACCGAACCAATATACAAATAAGGAAATAGTTAATGTCTGATACACCAATGGAAATGAACAATCTGGCGATGTCCGATAAGGCAAAGCCGCTGCTGGCCGCAGTGATCAAACACATCCGCGAAAACGTCGATCCGATGACCGAAGAGTTTTTTGCTCTGGGCGAAGGCCGTGCCGACCGCTGGTCCTATGCGCCCGGACAATTGGAACTGCTGGAAGAAGCCAAGCAAAAAGCCCGTGATGCCGGTTTGTGGAACTTCTTTTTGCCTAATGCAGAAACGGGTGAGGGTCTGAGCAATCTCGACTATGCCTATATCGCGGCCGAGTTAGGCAAAAGCCCGTTGGCGCCAGAGACGCTGAACTGTAACGCGCCTGATACGGGCAACATGGAAGTGCTGGAGCGTATCGGCACACCAGAGCAGAAAGAGGAGTGGCTCAAGCCCCTGCTTGCAGGTAAAATCCGTTCAGCATTTGCTATGACAGAGCCTGATATGGCGTCCTCAGATGCCAAGAATATCTCGACCTCTGCTGTTCTTGAGAACGGCGAATGGGTCATCAATGGCGAGAAATACTACATCTCTGGTGCGGGCGATCCGCGCTGTAAAATCATGATCACGATGGTCAAGACATCGCCAGATGCAGAAGCCTTCCGCCAACAGTCACAAATCCTTGTGCCGATCGACACACCGGGCGTTGAGATCGTTGGCCCGATGCATGTCTTTGGTCACGATGATGCGCCGCACGGTCACATGCACATCAAATTCACCAACGTCCGTGTGCCGGAGGCCAACATCCTATGGGGCGAAGGTAAGGGCTTTGAGATTTCTCAGGTACGCCTTGGACCTGGCCGTATCCACCACTGCATGCGCTCGATTGGTGCGGCGGAAAAGGCGCTTGATCTGATGATCGAGCGTGGCCTGTCGCGTGTGGCGTTCGGCAAGAAGGTCATCGATCTGGGCAAGAACATGGAGACAATTTCGCGCGCCAAGATCGAGATTGAATCCATGCGTTTGCTGGTGCTGAAAGCTGCCAAAGCGATGGATGTGCTGGGCAACAAAGAGGCGCGTATCTGGGTCTCGATGATCAAAGCGAAAGTGCCAGAGCAGGTTTGTGACATCATCGACCAAGCGATGCAGGTGCACGGTGCCACGGGTATTTCCCAGTGGTCGCCGCTGTCCGGTATGTACACGGCACAGCGCACGCTGCGCTATGCAGATGGCCCCGATGAAGTGCACCACCACGTGATCGCCCGTAACGAAGTGAAGGACTATCAGGAGAGCAACTCCCGTACCCATGCTGCGCGCCATGAGATTGCGACAGGTCGCACGCGGAGCGGCATGTGAGTATGTTTGATCTGACCGGAAAGGTGGCGCTCCTTACAGGGGCGTCCAAGGGGATGGGGTTCGAGATGGCCAAGGGATTAGCCGCTCAGGGGGCTACGGTGATCATCTCATCGCGGACCCAAGAGGACCTTGATGCCGCAGCAAAGGCGATCAACGAGGCTGTGGGCGCGGAACGTGCCCACGGTGTCGCCGCCAATATCGTGCATAAGGACTCGCTTCAGGCACTGGTGGACAATACCCACGAGATTGCAGGCCCGATTGATATTGTGGTCGGCAATGCAGGGGTGAACCCCTACTTCGGGCCAATCGCTGACATCTCTGACAAGGACTATGAGCGGACGATGAACGCCAATGTGCAGTCTAATCTGTGGCTGGCCAAAATGGTTGCGCCTGATATGGCGGCCAAGGGTAATGGCTCGATGATGTTCACCTCGTCAATTGGTGCGTTCAAGCCGTCGGATATGCTGGGTGTTTATGGCATGTCCAAGCTGGCGCTGATTAGTCTGGTGCGCAACCTTGCGATGGAGTTTGGGCCGCAAGGTATCCGCTTTAACGCGATTTGCCCCGGCCTGATCAAAACCGACTTTGCGCGTGAGTTGTGGGACAAACCTGGTGTGGAGGAAAAATACTCTAAGGGGATTCCGCTGCGCCGTTTGGGGGAGCCTGATGACTTTGCAGGGCTTGCTGTCTTCCTTGGCTCCGATGCGAGCAAATACATGACCGGTCAGGCGCTCACCGTCTGTGGCGGGTCGAGCATGTGGGCGTGACCTATGGAGCTTAAAGATAAAATTATCGTCGTGACCGGTGCCGCGTCTGGCATTGGTCGGGCTATGTGTATCCGCTATGCCGAGGAAGGCGCCAAGCATATCGCTTGCGTCGATCGCGATCTAGCTGGTGCTGAAGAAACGGCCACGATGATGGGCGGCAAGGCATATCAAGTTGACGTTGCCATCAAGGATCAGATCACTGGCATGATTGATGCCGTTGAAGCAGACGCGGGTCCGATCGATTTGTTCTGCTCTAACGCGGGGATTTCCGTTGCGGGTGGTGTCGAGGTTGAGGACAATGAATGGCAGCGGATTTGGGAGATCAACGTGATGTCCCATGTTTGGGCTGCGCGTCATCTGGTGCCGTTAATGGCTGCACGCGGTGGGGGCTATTTGCTTAATACCTCCTCAGCGGCGGGTCTGCTGAACCAGATTGGCAGTGCACCCTATGGCGTGACAAAGCACGCTGCTGTTGGTTTGGCCGAATGGCTGGCGCTGACGTATGGGGATCAGGGGATCAAAGTTTCGATCCTGTGTCCTCAAGCCGTGCGCACGGACATGACGCGCGGGCATGAAGATCATGTGGCCGCGATTAATGGCATGATGGAGCCAGGTCCGGTGGCTGAGGCTTGTGTCCAGAGCATCCGCGACGAGACTTTCCTCGTTCTGCCCCACCCAGAAGTTGTGCAATATATGCGCAACAAGACCGATAATTATGACCGCTGGATTGGTGGGATGCGCAAGCTGAACCGCCGTTTCGGTAGCTTTGACAGTTAGGAAAAACCATTGATTGGCTATACTACCATCGGCGTGAGCGACATGGAGCGGGCCAAGAAATTCTATTGTGACCTATTTGCTGACAAAGGCGCCAAAGTTGTGATTGATGCGGGGCGTATCGCCTTCATCGGGGCCAAGCGTGGCGAGCCAATGTTGGCCGTTTGCGAGCCGTACGATAAGGGCGATCCGACGCCAGGCAATGGTGTGATGATTGCCTTTTCCATCGAGGAAAAGGAAGAGGCAGACCGTTTGCATGCCCGCGCAATTGAGTTGGGTGCGACTTGTGATGGCCCAGCAGGTCAGCGAGTGCCTGACCGTTTTTACGGGTCTTATGTGCACGATCCAGACGGCAACAAGCTGTGTTTTTACATGTTTGGCTGAACGCTGGTTCCTGTATTGATTAAGGGTACAGGACGCAATTTATGGGCAAGAAAAAGAAGGGGGCCAGCTTGTTTAAGTGGCTCCCTTTTTCTTTAGCGGGCGCACGAGGCCTTCTTGGGCGACACTTGCCACTAAGGTACCATCGGCGCTGTAGATTGAACCGCGGTTAAAGCCGCGGGCTTTGCCAGTCCATGGTGCGTCAAGATCGTAAAGATGCCAGTCGTTGAATTGGATCGGGCCATGGAACCACATGGCGTGATCGAGGCTCGCGCTCATAACATTGCCTTGGAACCATGTCAGGCCATGCGGGCGCAGGGACGATCCGAGCAGGTTCATGTCGGAGGCATAGGCGAGCAGGCAATGCTGCATTTGCGGGCCTTGCCCTTTGGCAGCCTCCATACGGAACCACAGGTGGTTTTTGTCGGAGGCTTTTTCAGGCGTGAAAAAGTCGCGGGGGGCAACCTCGCGTAACTCAATCGGGCGTTCGCGCAGGAAATCAGCATGGAATTTTTCTGGCACTTTGCTGACATGTGCTTCGCGCAGTTCGTCCCGATTGGGCCAGTCTTCGGGGGCGCCCACCTCTGGCATTGTATGCTGGAAATCCCACCCTTCTTCATCAACGTGAAAGGAGGCGGAGAGGTTGAAAATCTGTTTGCCATGCTGGATTGCAACGACGCGGCGGGTGGTGAAACTGCCACCATCGCGGGCGCGGTCGACCTGATAAATCACGGGGATTTTCGGATCGCCCGGACGAATGAAGTAGGCGTGCAAGCTGTGGCACAGCCGGTCGGGCACAGTGCGGTAAGCGGCCATAAGCGCTTGGGCAATAACATGGCCACCGAAGATGCGGGTTGTCGTCTCACCTCCATTGCCCATGCCGCGAAACAGATCGACCTCAAGCTGTTCGATGTCGAGAAGTTCAAGAAGTTGATCGGCGACGGTGCTCATGGGCTCGGCCTCTAAGTGCTGGCCCGTGCATCCGCATAGGCAATAAAGAAATCAAAGCTGTCGGGGTTGGCCATGCTGTCGCGGTTCACCACAGTTGCGGGGTCTCCTCCCAACAATAGCTTTTTCACAGGAACCTCAAGCTTTTTACCCGACAGGGTGCGAGGGATTTCTGCAACTTCGATAATCTCGTTCGGGATAAAGCGGGCGGAGACGCCCTTGCGGATTGCTTCGTTTATCTTGTTCTTGAGCGTATCATCGAAGGGTACGCCCTGCGTTGGTACAATGAAGAGAGGCATAAAACTCTCGCGGCCAAGGAACTCGAGATCAACAACAAGGCTGTCTTGAATATCATCGATGCCTTCAACGGCTTGATAGATTTCTGCTGAACCGAGGCGCAGTCCTTTGCGATTTATCGTGGCGTCGGACCTGCCATAGATAACGCTTGCACCGTTCTCGTCCATGCTGATCCAGTCGCCGTGGCGCCAGACGTTTGGATAAGTGTCGTAGTAGCTCTCAAACAAGCGTGTGCCATCGTCGTCGCCCCAGAAGTACAGCGGCATGGAGGGAAGCGGCTGCGTGCAGACCAGCTCACCCACTTCGCCGATGAGTTCATTTCCCTCAGGGTCAAAGGCGCGGACAGCATTGCCAAGGGCGCGACATTGCATCTCGCCTGCGCGCACAGGCATCGCGGGATGGCCGAGAACAAATGCCCCTGCAAGGTCGGTGCCGCCAGAGATCGGGGCAAGCCAGACGTCTGATTTCACATCGCGGTAAATCCAGTCGTAGGCATCGGAGCTGAGGGGTGAGCCTGTGGAGCCTAGGGAGCGGAGATGCGTGAGGTCAACGGCATCACGAGGAGTAATGCCCGCCTTAAGACAGCCGGCAAAGAAAGCAGCACCTGCGCCAAGATAGGTAAGTTTTTCATCTGCGGCGAAGCGCCAGAGCGCGAGCATATCGGGGTGGTTTGGTGCGCCATCAAAGAGGCAAACTGTCGCCCCCTGCCCCAAGGCCATCCATTGTGCATTCCACATGATCCACCCTGACGAGGTGAGCCAGCAGAAGCGGTCATCACGTGTCAGATCGTGGTGTAGAGACTGTTTTGCAGCCTCAAGGATCACACCACCATGGCCGTGCACGATGGGTTTCGGATTGCCTGTGGTGCCAGAGGAATAGACAATCCAGAGTGGTTGATCGAAGGGCACTTGCGTTGCTTCAAACGGCACATCGTCATGCAGAAGGCTGTCCCATGCAACGTGACCTTCAGGGATGTCGCCCACTATGGGGAGCGTGACGAATTGGTTTACGCTGGGGAGCGCGGATGTGATCTGGGCCAAGACATCGCGGCGGTCCACGGTCTTGCCCATATGGGTGTATCCGTCTTGGGCGATGAAGACCTTAGGCGCGATTTGTTTGAAGCGGTCAAGGATGGCGACATGGCCCATGTCGGGCGCACAGAGCGACCAAGCCGCACCGATGCTCACGGTGGCGAGAAAGGCAATGAGCGCCGCTTCGGTATTGGGCAGGACTGCAACCACGCGGTCGCCTTGGGTGACGCCCATTCCTTTGAGATGGTGGGCGACGCAGGCGACTTGGGCCCGCAGTTCGCCCCATGTGAGTTCCTTGCGGCCCGAGGTCTCGGACTGGCTTATGATGGCAGGGTGATCTTCGCGACCTTCTGCCTGACACAGCACATTGTCGGCGTAGTTGAGCATCGCACCGGGGCACCATTCTGCGCCCGGCATCGCGCGGGTGGCTAGGATCGTCTCATACGGAACGCTGGCGCGGATGTTGAAGAAGTCCCAGATCGCGGCCCAGAATGCATCAAGGTCGGTGACGCTCCATTCCCACATCTCGTTATAGTCGGCGAATGTGAGGCTGCGTGTCTCGCCTATGAACCACTCGAAGGCTGCCATGGTGGAGGCATTGGCGCGCTCTGGCGTCGGGGTCCAGAGGACGGGGTTCATGTGAGCGCCCCATGGATCAGCGCTTTGAGTTGTGGGCGTGCGGGATAGGCGCTGCTCGGGATGAGCTGGGTGAAGAAGATGACCGAAAGGTCAAAGACGGGATCGATCCAGAAGGCGGTGGAGGCCATGCCGCCCCAGCTGAAATCGCCAATGCTGGAAGGCGCGCGGGCACGGCCCGGATCAAGAACCACCGCACCGCCGAGGCCAAAGCCCATCCCCTCCATCGGTTGTTCGGCAAAGCTGGTGGGGCCCATGGATGCGATATCGGTGCCCAGATGGTTGCGCATCATGAAGTCCAGCGTTTTGGGCCCGATCAGACCCGCGCCGCCTATGCGCATCATCTCGGTAAACTTGAGGTAGTCGTCGATGGTGCCAACGAGGCCACCGCCGCCAGATTGGATTTGCGGTTTAAGGAACGGTGACTTATCAGCGCCGTCCAGCTGGCGTAGGGTATCCGCACCCTTGTCTACTTTGCCAACGGAGAACGCGTTTCCGGCCAGTGGGGTGTAGCAAGCGGCAAAGCGGTCTGTTGCAGCCTCAGGCACGACAAAGCGTGTCTCATTCATGCCCAGCGGGTCAAAAATCTCGTCGACGAAGAACTGTTCCAGTGTCTTGCCTGTGACCACTTCGATCACGCGGCCAAGGACGTCTGTGCCGACAGAGTATTCCCAGCGGGACCCTGGAACAAAGGCGAGCGGTAGGGCGGCCAGCTTATCAGCCATCTGCGCCATCGTAAGCTTGTCACCACGAAACTCAATATGTTGCGCGGCCATCTCCGCACCTAGAACACCGGGATTGAACCCGTAGCTGAGGCCGGAGGTATGTGTGAGCAGCTGGTGCAGAGTCGGAGTGGCGCAAGGCTCTGTCTGATTGATGCTTGTAGCACCTTCCACCAGGCAGTGCACGTCACTGAATGCAGGAATGAAGTCCGAAAGCGGCGCGTCGAGGTGGAACACCCCACGTTCTGCCAACATCATGATTGCAACAGAAGTGACAGGTTTGGACATGGAATAGATGCGGGCCACGGTGTCGCGCTGCCATGGCTGGTTGGCGTCTACATCACGCAGGCCGCAGTCGTGGTAGTAGACTTCTTTACCGCCTTGAGCGACAAGGACAGACGCCCCCGCAAAGCGGCGGGCGTCTATGTAGGTTTGCATCCAAGTGCCGATGCGGTTCAGGCGGGCGGGATCAAATGTGGTCACTAGACCTCCAACCACTCCTTGCGAACATCCTCGCGGTCTTTGAGCTCGGCTGGCGTGCCTTCAAATACAACCTGACCGTGACCCATCACATAAACGCGGTCAGCGATGTCCATCGCGATGGAGAGTTTTTGCTCAACCAGCAGGGTCGAGATTCCCTTCTCAGCAATCGCTTTGAGAACTTCAGCCACCTTTTGAACCATCTGGGGGGACAGGCCCTCTGTCGGCTCGTCAATCATGACAAAATCTGGATCACCCATCAGCGTGCGGCACATGGTGAGCATCTGTTGCTCGCCGCCCGACAGAACGGAGGCTTCGACATCGGCGCGGCGGTCAAGGTTCTCGAACATCTCGAACATCATCTGCATCGACCAACGCCCCGCGCCATCCTTCTGACCGGGCTTAAGGCCCAGCGTCAGGTTCTGGCGTGTGGTCAAACCGGGAAAGATATCGCGGTTTTCAGGGACATATCCGATGCCCATGTTGGCGATCTCATACGCCTTCTTGCCTGCAATTTCCTGCCCGCGAAACTTGACCGAGCCTTGAGGCTCAACCTCGCCCATGATTGCTTTGCATGTCGTAGAGCGGCCTACACCGTTGCGGCCTAGAAGGGCGACAATTTCCCCCTCCTGCACATTTAGAGTCACGCCCTGAAGAATGTGGGATTTCCCATAATAGGCGTGGAGGTCTTTGACTTCTATCATTTAGTGGTCCTCCATAACGGCACCAAGGTAGGCTTCCTGTACTTTTTGATCTGCGCGCACGGCTTCGGGTGTGCCCGTGGAAATAATCTCGCCGTAGACTAGAACACTGATCCGATCCGCAAGGCCAAAGACCACGCCCATGTCGTGTTCCACAACGATGAGGGTTTTGTTTTCGGTGACTTTTTCGATCAGACTGACGATGTAATCTGTTTCGCTTTTTGACATCCCTGCCGTAGGTTCATCGAGCATGATCACATCGGCGCCCCCCGCGATGGTGATGCCAATTTCCAGTGCGCGTTGTTCTGCATAGGACAAAACGCCCGCTGGCAGATCACGGCGTGCCGTGAGGTTGATCTGTTCCAATATAACCTCTGCGGCCTCATTCAGGGCGCGTGAACGCGAGACCAGATTCCAAAAACTGTATTTATAGCCCAAGGCCCACAGGAGTGAGCAGCGCAGGTTTTCGAACACTGTCATCTTTGGAAAGATGTTGGTGATCTGAAACGAGCGTGACAGGCCAAGACGGTTGATCTGAAACGGTTGCAGCCCAGCAAGGTCTGTTCCGTGCAGGCGCACGTGGCCCGAGGTTTGCGCGAAACGGCCCGTGATCAGATTGAACATGGTGGATTTCCCCGCCCCGTTCGGCCCGATGATCGCGTGGCGTTCACCTTTTTCAACCTTAAGATTTAGACCGCGAATAATCTCGGCTTTGCCAAAAGATTTGCGCAGATCGTCAAGTTCAAGAG
>CAWVZA010000045.1:0-18187 GCA_963934545.1 uncultured Sulfitobacter sp.
TTCAGCAAGCGCAACAAGAGTTCCGGTCACGTGGTGCGCATCGCGGAATGGCATGCCCAAAACGCGAACCAACCAGTCGGCCAAATCTGTTGCGGTGCTAAACCCTGACCCAGCGGCAGCTTTTAAGCTATCACAATTGGCGGTCATATCTTTGACCATACCCTCCATCGCAGCCATCGCCAGCATCCATGAATCAGCCGCATCAAAGACTTGTTCTTTGTCTTCCTGCATGTCCTTGGAATAGGCCAGCGGCAGTCCCTTCATCACCATCATCAGCGCAACATTCGCGCCAAAGATGCGGCCAATCTTGGCGCGGATCAGCTCGGCTGCGTCAGGGTTCTTTTTCTGCGGCATGATGCTTGAGCCTGTAGAGAAGCGGTCCGACAGGGTCACAAAACGGAACTGCGCAGAAGACCAGATCACTAACTCTTCGGCAAAGCGGCTGAGGTGCATGGCGCAGATGCTGGATGCACCAAGGAATTCCAGTGCAAAATCACGGTCACTCACTGCATCAAGGCTGTTGGCGGAAGGGCGGTCAAAGCCCAGCGCCTGCGCCGTCATATCGCGGTCGATCGGGAAGGAAGTACCTGCCAAAGCGGCAGCGCCCAGAGGCGACTCATTCATCCGCGCACGCGCACCACGCATGCGACTAAGGTCACGGCCAAACATCTCGACATAGGCCATCATGTGGTGGCCCCATGTAACGGGCTGTGCGGTTTGCAGATGCGTAAATCCGGGCATAACCCAATCGGCACCGGCCTCAGCTTGGGCCAACAACGCATTGATGAGCGCGAGCAGCGCACCCTCAGCAGCATCAAATTGATCGCGCACCCAAAGTTTGAAATCAGTGGCAACCTGATCATTGCGCGAACGGCCAGTGTGCAAGCGTCCCGCAGGCTCACCGATCACTTCTTTCAGACGCGCTTCCACATTCATGTGGATATCCTCAAGGGCGGTGGAATATTCGAACGTTCCACCTTCAATTTCTGACAAGACCGTGAGCAGCCCTTCCCGAATGGTCTCCGCATCGCTAGTCTCGATAATACCCTGTGCGCCGAGCATCGCCGCATGGGCACGAGACCCGGCAATATCTTGCGCCGCCATCCGCTTGTCAAAACTGATCGAAGCGTTAATTGCTTCCATGATCGCGTCAGGACCAGCGGCGAAACGGCCGCCCCACATTTTGTTCGAAGTCTTATCTGCCATTTGCCTAATTCCCCGGAGGGACCCATGAAGAAACTGTTGCTTGCCTTCGTCTATACGGCCCTCACGGTGGGTGCAAACCCCGCACTGGCTTCCGATGCCGATATCATCATCCCGATGCTCACGGCGGATATGAAAAAACTGGCGGTTCATGAAACGCCAAAAGCCACTTCAGATGCGTCCTTTGATCTTGAGGACGATGGCGGAAGAGCCTCGCTTGAGGATTATCGCGGCAAATATGTGCTGGTGAATTTTTGGGCCACGTGGTGTGCGCCGTGCCGCAAGGAAATGCCGCATCTGTCAGAATTGCAAACCGAACTGGGTGGGCCTGATTTCGAAGTGCTGACCATTGCGACAGGGCGCAATTCACCCACTGGGATATCCAAGTTCTTTAAAGAGGTCAGCATTACGAACCTTCCGCGCCACCAAGACCCCAAACAATCATTGGCCAGCCAAATGGGTATCTTCGGCCTGCCGATCACAGTGCTGATTGATCCTGAAGGACGTGAGATCGCCCGTTTGCGCGGCGATGCCGATTGGGCCAGTGACACCGCAAAAAGCATCATCAAAGCGCTGATCGAGGCGCATAAAGCAGGATAACTGCGGGCGGCGCTTTGACGCCACCCAATCACGCTAGGCTGCATGCCGCATGATTGCCGCCTCAGAAAGCGACAGAGTGCGGCGCGCAAAGCTACCGTAGGTATGCGGATCATACTCAAGCTCGGGATATTCAGACAACAAACGCTTGCGGTCCTTTTGATCCAAAGAAGCAAAGGCCGCCGAGGCAGGATGGAAGCTTTCGGACACCAAACCATTCGCCATCAGGATTTGGTGCTCGTCCAACAACACATGGATATACGTTACTTCACGCAACTGCATATCCACAGTGATCGTGGTCCCGTCAATCAAGTCTTTTGCAGTCACCAGAACCTCTGATGTATTGAACAGACTTTGTGCCACCGCTCCCTTGATCAGCATTCGGTGCTCCGGCGAGACGAGTAGATCCTCATCAGGACTGTCGACGCCCAGCGCACCGCCAGATATTCGAATAGGTCGCAGCTTAGGCATCGCAAAGAGCCGCGCACCGCTCATCCGCCGCTGACCGATCCAACGCAGCGGTTGAAGACCATTGTCTTTTGTCTGGACAGTATCGCCCTCACGCAAATCCTCAATCAAACGTGCACCATCACCCGTCTGAATGCGCGTGCCAGGGGTGAAACAGATGACACCACTTTGCTGCCCACCCGATGTCTCTGCAACCACAGTGCCAAGCGTGTGATGCACAATCCAAAGATCGCAATTTCGCGGCAGCATCCCATTGAGGAACATCAGCAAAGGCTGCGTGCCTCCGCCCCAAGTAAGAAGGTAAATCCCGTCATTTCTTCATCACTGACCACACGGTAGCGCTGTCCAGTGACACTCTCGCGGACCAACAATTCGCCCTGTCCAATCTGTCCAAAGGTCAAATCGACACCAGCTCGGACCATCGGCTCAGCACCCGCACGCCCCTCTAGAAACGGACGCAGATGCAGATTTGGCGTCAGTGCCACATCACGGCTCATCTCGCCGACAATTGTCGGGTGCACGCCGCCTGAAATCTGATCATCAAGAGTAGATTGTGATGGTACATTCGCACCGATAACTTTGTGAACTTCACGCTGAAAGCCACCCAATCCAGTGCCAGACCCTGTCACAACCATGTCAGCCCCAAGCGCTGCATCAAATCCCTGCCACGTAAAGTGCGTGTGCGCGCCAATCGAAAATGCCCCCGCGTAGGGACGATCACCTGCTTCTGGACGGTCCACATTAACAGGTGCAAATATCTCGGAGGAAAGCCGCAATTCGATCACGTCACCAAACCTTGCGGGTGCCTGCCCTGTCCAGTCTGATCCCCATACACGCGATGATGTCCAAGAGCCTGTGCGCCAACGATCTTTGCCATCAACAAAAGCGTCGTTGGTTACCAGACGGCCATAGCCCAGCTTTTCACGCGGAGCTGCATCAGCAGCTTCAACACCAATCAAAAGGTAAAGTACGAGCGCAATTGCCGAGCCGGCGATCTGTCTACACATTAGACAATCCTGTCAATTTCGCCCCCACAGTGGACTTCTGTTTACGGTAGCTAAACGATTTGAGCCAAGGATCTATTAACGCAGCCTCCCCCTCAATCCGCGATTGCGTCATTGATGCCACGCTTTCGCGCTGGAGTTCCTGATGCCGGATGTGATTATCTGCCGCCAACAGGAGGGCCTTGCCATGAACATTCTATTTATAATGTACGACCAGTTGCGGTTTGATTACCTGAGCTGTGCAGGCCACCCCCACTTGAAGACCCCCCATTTCGACCGCGTCGCAGCGATGGGAGTGCGGTTCACAAATGCCTATGTGCAATCGCCAGTCTGTGGGGCCAGCCGCATGTGTTACTATACGGGCCGTTACGCCTCTAGCCACGGCGCACAATGGAACGGATTTCCCCTGCGGGTGGGCGAGCAGACATTGGGTGACCATCTGCGCAAGGTCGGCATGGAGTGCTGGCTGCTAGGCAAAACACATATGAAAGCTGATGCAGCTGGTATGGAGCGTTTGGGCCTATCCCCAGACAGCGCCATCGGTGCACGACAGGCAGAATGCGGATTTGATGCGTGGGCCCGCGATGACGGTCTGTGGGCATATGGTCCCGACGGATATTACGATGAAAAACGATCTCCCTATAACGAGTATCTCAAGTCAAAGGGCTACGACGGCGAAAATCCGTGGGCAGATTACGCAAACGCAGGGGTCACTGACGAACAGATCGCTTCAGGCTGGATGTTCCGCAATGCAGACCAGCCCGCAAATATCCGCGAGCAGGATAGCGAAACGCCGTGGCTGACCAGTCAAACCATTGAGTTCATGGAGCAGACAAAAGGTCCGTGGTGCGCCCACGTCAGCTTTATCAAGCCACACTGGCCCTACATCGTCCCTGCCCCTTATCACAATATGTTCGGACCCGAGCATGTGCCACCTGCCCTGCGCGACGAGGTTGAATTGGACAATCCCCATCCCGTTTACGGCGCCTACCAAGGCAACAAAATCGCAAGCGCCTTTCAGCGCGAGGAGGTCCGCGAGAAAGTGATCCCTGCGTATATGGGCCTGATCAAGCAATGCGACGACCAATTGGGTCGCCTGCTCGATCATCTGGAAGAAACAGATACGCTAAAAGACACGATGATCGTGCTGACCTCTGATCACGGCGATTACCTCGGCGATCACTGGCTGGGTGAAAAGGACCTGTTCCATGAGCAATCGGTCAAGGTGCCGCTCATCATCTTTGATCCGCGGGAGAGTGCGGATGCAGCACGCGGCGCAGTTTGTGACGCATTGGTAGAGAGCATCGACCTCGCAGCCACTTTCGTTGATGCAGCAGGCAGCAAAGTACCTGATCACATTATTGAAGGTCGATCGTTGATGCCATGGCTGCGCGGTGAGACGCCTGACTGGCGCGAGTTTGTAATTTCGGAATACGATTATTCGGTGACGCCGCAATGCGTAAAACTCGGGTTAGAGCCGCGTGATGCACGTCTGTTTATGGTGTTTGATGGACAATTCAAAATGATGCATGCCGAAGGTGGCATGCGCCCGATGTTGTTTGATCTCGAAACAGACCCCGAAGAGTTCAACGATCTTGCCAAGGGCTACACTCATCAGGCAGAAATCGACCGGCTCTATGATATGTTGGCACAATGGGGTCGCCGTATGTCACAGCGTGTGACCAAATCCGAAGATGACATCAAAGCGATGCGTGGCAAGTCACTTGGCAAAGGGGTTCTTCCCTTTCTCTATGACGGCTCTGAAATGCCTGAAAAGTTTACCGAAAGGTATCGAGGCCCTTTGCGGCAGCGTCATACCGAGGACAATTCCGACTAACGCTTGATCTCGACGCTCTGCAAATCCTCAAGCATATCGAGCAGTTGCTCGAATTTCTCTTCGCCATACTTCGCCCTCAGGTCCGTGACCAAAGCACGGGCCTGTGTATCGTGGTGCTCCAAAATTGAACGCCCTGCGGCCTCTATCTTTACAATGCTCCGGCGACGGTCTGCGTCATCTGCGCGACGAGAAACGAGGTCATCCGCTTCCATCGCACTCAGTATCCGCGTCAGGCTGGGCAGCAAAAGACAAGCGCGCTGCGCGATGGTGTTTTGATCTAACGCTCCACCTTCATCCAGAACCCGCAGCACGCGCCACTTTTGCTCGTTTACGGAACTGTCAGACAGCATTTCGCGCACAGGACCCATCACAGTCTCCCGCGCCCGCAAGAGCGCAATAGGAAGGGATCTGTTTGTGCGCCGCAGGTGAGATGTCGACTCGCTGGAAGTGTCATCGATGTTCATAAAACAACTATGAGCCACTCTTGACGAATTGACACAATCACTATTTTTGATTAACAAAGCAAGTAATATGAGCTAGGAGGAGATATGCCGCATATAACATTGGAGTATTCCCCGAATCTTGACGCCGTGCTGGATATGCACGGTTTGTGCGTTGCGCTCAAAAATGCAGCCGCCAAGACAGGTGTCTTCCCACCAGCAGGCATTCGCGTCCGTGCTATCGCTTGCACGCATGTTGTGATTGCGGATGGCGCACCCCAACACAGCTTCATCGACATTCATGTGCGTCTGCGCGCTGGCCGTACGGCTGAGGCCAAAACTGCCACGACAGATGCAATATTCGTTGCGGCAACTGATTTCATCGCTGCCTATATGGCCGCACACCCCTTTATGCTGTCGCTTGAGATGCGCGACATTGATGCCGATTTGAGCCGTAAGACCAGCTCCATCCGCGATTACCTGCCGGAGGATATGGCATGAGCAAACTTAACGAAAATCTGACCCGCCTTGGAGTTCATCTGGAGCGGTTTCAAAAGATAGGCATTCAAAACCTGATCGGCGGCAAGGACGAGGCGGGTAGCCAGACGTTCGAGACACGCTCCCCCGTTGACGAAAGCCTGATCGCAAACGTTGCTCGTGGCGATGCATCCGATATTGACCGCGCTGCAAAAGCTGCAAAAGCCGCCTTCCCCGCATGGGCAGCCATGCCCGGCAAAGAGCGCAAAGCGTTGCTGCACAAAATCGCGGATGCCATTGAGGCACGTTCAGACGAGATCGCGCTCTGCGAATGCTGGAACACGGGCCAAGCCATGCGCTTTATGTCCAAAGCAGCCCTGCGCGGCGCTGCCAACTTCCGCTTTTACGCCGATCTCGCCCCAGGTGCGCAGGATGGCAAAAGCCTCCCCTCCCCCGATCACGTGAACATCACAGGCCGCAAACCAATCGGCCCTGTTGGCGTCATCACCCCGTGGAACACACCCTTCATGCTTTCCACCTGGAAGATCGCCCCTGCGCTGGCTGCGGGTTGTACAGTTGTGCATAAACCTGCCGAATTCTCACCGCTCACGGCGCGTCTGCTCTCGGAAATTTGCCGCGGTGCTGGTCTGCCTGACGGTGTTCTGAACCTCGTCAACGGAATGGGTGAGGACGCGGGCAAAGCGCTGACCGAGCATCCCGATATCAAGGCCATCGCCTTTGTCGGCGAAAGCCGTACAGGCTCGATGATTATGAAACAGGGTGCCGACACCCTAAAGCGCGTACACTTCGAGCTCGGCGGCAAGAACCCTGTCATCGTATTTGAAGATGCCGATCTTGACCGTGCCCTCGATGCTGCCGTCTTCATGATCTACTCACTCAATGGCGAACGTTGCACATCGTCTTCCCGCCTACTGATCCAAGAAAGCGTGCGTGAGGAATTCGAGGCCAAGCTGATCAAGCGCGTCAACAACATCCGCGTTGGCCACCCCCTTGATCCGAATACCGAGGTCGGCCCGCTGATCCACAAAGTGCACTACGACAAAGTTGTCAGCTACTTCGACGTGGCACGCGAGGATGGCGCGACCATCGCCGCTGGTGGCACTACGCCAGAGAGTGATGGCCACTATGTAGCACCGACGCTGTTCACCAATGCGACCCCCGATATGCGCGTGGCTCAAGAGGAAATCTTTGGCCCCGTCCTCACCTCCATCCCGTTCAAGGATGAAGCCGAGGCGCTACACATCGCCAATGATGTAGCCTACGGTTTGGCAGGATACCTCTGGACCAACGATCTCACCCGTGCGCTCCGCTTTTCGGACGCTCTGGAGGCTGGCATGATCTGGGTGAACTCTGAAAACGTACGCCACCTGCCTGCACCGTTCGGCGGCACCAAGGCGAGCGGCATTGGTCGTGACGGCGGCGATTGGTCGTTTGAGTTTTACATGGAACAAAAGAATATCGCGATCGCGACAGGGCTGCACCGCATCCCGCAGCTTGGCGCGTAAAGGAGACCCCATATGCCTATCCCAGCCCCGAACCTGTACCCCGACTTTAACATCATCCGCCTCAGCCACATCGAGCTGTTCGTGCGCGATCTGGCGTGGTCACGCGCCTATTACGTCGACACCCTTGGCTTGCAAGTCACCTATGAGGACGCCGATGCCATCTATCTGCGCGCCATGGAAGAACGCGGCCACCACTGCGTGATCCTGCGCAAAGGGACCAGCGGCGAAGTCGTCGTTCTGGGCTTCAAAGTCTGGGATGAAGGCGAGCTAGACAAGGCGGAGGCGTGGTTCAAAGCGCGCGACCTGCCCACAGAATTCATCGAGCGCCCCTTCATGGGCCGCGTGTTGCGCACTCGCGATCCGTGGGGCGTGCCGCTTGAGTTCTACGCCAAGATGGAACGCCTTCCCGTAATTGCGCAAGAATACAAACTCTACCGTGGTGTGAAGCCGCTGCGCATCGACCACTTCAACCTGTTCAGCGCGAATGTGGATGAGGCAGTCGCCTTTTACGGCGACATGGGCTTCCGCGTCACCGAATACACCGCAGATGAAGAGACGGACCGCACATGGGCCGCATGGATGCACCGCAAGGGCGGCGTGCATGACATTGCCTTTACCAACGGCACTGGACCGCGCCTGCACCACATGGCGTTTTGGGTGCCAACGCCCTTGAACATCATCGACCTGCTCGATCTGATGTCGACCACAGGATACGTCGCCAACATCGAGCGCGGACCAGGGCGCCACGGCATCTCCAATGCTTTCTTCCTCTATATCCGCGATCAAGACGGTCACCGTACAGAAATCTACTGCTCCGATTACCAGACACTCGATCCTGATCTGGAGCCAATCAAGTGGGATCTTAAAGACCCCCAGCGCCAGACATTGTGGGGTGCACCTGCGCCACAATCATGGTTTGAATTGGGATCAAAGTTTGAGGGTGCCGAGCTGGTCGAGAGCGTTCTCAAGGCACAGCCGATCATCGCACCGTAAAGGGGACAAAGATGAAGTGGGACGAATTCGCCCAATGGGGTCGCCAGATTGCCGACTGGGGCCGCGACTATCATGAAAATTTGCGTGACCGCCCCGTGCGGGCGCAAACCCGCTATGGTGAGATAGCCGCTCAGTTGCCCAAAACTGCCCCAGAGGGGCCAGAGGCAATGGAACAGATATTTGGCGATTTCGAAAAGATCGTGATGCCGGGCATGACCCATTGGCAGCACCCACGCTTCTTTGCCTACTTCCCCGCCAATGCCTCGCCGCCATCAATGCTGGCCGAGTTCCTTGTGACCACGCTGGCTGCGCAATGTATGCTTTGGCAGACCTCCCCCGCCGCGACGGAGATGGAAACCCGCATGCTGGAATGGCTGCGCGACGGGATCGGCCTGCCTGATGATTTTCATGGCGTGATCCAAGACAGCGCATCCTCGGCGACCCTCGCTGCCGTACTGGTCATGCGCGAGCGTGCAACTAACTGGCGCGGGAACGAAGACGGTTTACACGTCCAAGGGCAACTGCGGGTCTATACTTCAAACGAGGTGCATTCTTCGGTTGACCGCGCTGTTTGGGTGTCTGGCATCGGGCGCAATAATCTGGTGCGCATCCCCACCATCGGAGCCACGCGCGGCATGGACGCGCGTGCCCTCGCCGCTGCGATCAAGGCTGACCTCGCAGCAGGTATGGTCCCCGCTGGTATCGTTGCATGCACAGGCGGCACAGGCACGGGCGCATGTGATGACATTGCAGCCGTTGTGGCCGTGGCAAAGGCTGAAGGTCTCTACTGTCATGTGGACGCCGCATGGGCTGGTGCGGGTATGATATGCCCCGAATATCGCACGCTTTGGACTGGCATCGAGGGCGCAGACAGCATTGTTTTCAACCCGCACAAATGGCTGGGTGCGCAGTTTGACTGCTCCGCCCATTTTATCCGCGATCCAGAGGCCTTGGTCAAAACGCTGGCGATGCGCGCAGACTATCTGCTCACAACCAGCGATCAGGACATCATCGACTATTCCGAATGGTCAATTCCACTGGGCCGCCGTTTCCGCGCGCTCAAGCTGTGGTTCCTCATGCGCTCCTACGGGATGGAAGGGCTGCGAAACCGCCTGCGCAATCACGTGAACTGGGCCGAGGATCTGGCCAAAAAACTCCGCACCCACTCAGCGTTTGAGATCGTGACCGAGCCTGTCTTATCACTTTTCACGTTCAAACTGACTGGCGTGGACAGTGACGGCCAACTCGCCTTTGTGGACCGCGTGAACGATGATGGACGTATCTACATTACCCAAACCCGCGTTGACGGTGACATGGTTATCCGTTTTCAAATTGGACAATTTGACTGCACCGAAGATGATATCGACACAGGCTATGATGTGCTGTGTGAACTGGCGGAGGCCTCATGAATTTTGCAACCTACACCGTGAATGACCAACAGTACTATGGCGCAGTGGCGCAGGATGGCCTGATCCCGCTGTCGCCCGAATTTCCCGAATGGGCAACAATGCGCAATGTGATTGAGGCAGACGGGCTTGGTGCCCTCGCCACCCGTGCGCTCGATGTAAGGGCACGTCATACGCTGGATGAGGTGCGCTGGGATATTCCCGTGCCGAACCCCGAAAAGATCATCTGCGTCGGCGTCAACTTTCCCGACCGCAACGCAGAGTATAAGGACGGCCAAGAAGCGCCACCGAACATGTCGCTCTTCCCGCGCTTTCCGCGCTCCTTTGTGGGCCACGGCACGCCGCTCACGCGTCCGCCAGAGACGCCGCAGCTTGACTATGAGGGCGAAATTGCTGTGATCATCAGCAAGGGTGGCCGCCGCATCCCACAAGAGGATGCGCTCAACCATATTGCGGCGCTCACATTGTGCAATGAAGGCACCCTGCGCGATTGGGTACGCCACGCCAAGTTCAACGTGACCCAAGGCAAAAACTGGGATGGCTCGGGTGCTATGGGGCCTTGGCTGGTCCCGTTCGAGCGTGACGAACAGATCACAGATGTAGCCCTGCAAACCCGCGTGAATGACGAGTTGCGCCAAGATGACCGCACAGGCCGCATGATGTTCCCCGTCGCGCGCCAGATTGCCTATATCTCGACCTTCACCACCCTCGTTCCCGGCGACATAATCGTCTCAGGCACACCTACGGGTGCAGGCGCACGCTTTGATCCGCCACGCTACCTCGTTCCCGGTGACCAGATTGACGTATTTGCAGAAGGCATCGGAACACTCACCAACGGGGTCGTTGACGAATGACCCCGAATGATGTGACCACCGCTGCTGAAATGCTGTTTGAAGCTGACAAATCCGGGGTGCAATGCGGCCTCATTTCCTCCGCTTTTCCCAATGCAGTGCTTGAGGACGCCTACCGTGTTCAAGACATGCTCATCGACATGCACTACACCGCAGGGCGCAGCCGCATCGGTTGGAAAATCGGTCTGACCAGCCGTGCGATGCAACAAGCGCTTGGGATCACCACGCCTGACAGCGGTATCCTGCTCGATAACATGCTGTATCAAAGCGGTGATACGGTTGCCAAAGACCGTTTCATCCAACCGCGTATCGAGGCAGAGATTGCCTTTGTCATGAGGGCTGATATCGCAGGCGCGGGGCATAGCCGCGAAGACGTGATCGCAGCAACTGCCCATGTCGCCCCATGTCTCGAAATCCTCGACACCCGAATTTTACGCGCCGACCCTGTAACTGGCAAAGCACGGATTATCGTGGATACAGTGTCTGACAATGCGGCGAATGCAGGCATCGTGATGGGCGACAAAACCCACGCGTTTGACGCTCATGATCTGCGCTGGGTCGGTGCAATCGTGGCATGGGACGGTGTGGTTGAGGAAACGGGTCTAGGTGCAGGTGTGCTTAATGATCCTGTCACAGGAATTATCTGGCTTTTGGACCGTCTGGCGCAATTCGGCAAAGGGTTGCAAGCAGGCGAAGTAGTCCTGTCAGGGTCGTTCATTCGCCCCGTTGAAGCCCCGAGCGGCAGCACATTCGCCGCCGACTTTGGTGACTTCGGCCGTGTCGATCTAAACTTCGACTAACGCGGTAAAGCGGCAGCGTGGCGCGCGCGATCTTCGATCTCGTACCACTTGCCCGCTTTCACAAGGGCTGATGGCGCGATCCAACTACCCCCTGCGCAAACCACATTCGAGAGTGCGAGGTAATCGGCTGCATTCTCTGGCGTGACGCCACCCGTGGGGCAGAAGGACAGATCGGGTAATGGACCGCCCAATCCCTTGAGCGTCTTAATCCCGCCTGCCCCCTCAGCAGGGAAGAATTTGAGCACTTCGAACCCACGCGCCTGAAGGGTCATCGCCTCCGTCACCGTCGCTGCACCAGGCAACAGCGGCAACTCGGCCGCGATACAGGCATCAATCAACGCTGTGGGCGAGCCGGGTGTGACACCAAAAGTGGCACCTGCCGCCTTGGCCGCGCGCACATCATCCAGCGTGACGAGCGTTCCAACACCGGCATATGCGCCTTTGACAGTGGCCATCGCAGCAATCACTTCCAACGCCGCATCCGTGCGCAGTGTCACCTCCAGCACGGGCAAACCCCCACGAACCAACGCCTCAGCGAGGGGAACCGCATCTGCGACATCCTCAACCACTAGCACTGGAATGATTGGCGCTTGAGCAGCCAGCTCACGGATATAGGCAGTGTTATTCATCATATCTTAATTCCCGAAAACGGAGGCGCCAGTGTCGGCCGTCCCCACAGCATTGCGGAAGGGCGCAAACAATTCACGACCTGTTCCGAAGTTGTTATGGGTCATGTCTGCCGTGACAGCCTCACGGTCCAGCACGCCATCAGTGATGATCTCGAGCGTGCCTGTTTCAGCATCCAGCCGCAAAACGTCACCGTCTTGAAGATAGGCGATCGGCCCACCATCCAACGCCTCTGGGCTGACATGAATTGCTGCAGGCACTTTGCCAGACGCGCCCGACATACGACCATCTGTGACCAAAGCCACCTTATATCCACGCCCCTGCATAATGCCCAACATCGGCGTCAGGCTGTGCAGTTCTGGCATGCCGTTGGCCTTTGGCCCTTGAAAGCGGACCACAACAATCACGTCCCATGTAAACTCACCCGCTTTGAACGCGGTTTTGACGGCCTCTTGGGTGTGGAACACGCGCACGGGTGCCTCGATGATATGATGCTGCGGATCAACGGCAGACACTTTGATCACACCTGTCCCAAGGCTGCCTGACAGACGTTTCAGCCCACCCGACGTCTGAAACGGCTCTGACACAGGACGCAAAATGCCGGTGTTCAAGCTCTCTTTGGTACCCGCACGCCATGCCAGCACATCACCGTCCATAAACGGCTCTTGGGTATAATTGTGCAGGCCTTCGCCCGCAACAGTTTTTGTATCAGGGTGCAGCAGGCCAACCTCAAGCAACTGACCGATCATATAGCCAAGGCCACCCGCCGCATGGAAATGGTTCACATCGGCCAAGCCATTGGGATAGACCCGCGCCAGCAGCGGCACGGTGTCGGAGATGTCAGAGAAATCCTGCCAATCCAAAATGATCCCACCAGCCCGCGCCATCGCGATCAAGTGAATGAGTAAGTTGGTCGAGCCACCCGTCGCCATCAGGCCAACCATGCCGTTCACAAAGGCTTTCTCGCTCAAAATCTCACAAACAGGAGTATAGTTCTCACCCAAATCACTCATCGACAGGGCGCGGCGCGCGGCCTCAACGGTCAAGGCATCACGAATTTCTGCACCTGGATTGATGAAGCTGGAGGAGGGCAAATGGAGGCCCATGAATTCCATCAACATCTGGTTTGTGTTGGCCGTGCCATAGAATGTGCATGTGCCGGGTCCGTGGTATGCTGCCATTTCTGCGGCCATCAGCACGTCACGCCCGACTTCACCCGCCGCGAATTGCTGGCGCACTGTGGCCTTCTCGTCATTTTGCAAACCACTGGTCATCGGTCCCGCAGGAATGAACACTGCTGGCAAATGACCAAATATTTGTGCGCCGATGACCAAGCCAGGTACGATCTTGTCACAGACACCCAAGAAGACAGCCGCATCAAAGGTATTGTGGCTGAGTGCTACCCCTGCGGCCATGGCGATCACATCACGTGAGAACAGGCTCAGCTCCATCCCTGCTTCGCCTTGAGTAACCCCATCACACATGGCAGGCACGCCGCCCGCCACTTGGGCCGTACCACCGTTTGCGCGCACGGCATCGCGGATCAGGGTCGGATAACGCTCATACGGTTGGTGCGCAGAGAGCATATCATTGTAGGCGGTAACGATCCCGAGGTTGCCGCCCTGCCCTGTAGCAAGTGATCCTTGATCAGGACCCGCAGCCGCAAAGGCATGCGCCTGACCACTACATGACAAATGGCCTCGCGACGGCCCTTTACGCCGTGCAGCATCCATCCGCGCAAGATAGGCGGCGCGGGTTTGTCCACTACGCGCTGTAATCCGGTCGGTGATTTCGGCTAGTCTATGATTGAGGGTCATCGGGGTTCCTAATCAATTTCTATCGGTGGCAATAACTAAATTGCGTCAGGGTTAGCGCTAACATATCTCTTAGTATGGCTCAAGTGGGTAGAATTTCGATAACATGTGCGACCAACGCATAAACTGTCTTCCCAGGGCTTAAATTAGTTCATAAGTTAAGTTTATCTCCCTTATCCTTATTCAAACACTGGACCTAATGACATGCTGGAGCAAGACGCCATTGACACCCTGAGCGCCGCGCCCGTCGCCCCTGCACATAACCTGATTGACGGCGAGCCCTGTGCCGCATCAGACGGCCAGACAATGGATGTCATCTCACCCATCGACGGGAGCGTTCTGACAACTATGCCGCGCAGCACGGCCGCAGATGCGGACCGCGCGATTGAAGCGGCACGACGGGCATTTGATGACGGGCGCTGGTCCGACTTGGCCCCTGCAGCACGCAAAAAGATCATGCTGAAATTGGCCGCGCTGATTGAGCAAAACGCACCTGCCCTTGCCGTGCTGGGCGTGCGCAACAATGGCACCGAAATCTCGATGGCGCTCAAGGCTGAACCCTTGGGAGCAGCGCAAACCATTCGCTACTACGCCGAGGCTCTTGATAAGGTGTATGGTGAGATTGCCCCTACTGATGGCAACACTTTGGGTATGATCCACAAGACGCCTGTGGGCGTGGTCGGTGCGATCATTCCTTGGAACTTTCCACTGATGATTGGTGCATGGAAACTGGGGCCTGCATTGGCCGCTGGCTGCACTGTAGTGGTTAAACCGCCTGAGACGGCATCTCTCACTCTGATCCGCATCGCTGAGTTAGCACTGGATGCAGGTCTGCCCGCAGGTGTGCTGAACATTGTGACGGGTGAAGGTGCCGTTGTCGGTGCTGCCATCGCAGAATCCATGCACGTAAATGTACTGACTTTTACAGGATCAGGCGCCACAGGCCGCCGCTTGACGGAGGCCTCTGCACGCTCGAATATGAAACGCGTCTATCTGGAGCTGGGTGGCAAATCTCCCAACATTATCTTTGCCGATGCCCCTGATTTGGCAAAAGCAGCCAAAGTCTCCGCCGCTGGTATCTTCAGCAACTCGGGCCAAGTCTGCATCGCAGGCGCGCGATTGTTGGTAGAACGATCCGTCCAAGAGGAATTCACCAGCCTGTTGATCAAGGCCGCTGACGATCTGAAAATCGGTGACCCCCTCGATCTTAGCAGCGCGGCAGGCGCAGTAAATTCCGCTCGTCAACTAGAGCAAAACCTTGCCTTTGTGGCCGAAGCCCGTGCGCTGGGTCGCCCTGTGCATGGTGGCGAGCAATTATTGGCCGCGACGGGCGGCTTTTATATGGCCCCTGCGATTGTCTCCGATGTTCTTCCCTCCGACCGCTTGTCACGCGAAGAAGTCTTTGGTCCCGTCCTTGCCATCACGCCGTTCGATACGGACGACGAAGCACTGGCACTGGCACTGGCCAATGGCACAGAATTCGGACTGGCAAGTGCAGTCTGGACATCCAACCTGTCGCGCGCTCACCGCATGATTGCAAAGCTGCAAGCGGGCGTTATGCATGTGAACACATATGGCGGCGCGGACGGCACTGTGCCGCTGGGTGGGGTCAAACAGTCGGGCAACGGACACGACAAATCCCTGCATGCGATGGACAAATTCTTTGACCTTAAAACCGCTTGGATCGCACTTTAGGCTTTAGCGCCGTTTGCCCGGTATGCGCGTGATCTTGTTCCCTCGTGCACCGGTGCTTTGCGGTGTGTTGGCCGTGTTCTCCGCCGATAGTTTACGCCAGCGGTCGATCCGCGCAGGGTCCAAGGTTCCAGCCTTCACAGCTTTGAGCACAGCACAGCCCGGCTCGTGCATATGAGTGCAGTCGCGGAATTTGCAGGTCGGTGCCAGCTCGGTGATCTCGGCAAAAAGAACATCCAGACCAATCGCCAAATCGCTCACGTGCAAGGTGCGAATCCCGGGTGTGTCGATGACCAAACCACCATGCGCAATGGAATGCAGTGAACGCGATGTGGTCGTGTGCCGCCCCTTGGCGTCGACCTCGCGGATACCGCCCGTGAGCTGCGCATCCTCACCTGTCTTTTGCGCCAATGTATTGAGCAATGTCGACTTCCCCACACCCGAGGAGCCAACCAAGGCCACCGTCTGTCCCTCGCCGCACCACGGGGCGAGCACTTCAATGGCGTCCGCCAGCTTTCCGTTCACGGTCACCACAGCCAAATCACGCTGAAGCACTTTGGCTTGGTCCACAAAGGGAGAGACATCCTCAACTTGATCCGCTTTTGTCAGCACAATCACGGGATTAGTCTCCGCCTCATTGGCAAGCGCAAGATACCGCTCAAGCCGCGCAGGATTAAAATCATCATTGCACGACGTCACGATGAACAGCGTGTCTACATTTGCCGCAATAAGCTGTGGGCCGCGCCCGCCCTCGATCTTGCGCTGCAACAGGGCGTGCCGCTCAAGGCGGCGAATAATGAGGTGGGTGTCCGGCTCCGCCAGCACCCAATCACCCACAGCAAATTCCGTGGTTTTCTGCCCCAGCGGCAGCGATGGTTTTGCACGTCCGCTCACTGCTTCGGCGCCCATCCGCGCACGGTGCACAGTCGCAATACGCAGAGGCGTCAGATGCGCTTCTTCCGCTGCGACTTGCTCGGCAAAAAAGGGGGTCCATCCCAACGCAGCAAGTGCGCGTTCATCATTTTCAATTTCATCTGACATATCCAACTGAATGCTTGGCCCTTCAGAATGATGCAAGCCTTTCTGGGCATAATACCCGCCACACTGATGCCACAGCACATAGCTTTCCACGCGCAACTTACGCAAATCCTTGATCGTGGCCCGCCCGCCCGCTACGCAAACGGCAACATGAGGATACAGGCATGAAAATTTGCGCCATCACGATGGTCTACCGCGACTACTGGGCATTGGACCAATGGTACCGCCATTACGCCAAATATCTCGGTGCCGAGGATCTTTATGTCATCTCCCATGGCGTCGATCCCGAGATCGCAAGAATCTGCACCGAGGCCAGTATCCTCAACATCCCGCGTGATCCTGAGGATTTGAAGAGCTTTGACCGCAAGCGGCTGCGCGTGATCAACGGTATCCAATCAGGGCTGGGCAACCTTTATGATTGGGTGATCCAGACCGAAGCGGATGAGCTGGTGTGCTACAATCCCAACACCTACGGCTCATTTGAGGAGATGTTCAAATCCACCAAGGCGCCTGCACTCTTTGCGCTTGGCCTCAACGTTGCAGAAGTGGAAGGGGACAAGCCCCTCAAACCCACTGATATGGCCCTCACCGATCGCAGCACAGCATGCGTAACGGGCAATTACAGCAAGGCATTTGCTGTTCGCAAAGCCATTCCCCTACGCTGGCACGGGGTGTTCTGCGGCTACCGCAAGACGGATGAATTCCCATTCGAGATGCCCGATGACGGGTTCTATGTCCACCTTAAACACGCAAGTCTTGAAGCACTTACCGCCTCAAACACCGTTCGCCAATCCGTTGCTGACAGCGTCGGTGAAGACTGGAACGTGAACGGCTGGGCAAAGCCCGATTTCCATGCTGAACGGTTCTTTCGCAAAACCGCCGCAGCCACCCAATTGCCATGGGATGAGGCTGTAGCGCTCGGCTATGAACAAATCCGCGACAACCCTGTGCGCGATCCAAAACGCGGCATTATCAAGCCACCCTTTATCAACTATGTCTGTCGTACGACACTTCCCGACTGGTTCCGCGAAATATAGTGCGACAACCTCTTGCTGGACCTGCGGACTTGGCACATAAACGGCTACAGCGGTCCCTTAGCTCAACTGGATAGAGCAGCTGATTTCTAATCTGCAGGTTTGGGGTTCGAGTCCTCAAGGGATCGCCATATAAATCAATGACTTAGTATGTCTTAGAGTTGTCGAGCTTATTTCTCAGCGAGACACTCAGCGAGACAAAGTGTCGTAGAATTACGCTATTCAGCGGTATGGATGACTTGTTTTTCACACTCAATTTATGCCACGCGCGCCTGCACACGCGCGGTTGTGTGTTCACTAAACCCACCACGCTCTGTTATTGCTTACACCCAGCACTATTCACTGCAGTCTGCCACCCTTGTTGGCCAAAGACTCTAAAT
>CAWVZA010000046.1:0-17852 GCA_963934545.1 uncultured Sulfitobacter sp.
CAAGGTTCACGTCGAGGATTTCTGCACGGGTCACTTCGATGCCCCAGTTCTCAACGGATTCCACGACGTTGTTCTTGATAGTAGCAATCAAAGCAGAGCGGTTCGCCTGTACCTCGTCGAGGTCCATCATACCAATCTCTGCCCGCACAATCCCTGCGACCGTAGTGGCAATCGCTGAGTCTACATCGCGGATGCGGTAGACTGTCTTTTCCGGCTCGATGATGCGGTAGAAGACGGATGTATCGACCTGCACCAGCACGTTGTCGCGGGTAATGGCATCTTGGGAGGCGGTCGGAAGCTGACGCTCAAGAATAGAAATCTGGTGGGCAATCTTGTCAAAGAACGGCACGATCAGGTTGATACCTGGTCCAAGCACCGCGCGCAGGCTGCCAAAACGCTCCACCACATGTTGCTCGGATTGTGGGACGATTTTGACCGCCTTCAGCACGACGATAATCAGCAAAGCGGCCAGCAGCAGCCAGCCTAAGTTGCTTTGCAGCAGATCCAAAATCAATTCTTCAGGGCTCAATGCAGTATTCCTTTTATGTTTCCCTTACAATGTGGGGTGCAAATGCCCCGATTGCAAGACGTGCAGCGGTGGGTTAGGCCGTGACAATAACAGTTTGAGGGCCTCCCATGACCGCAATTACATACCAGATCGATGCTACTGACGGACGTGCGCGCACAGGCCAGATCAACACGCCCCGCGGGAAAATTCGCACACCTGCGTTTATGCCTGTTGGCACGGCGGCGACCGTTAAGGCGATGATGCCATCATCTGTACGTGAAACAGGGGCGGATATTCTGTTGGGCAACACCTATCACCTGATGCTGCGCCCCACGGCAGAGCGGATTGACCGCCTTGGTGGCTTGCACAAGTTTATGAATTGGGACCGCCCGATTTTGACAGACAGCGGCGGTTTTCAGGTGATGAGCCTTGCGAACTTGCGCAAACTCACTGAGCGCGGTGTGACCTTTAAAAGCCACATCGACGGCTCCAAGCACGAGATCACGCCCGAGCGCTCGATGGAGATACAAAAGCTGCTCGGCTCAGATATCGTGATGTGCTTTGACGAATGTCCCGCACTTCCTGCGGACCGCACGCGCATTGCCGAGAGTATGGAGATGTCGATGCGGTGGGCCAAACGCTCCAAAGATGCGTTTGGAGATCGTCCCGGTCATGCGCTGTTCGGTATTCAGCAAGGCGGGTTGGAGCAAGACCTGCGCCAGCAATCTGCCGAGGCGTTGCGCGAGATCGGATTTGATGGCTATGCGGTGGGTGGGCTTGCGGTAGGTGAGGGGCAGCAGGCGATGTTTGATTGCCTCGACTATGCCCCAGAGCAGTTGCCGCAGGACAAGCCGCGCTACCTCATGGGCGTGGGTAAGCCTGACGATATTGTGGGCGCTGTTGCGCGGGGCATTGATATGATGGACTGCGTTTTGCCGTCACGCTCTGGCCGCACGGGGCAGGTGTTTACGCGCATGGGCGTGCTCAACATCAAGAATGCCCGCCACGCCGATGATCCGCGCCCGCTGGATGAGAACTGCGGCTGTCCTGCATGCCAGAACTACTCACGCGCTTATCTGCACCACGTCTTTCGCTCTCAGGAGATGATCAGCTCCATGCTGCTGACATGGCACAACTTGCGTTATTATCAGGATATCATGGCAGGCATGCGCGCGGCGATCGGGGCAGGGACATTTGCCCAATGGCAAGCCGATTTCCACGCAGGCCGTGAACAGGGTGATATTGACCCGATTTAGGCGCTAACCCGCGCTTCATTCGATGTAAAAGGAGCGTCAGCATTGTGTGCTGACGCTCCAATTTTTTATACGGTTCAGAAGATAAAGTCGTCTTCGTCCAGCTCGTCTTCGGACTGGATGGTGACCAATCTGCTCTCGTCATCGAGATCGATGTTGAACGTCGTCACTCCATTGTCAAAGCTCAACGCGGCCATCAACTCTTCTGCATCGGCAAAAACGGATGCGAGTTCAGAGACGTCGATCTGGTCAGCCTCGGCATCAAAGCCAAAGTCAGTGATCTGCAAGGCCCCTACCTCAGCCGTGACCGAGAAGATGTCGTCGCCTGATCCACCCGTCAGCGTATCTGCACCTGCGCCACCGCTCAGCAGATTATCCTCTGCGTCGCCGCTCAACGTGTCATTACCATTCCCTGCCAGTACGTTCTCGATGCCGGAAAGGCTGTTGCCGTATTGGTCGGACCCTGCGGCCAAATCAACATCGAAGGCGAATGCGCTGACATCAGAGTTCTCGATGTCATAGGTGTCATTGCCCGTGCCGCCGATGAACACATCGCCTGTGCCATCATCATATCCAGCAAGCAGAGTGTCATCACCCGCGCCACCGTCAAGTGTGTCCTTGCCAGTTTGACCGTCCAGAACGTCATCGTCCGCACCGCCAGTGAGCTCGTCATCAGCAGCACTTCCCGTCGGTACCATATCTTCGACTTCGGGTGCGGTTGGGTCTGTGGGGACCGCAGGCTCTTCAGGGTCAACAGGTGCTTCGGGATCAACAGGCGTTGCCTCACCCATCTGCCACTCTTCGATTTCGGCTGTAAGGCTTCCGTCCAATTCTTCGACAGGCAGTTGACCCGGCAAATCTGCACCAAAGGAGGCAAAGTTTGGCAACCAATGGCCCGGTGCGATGCTTTCGCCCATTTCTGGGGCATAGGTTTCCGTCCACTCCATCACATTGGAATAGGCGTCATAGAAGGCAGGGTTCTGTGTTTCTTCAAACAGCGCCCAATAGTCATAGGCTGATGAGATCGCGACCCCAGCGGAATGCGAGAAGCCGATGCCTGCATCGAGACGCGCGCCTTCGGTATCGAGCAGGTTATCCAGCGATCCGTCTGTCACGCTGTCCAGCATTTGGTCATGGATAGCTTGGAACTGTGCAGTGTCCGTAGCTCCCGCAATAACATGGGAATAAGCCGACAGCGACAGGGACGAGAAGAAATCACTCTCCGCGATGGAGGTGTCGCCATCCACGTCGGTATCCGCTTGGATTTGCTCAAAGATATCCATGTACCGCGCTTCGGCCGCATCATCCCCTTGGTGTTGGGCATGTTGAATGAGGTTCGCAATTTTCCAGTTGGCATCGCTATACGACCCGTCCCCCAGATCGGAGGTGCCGTTTGCAATTTGTGCAACCAGATCGGCCTCAAGCTCACCTGCGAAATGCTCACCCGCTGGCGACAAGTTGTCGATGCCATTGTCTTGCAGTTTTGTGTCGAGCTTGAACAACCATGCCCATCCGTATGGATCGTCAAAGTTCAGATCGATTTCTGCTTGTACGTCTTCGGGGGGGGGGCGGGCATCGGCAAAGGCTTGCAGGCCTTCCTGATCGCCGTTCGCCTCAAAGGCGGCGACATTGGCCAGATGACCATGCACGCTGGAGTGACAATCAATAGAGCCATCGAAAATTGGCGCGTTTGAGTTGCCTTGGGCGTCGATATAAAGGTCTGCTGCTGCGTCGAATGTGTTGAGCAGGTCCGTATCAACATTGCCGTTCAGGTAGGGGGCTGCGATAACTGGATTAACTGGATTAACTGGATTAACTGGATTAACTGGATCAACTGGGTCTATGGGTTCGACAGGCTCTTCGGGATCAACGGGAACAGTTACCGCTTCTTGCCAAACAACTTCTGTCTCTGTGACGACCAGCTCGATGTCTTGCACGCTGACTTCGACGCCAGCTGCATCAGTGCCGACAACGGACACTTCATAAACATGGTCACGGTCTGCATCCCAGACGTCATCATAGCTGGGTGTAAACCAGTTCTGGTAGGAGATATCGCCCGTATCAGGATCAATAACAAAGATCGCCGCATCGTCACCTGTCAGGGAATAGGTAACACCGTCTGCGTCATCACCTGCATAGGTATCAGCGTCTGGCGTGTCATCATCTGTGTCACCGTCATCAGGGTCTTCGCCTTCAACAGCGTCCTGCCAAACGGCATTGGTTTCGCTGACGACCAGCTCAAGGTGCTGGGTGCTTACTTCGTCGCCATTGATGTCGGTCCCGATGACCGAGACTTCATATGTGTGGTCGCGGTCCTGATCCCACACTTCGTCATAGTTGGGCGTAAACCAGTTCTGGTAGGAAACATCGCCCGTTGAGGGATCCACCACAAACACAGCCGCATCCGCGCCTGCGAGTGTGTAGACAGTGCCGTCACCGCCCGCATCACCACCACCGTCGCCACCATCAACCGTATCGTCGCCACCGCCACCGCCACCTGCCATGGTCTCTTCACCGATCATCGCGCCACTGTCGGCATCAAACCATGATGCGCCAGTTTGGGTGACAACCAGTTCCAGATTGCTGCGGTCGATCTCGGCGCCAGCATCGTCGCGCTCTACAACCGACACTTCGTATGTGCGGTTCGCATTGGCATCCCAGACTTGACTGTATTGCGGGGTGAACCAGTCAACGTTGCCGATCGCGCCAGTCTCGCCATCGACGACGAAATAATCGGCATCTGGTCCCTCAAGAACATAGTTGTCCACAGCCGTATCATCAGTGCCGCCGCCTGATTCGCCGCCTTCAAAATCGGCAGGGCCTTCGCCAGTTTCGGTTCCTGTCAACTCACCCGAAAGACCAAGGTCTTGTGCTGTGAGAGGCTCTGCATGTTGGATGGTCACCACAAGCGTGCCACCAGTAACATCCAGATTCAATGTGGTCTGGTAGGGACCAAATGTCATCAAAGAGGAGACGGCTTCTGCGGTATCATAGCTTTGGAGTTGTGACAGGTCGATCAAATCGGCTGCACCGTTGGCGCCAAAATCAGTGATCAACAGATTGCCGGGTACGTCTTGGACAATGAACAGATCATCGACATCGCCGCCTGAAACCGTATCGTTGTCGCCGCCGCCATCAAGTGTGTCGTTGCCGTCACCACCCTTGAGAACATCATCGCCGCTGCCACCCAAGAGCGTGTCATTCCCGACGCCAGCGCTCAGTGTGTCATTGCCTGATCCGCCTTCGGCACAGAAGGACGATCCCGCAAAGCCGCCGGCGACAAAGTCATTGCCCGCTTCCATGTAGATGCTGTCAGACGCTTCAAGCGTCCCGATAAACGCCAGATCATTGCCGTCGCCGCCGTGGATTTCGTCATCGCCTTGGCTGCCCGCCAAAGTGTCATTTCCCGCGCCGCCATAGACAGTGTCGGTGCCCATGCTGCCGATCAGCATGTCGTCACCCTCACGGCCATAAATCAGGTCATCGCCATCGCGCCCGAACACGTGGTCATTGCCCGCACCCGTGTCGATAACGTCATTGCCATACAGGCCCTCAATTTCATCACCGCCATCACCGCTGATCACCGCTGATCAGCGCTGATCAGCGTGTCACCGCCGTAGCCGCCGCGCAACGTGTCGTTGCCATCACCACCAACCAGCGAGTCGTCGCCCAAATCGCCAATCAGGCTGTCATCACCACCAAGTCCGATGAGCGTATCCGACCCGTCGGTACCCTGTAGGGTCTCACCGTTGTCGGTTCCTGTAACAGGTACATCTGGATCAAGGGGCATATTTCGTTCTCGGATATTGTTGGGTGTGGGACATGATGACCCATCTGGAGACGAGCGGTAGCACAGTATCGTGCGGGGCGGCTGGATATTCACTATTTGGCGTTAATGTGGCAAAACTTGTCCCCGTCGTGTGCTCAATGCGCAAAACGGGGCTAATCTGTGCCCAAAACGAAGACAAGATGTGGCGCGCAAGCTTTCAAACATGCTGCAGCATTCGATTCGTTTTGATCGTATGCGGTTTACGCAGCACTGTGTCTGCGGCAAAGGAGAAAAGCCTGCAGGCATTCCCTCCGAGACAGGTTCGCAGTCTTTCAAGCCCGGCCACTAGCAGGTGCTGCGCCCGGCAAGAGACGGCAGCACCATGCTTGGGAATTATGCTGTTTCGTAAGCGTTCATCGTAAGCAACTCGTATTCTGCCACCAAATCATCGTCCTGATTGGTCACAGTCACATGCCAACGCACCTGACCGTATTCTTCCGTGCGCGGGGTCTTCTTTTTGACAGTAAGGCGCACTTTTATCTCTTCGTCAGGGGAGACGGGCTTCATAAAGTTCAAATTGCCCAAACCTGTGTTGGCCAGCACCGGTCCGGGGTCAGGCTGAACAAACAGACCCGCAGCAAAGCTCAGCAGGAGGTAGCCATGCGCCACACGACCGGGGAAGAATGGGTTCGCCTTGGCCGCTTCTTCGTCCATGTGACCGTAGAACGTATCACCTGTGAAATGCGCAAATGTTTCGATGTCCTGTAGCGTGACTTTGCGGGCGGGGGTGTAGAGTGTCTCACCCAACTGCAACTCATGAAAATTACGCGTGAAGGGGTGGGGACCGCCTGTGTGCTCGGTCGCACCTGGCACCCATTGCTCGCCAATCGCTGTGAGGATATCGGGGCTGCCTTGGATGGCGGTCCGCTGCATATAGTGCATGACACCGCGAATGCCGCCCAGCTCCTCGCCGCCACCCGCACGTCCCGGACCGCCGTGGACCATATGCGGCATCGGGGCGCCGTGGCCGGTGGATTCTGCCATAGAGTCCGCGTTGTTAAAGTAGAGACGGCCGTGCCAAGCGGCAGAGCCCATCACCATTTGTCGCGCCAGATCGCCATCGCGGGTGATGATCGAGGCCACAAGGGAGCCTTGTCCGCGGTTCAACAGCTCAATGGCGTGATCTGCATCGCGGTAGGGCATCACGGTGCTCACAGACCCAAACGCCTCCGTGTCATGCAGCCGCTCGGCGGCGTCAGGATCGGCACAGTGGAACAGCATGGGCGGCAGGAACGCGCCTTTTTCACGGTCCGCACCGTGCACTTCGAAATTGTCAGGATCGCCAAACACGCGGCTTGCCTCTGTTCCAAGGATCTTCGCCTTCTCGATCACGTCATCGCGCTGGGAGCGGCTGACCAACGGACCCATGCGGGTGGTGGGATCACGCGGATCTCCTATGGTCGTCTTTGCCAACCGTGCGCTTAGGGCTTCGATTACCGCGCCCACATGGGCGGTAGGTGCCATGATGCGGCGAATGGCGGTACATTTCTGCCCCGCCTTGGTCGTCATCTCGCGGTGCGCTTCTTTGATGAACAGGTCAAATTCTGCCGTGCCGGGGGCAGCGTCTGTGCCCAAAACGGAAGCGTTCAAGCTGTCTTGTTCGGCCACAAACTTGACCGAGTTTTCCAGCAGATGCGGGGTGGAGCGGAGCATGAGTGCGGTTTGAGCAGAGCCAGTAAAGCTGATCACGTCCTGCGCGTCTGTGTGCATAAACAAATCGCCCACACCGCCAGAGATCAGTTGCAATGCGCCTTCAGGCAAAATGCCACTGTCGAGCATCAGCTTCACGCACAGATGGGTGACGTAGCAGGATGCGGTCGCAGGCTTCACAATTGAGGGCACGCCGGCAAGGAAAGTGGGCGCGAACTTCTCCAACATGCCCCAGACGGGGAAGTTGTAAGCGTTGATGTGGATGCCAACGCCCTGCATCGGTACACAAACGTGCTGGCCCAAGAAGGTTCCTGTGCGGCCCAACTGCTCCAACTCTCCATCAAGGAAAATCTTTGCATCGGGCATTTCGCGCCGCCCCTTGGAGGCGAAGACAAACATTGTGCCGATGCCACCGTCGATATCAAACGCGTGGTCGGATTGCGTGGCACCTGTCTCGAACGACAGATCATAGAGCGCTTGTTTATGCTCGGTCATGTACATCGCCAGTGCTTTGAGCATACGGGCGCGGTCATGGAATGTTAGCTTGCGTAAATTTCGGCCGCCCACGTCACGGGCATAGGCATGCATGCCTGCCACATCGAGGCTGCTGTTGCCCGCTTGCGCGATGATCTCGCCTGTGATGGCTGATGCAATGGCGCGTGCGCCGCTGTCAGGGGCGATCCATTCACCCGCAGCAAAGGAGGAGACATTCAGCATGGCGTGTATTCCTTATTGGTCGCAGTTCTCACTGATCGTAGTCAAAGCGTACAGTGTCGGTGAGTGGATAGCATTGGCACGTCAGTACAAAGCCGTCCGCGACTTCGTTATCTTCGAGCGCGTGGTTGGTGAGCATTTCGACCTCGCCCTCCGTCACTTTTGCGCGGCAGGTAGAGCAGACGCCCGCCTTACACGCAAAGGGCGCGTCCATCGCATTGTCGATAGCAGCATCAAGCAGGCTCATGTCGCGGGGCATTTTGAAGCTGCGCGTGGCCCCGTCCATTGTCACAGTTGCCTCGGTCATCGCCCCAGAAAGGGCGGCATTCTCGGCAATCGCCTGTTTCTTGGCACGGCCCGGCTGCGAAGAGCCGAAGAGCTCGAACTTGATCTGATCATCGGTGAGGCCGTGGGCGCGCAGGGATGCGGCGATGCCCAGCATCATGGGCTCTGGGCCACAGATGAACGCCGTATCTACGGAAGCGATATCAATCCAACGCGTGAAGAGTTGTGCGCATTTCTCCTTGTCCACACGGCCTGTGAACAGGTCAATGTCTTGTGCGTCCGCCTCCAGCACATGGATCACACTCACGCGGCCCATATAGGTGTTCTTGAGGTCTTCCAGCTCGGCGCGGAACATGATCGTGCTCACGGCGCGGTTGGCATAGACGAGCGTGAAGCGGGAGTTCGGCTCACGCGTCAGAACCGTGCGCAGGATCGACAGCACAGGGGTCACACCAGAGCCGCCAGCAAACCCGAGGTAGTGGTTGTGGGCATTGGCGTCTAACGGGGTGTGGAACTTGCCCATGGGCGGCATTGCGTCGAGCGTGTCGCCCACTTTGATGTTGTCATTGGCCCAAGTGGAGAAGGCACCGCCCTCAACCCGCTTGATCCCGACCTCCAAGATGCCATCGTCGAGGCCTGCACAGATGGAGTAGCTGCGGCGCAACTCCTCGCCGTCAAACTCACGGCGGAAGGTCAGGTACTGCCCTTGGACAAAGTCGAAATCGGCACCTTCAGGAACGGCAAGGCTGACAACAACAGCGTCGCGAATTGTTTTGTGAACGTCAGTGACAGTGAGCGGATGAAAGCGGGCCATGAGTTACCTCAGATACATTTGAAATAGTCGAAAGGCTCAAGACAGCTGAGACAGCGCCAGTGGGCTTTGCAGGGGGTTGAGCCAAATTGGCTCACTTTTTGCACGTCTGTGGATTGGCAGCGCGGGCATTTGGAAGGTCCACCCGCAGCGGAGGGAGGAGCGATGCCGTAGTCCTCCAGCTTGGCCGCCCCTTTGGCGCTGAGCCAGTCAGTGGTCCAAGGTGGCGAGAGCTGTGTCTTGAGACGAATGTTGGTGAGGCCACGGTCGCGCAGAGCAGTCTCGACATCCAGATTGATGATGCTTGTTGCAGGGCACCCCGAATAGGTCGGCGTAATCGCAACCACAACGGTGTCATCCTCCCACGTAACATCACGGATGATGCCCAGATCCACCACCGAGATCACGGGGATCTCGGGGTCGGGCACTTCGTCCAGCCACGCCCAGATCGTGTCTGTATCAGGCTTCACCAGCTGGCATCCGGATAGGCGCGTTGCAGCCATTGCATCTGTGTGAGCAGGTGACCGAGGTGTTCGGTATGCTGCTTGCCCGTACGGCCGCCTTTGTGGGCGAACATATCTTCGGGCAGGGATAGTGTCGCCTCGCTCAATGTGGTGCGGACACGGTGCGTCCAACTGTCACGCAGGGAGGCGGGATCAGGTGCGATCCCAGCAGCTGCCACTTCGGCGTCCACTTCATCGCTGTGAAACATTTCACCCGTGAACGGCCACAGCAGGTTGAGCGCGTTCTGCATGAATTCATGGCTCTCGGGTGTGCCATCGCCCAAGGCGATCACAGTCTCGGCGGAGCGGTCGAGGTGGTAGGTCGCTTCCTTCACCGCCTTTGCCGCAATCTCGGCCAAACGCGGATCAGTGGACGTGCTGAGTGCAGTGAGCAGGGCATGATGATACGCGTCAAACAAGAACTGGCGCATCATAGTATGGCCGAAATCGAGGTTTGGACGCTCCACCATCAGGATATTACGGAAATCCCAGACGTCGCGCAGCATCGCCAGATCATCAGCGCTGCGGCCTTTGCCCTCGACCTCTGCAGCGTAGCCCAGCCACATCTGCGTTTGGCCAATAAGATCCAACGCTGTGTTGGCAAGCGCAATGTCTTCCTCCAACACTGGTGCCTTGCCACACCACTCAGACACGCGGTGCCCAAGGATCAGCGTATTATCCCCAAGCCGCAGCAGGGTTTGAAACAGTTCATCGCTCATTACATGTGGCCCACTTCGTCTGGCACATCAAAGAAGGTCGGGTGGCGGTAGACCTTGTCGTTTGAGGGGTCATACAGTGCCTCTTTGTCACCGGGGCTTGAGGCGTGGATAGCCTCGGCCTCGACAACCCAGATGCTCACACCCTCATTGCGGCGGGTATAGACATCGCGCGCATTCTTGATCGCCATCTCCGCGTCCGACGCGTGAAGCGAGCCTACGTGACGGTGTGAGAGGCCATGCTGGCCGCGAATGAAGACCTCAAAGAGGGGCCATTCGCCTGTGCGTTTTGGTTCGGTCATATTATTTACTCCGCTGCGAGAGGGGCACAACGCGCCGTGCGCCGCTGTGTTGCCTCTTTGAGGTGGTCCCAACCGAAGGCGTGATCGGTCGGGCCGTATGTGTTGAGATGTTCAAGGCGTGCAACAGCGTCTTCGACGCTGGGGTAGTGGCCGTCCTCGACCCACCACATGGCAAAGGCCGTGCTGTCCATCGCGTGAAACCACTGGTCGCGTTTGGCGTAGAACTGTTTGTGCAGGGTGCCCCAAACAAAGCTCTCTAGTGCGGGTGCATCGCGCCAGACAGATACGTTAATGATGACCCGTGGATCATCGCCAATCTGCATATCGGTGGCGTTGCCGCTCTCATCAACATAGCGCCAGATAAACCCGTCTATCCGTTCCGCAATCCCGTTCACGCGGTCCAGATTGTCGGCGAATTCAGCGACAGCCGAATGCCCGATCTCATGGGTGAATTTGGCTAGGTTGATCTCGGCGAGCTGCATTACTCTGCCGCCAACTTTACCGCGCGCTTTTTGGCTGCGTGTGCGAGCATGCCGTCACGCACCCATGCGCCGTCTTCCCACGCCGTTTTGCGGGTTTGCAGACGTTCCTGATTGCACGGACCATTGCCCTTGAGCACGTCAAAGAATTCGCCCCAATCAGGCTCGGCAAAGTCATAGCCGCCTTTTTTCTCGTTCCACGCCAATGTCTCGTCGGGGATGGTGAGGCCGAGGTAGGCCGCTTGCGGGGCAGTCTGGTCCACGAACTTCTGGCGAAGCTCGTCGTTGCCATTCATCTTGATCTTCCACGCCATCGACTGCTCGGAATGGATCGAGTTTTCATCGGACGGGCCGAACATCATCAAGGACGGGAACCACATCCGGTTAAGCGCATCTTGGGCCATCTTTTTCTGTGCGTCCGTCCCGTTGCACATCTTCATCATGATGCCGAAGCCTTGGCGCTGGTGGAACGACTCTTCTTTGCAAATCCGCACCATGGCGCGGGCGTAGGGGCCATAAGACGTCCGTTGCAGCGGCACTTGGTTCATGATCGCAGCACCGTCCACCAGCCAGCCCACAGCGCCCATATCGGCCCATGTCAGCGTGGGGTAGTTGAAGATGGACGAGTATTTCATTCGCCCCTCATGCAGCGCTTCAAACATCTCGTCGCGGGTGATGCCCAGCGTCTCGGCTGCGCAATAGAGGTAGAGGCCATGGCCCGCTTCATCCTGAACTTTCGCCAGCAGGATCGCCTTGCGCTCCAGTGTTGGCGCACGGGTGATCCAGTTCCCCTCGGGCAGTTGGCCCACGATCTCGGAATGCGCGTGCTGGCCGATCTGGCGGATCAGGTTCTTGCGGTATCCGTCCGGCATCCAGTCTTTGGCCTCGATCTTGCCACCTGCATTGATCCGCTCCTGAAAGGCGCGTTCGTTCGGTTCCATTTCATCAAGAGTTTTGACGCCCTTGCCTGTCGATTGAATCATCTGTGCGTACATTTTAAGTCCTTTCCAGAATAAGAAGCAGTGCTATCAGCTAGCGCGCTCAAGGATGAGCGCTACCCCTTGGCCCACGCCTACACACATGGTGCAAAGTGCATAGCGGCCTTGAGTTCGTTGCAGTTGGTAGGCGGCAGTCAGCACAAGTCGTGCGCCTGACATACCCAGTGGATGCCCAATAGCGATAGCACCACCATTGGCATTAACATGAGGTGCATCGTCGGCCACGCCAAGAGCGCGGAGTGTCGCAATGCCTTGGGAGGCGAAGGCTTCGTTCAGCTCGATCACGTCCATTTGGGCAATGGTCAGACCTGCGCGTTTCAACACTTTCTCCGCTGCGGGGATCGGGCCTGCGCCCATCACACGAGGTGCAATACCTGCGGCGGACATGGCAACGACGCGGGCCATTGGCTTTAGGCCATGTTGGCTTGCAGCGGCCTCGGAGGCTATGAGCATAGCCGCCGCCCCATCGTTTACGCCAGAAGCATTGCCCGCAGTCACAGTTTTTTCTGCGCCATTGATCCCGCGCAGTTTGGCCAATGCAGCCTCATCTGTTTGGGGACGGGGGTGTTCGTCTTTGTCGACAACCTTTGGATCGCCTTTGCGCTGTGGGATCGTGACGGACACGATTTCCTCAGCAAAAACACCCGCAGCATCGGCAGCAGCCCAGCGTTGTTGGGAGCGCAATGCAAACGCATCCTGATCCGCGCGGTTCACGCCGTAGTCATCTGCCACGTTATCTGCAGTCTCGGGCATGGAATCGACACCGTACATTTCTTTCATCTTCTTGTTCACAAACCGCCAGCCGATGGTCGTATCATAGACTGCGTTGTTGCGGCCAAAGGCAGTCTCGGCTTTGGGCATTACAAAAGGGGCACGGCTCATGCTCTCGACACCGCCCGCAATCGCGAGGTCCATATCGTCCGCACGAATGGCACGCGCCGCTTGTCCCACTGCATCAAGGCCAGAGGCGCACAAGCGGTTCACAGTGATCCCCGGCACATCCACAGGCAGACCGGCAAGCAGGGCGGCCATACGCGCAACGTTGCGATTGTCTTCGCCCGCTTGGTTAGCGCAGCCCATAATCACATCATCAACTTGAGCCCAATCAACACTCGCATTGCGCGCCATAAGCGCGGCGAGGGGGGCAGCAGCAAGATCATCAGTACGTACAGAAGACAGCGCCCCGCCATAGCGTCCAATTGGTGTGCGCACCGCGTCACAGATAAAAGCGTCGGCCATGTCAGTTTCTCCCGTGTGGTCCTGTTGATGTGAAGATAGCGTGATGAGCCCCATCGATCAAGGTTTATGTTACATGAAATTGAAGTTGAGGTCAGTTTTGGTAACGCAATGGGGTTTTCAGCGGTGCTGCGTCAAATTTCCATCAAACTTCTGCCAATACGCAGTTGCCGAGGGTGGGGGTTCGCTCCATGTTAGGTAAAACGCCCGTGCAAACGCGGGACACCATTGAAACAGGCGGGCAGGGTGCCCACATCCCTACCCATACCGGAGACGGCCCATACGTTGCCTCATAGCAGGGACAAAAGCCGTTTTGCCAAAATAAGGAAAAGAGCATGCAAGAGCCTCTGAACGTGAGCTATCCCGTACTTCCGTTGCGCGATATCGTTGTCTTCCCCCATATGATTGTGCCGCTTTTCGTCGGACGTGACAAATCCGTACGCGCCCTCGAAGAAGTGATGGGCGATGACAAGCAAATCCTGCTGTCGAGCCAGATCGACCCCGGCATTGACGATCCTGACAGCGACGGCATCTTCAAGGCTGGTGTGTTGGCCAATGTGCTGCAACTGCTGAAATTGCCCGATGGCACTGTAAAAGTGCTGGTCGAAGGGCAGGCGCGTGTGCGCATTACAGAATACCTTGAAAACGATAGCTTCTTTGAAGCGCGTGCAGAGTATCTCACAGAGATGCCAGGCGATGCGACCACCACGGAAGCACTATTGCGCTCTGTCGGTGAGGAATTTGCACGCTACGCCAAGGTCAAAAAGAATGTACCCGAAGAAGCGCTAACTGCTGTTAGCGATGCCTCCGATCCCGCACGCCTCGCAGACTTGGTCGCAGGTCATCTGGGCATTGAGGTCCAGCAAAAGCAGGACTTGTTGGAGACGCTTAGCGTGTCTGACCGTCTGGAGAAGGTTTACGGCCTGATGCAGGCCGAGTTGTCCGTTCTGCAGGTCGAGAAGAAGATCAAAACTCGCGTGAAAACGCAGATGGAGAAGACCCAGCGCGAATACTATTTGAATGAGCAAATGAAGGCCATTCAGACCGAGCTGGGTGACGGCGAAGACGGCAAGAACGAAGTCGTTGAGCTAGAAGAGCGTGTGGCTGCGACGAAACTGAGTGCGGAAGCCAAAGAGAAGGCTGACGCGGAGATCAAAAAGCTTAAGAACATGAGCCCGATGTCCGCAGAGGCGACTGTCGTGCGCAATTATCTCGATTGGATGTTGTCCATCCCGTGGGGCGTGAAGTCGCGCGTGAAGAAGGACCTCGGCAAAGCCGAAGCCGTACTTGATGCGGATCACTACGGTCTGGAAAAGGTCAAAGAGCGTATCGTCGAATACCTCGCGGTGCAGCAACGCAGCCAAAAGCTCAAAGGCCCGATCATGTGCCTTGTGGGTCCCCCTGGTGTTGGTAAAACCTCACTGGGTAAGTCTGTGGCAAAAGCAACAGGTCGCGAGTTCATCCGCATCTCCCTTGGCGGTGTGCGTGACGAAAGCGAGATCCGTGGTCACCGCCGTACCTACATCGGCTCCATGCCGGGTAAGATCATTCAAGCGCTGAAAAAGGCCAAGACCACCAACCCGCTCATCCTGCTCGACGAGATCGACAAGATGGGGCAGGACTTCCGTGGTGATCCAGCCTCTGCAATGCTCGAAGTACTTGATCCGGAACAGAACTCCACATTTGTGGATCACTATCTGGAGGTCGAATATGATCTCTCGAACGTGATGTTCCTGACCACATCCAACAGCTACAACATGCCCGGTCCGCTGCTTGACCGCATGGAGATCATTCCGCTGTCGGGCTACACCGAGGACGAAAAGCGCGAGATTGCCAAACAACACTTGGTTGAGAAGCAGATCAAGAACCACGGTTTGAAAGCCAAGGAGTTCAGCATTGAAGACAGTGCCCTGACAGGCATGATCCGCTACTACACCCGTGAGGCGGGCGTGCGGAACCTTGAACGCGAGATTGCAAAAGTAGCACGTAAGTCACTGACCAAGATCGTGCGCAAAGAAGTTGACAGTGTCACTGTTACAGGTGACAACTTGCATGAGTTCCTTGGTGTGCAAAAACATCGCTATGGTCTGGCCGAGAAGGAAGACCAGATTGGTGTGGTCACGGGTCTCGCCTATACGTCTGTGGGCGGGGAGCTGTTGCATATCGAAGCGCTGCGCCTTCCGGGTAAAGGCCGTATGAAGACAACGGGTAAACTCGGCGATGTGATGAAAGAGTCCATCGACGCAGCCAGATCTTATGTCCGCTCAATCTCCCCGCAAATCGGGGTGAAGCCGCCAGTGTTTGATACGATCGACATCCACGTGCACGTGCCTGACGGTGCAACGCCCAAGGATGGCCCATCTGCTGGTTTGGCAATGGTCACTTCAATCGTGTCTGTGCTGACGAAAATTCCAGTGCGCAAGGATATCGCCATGACGGGCGAAATCTCGTTGCGCGGGAACGCGATGCCAATCGGCGGCTTGAAAGAAAAGCTGTTGGCGGCGCTGCGTGGTGGCATCAAGACTGTATTGATCCCACAAGAGAACGAGAAGGACATGGCCGACATCCCCGACAACGTCAAAGAGGGGCTGACGATCATTCCTGTCAGCCACGTCTCCGAAGTGTTGGAGCATGCGTTGGTGCGAAAGCCTGTTGCTGTGGAGTGGGACGAAGCGGCAGAAGAAGCGGCTGCGGCAGCGGCGCTTGCTGCCAAATCAGGCAGATCAGATAGTGCCACCGCACATTAGGCTCGTTCTGTAAGGCTTTGAAGTTAAAACACCCCGCAAGAATTTGCGGGGTGTTTTTTTGTTGATGTAACTGCAATGCCTCCGGCAGAGCGGCAGTAAGTCAATCAAGGATCGGGATCACCATCAGCAAAGCGAGCAGGGCCACAGTTGTGGTGGCACTGATGGAACTGGATGCATCTTCGACGATGATCGGCGCTTCGATCATTGGATCAGCGAATGAGCCTGCGGTTGCAGTGGTGGTGAATGCGACGAGAGCCGCAAGTGTCAGAATGGATTTCATATCTTCCCCCAAGTTGTGTTGACACGTAAATGTCGCGCTGAATGTAGTAAGCATCAAGGGCTGCTGGATTTTCAAGCGTGCATACTGTAGACATAAAAGAAAACAACTTACATTGAGCAACGGAGCAGGAATACCCTTGCCTACATCATCCAAGCCACCATCAAAACCCACTGCGTCCAAAACCAAAGTCGACGCTCCAGTGGCTGAAGCTGTGAGCAAAGTGGACACGTCCAAAACACCAATGGCAACGCCAACAGCGCCATCCGTTGTTGAGAAACTGTCGCCAGTTGTGATGAGCAACGAGTTGAAAAAGAAAGAGCTTTTTTACCTCGTGGTCGCGCGTTCCGGCATGAAGAAGAAAGATGTGAAGCCTGTCGTTGAGGCCATGCTTGGTGTTCTTGGGGATGTATTGGCTGAACAGCGTGAATTTAATTTGCAGCCGTTGGGCAAGCTCAAAGTACAGCGCGCAAAAGAATTGCCAGACGGTCGTCCACTTGTTCTCAAACTGCGCCAGAAATCTGCGCAGATGAATACAGCCTCTGAAGGCCTTGTCTCCACGCCGACAAAGCAGCGAGCTAAACCAAACGAACTAATGCATCTTCCTGTGAGGGGAGGTGCAGCATCTCTTCAAAGCTTTCATGCGTGATGTTGGCTGGAAGCTCGATCCCCCCTTAGTCACATATAGCTTGACCAGTTCGGAATGCCTGAAAATGGCCATATAGTGTTCACACCCAAGAAAGTCAGCGCATGCAATCTTATCCCGAGCTATATATTCTGCGTCACGGTGAGACCGAGTGGAACGCCGAAGGGCGCATGCAGGGTGCTTTGAACTCCCCGCTGACACAAGCAGGTAAGGCGCAAGCCGCACGACAGGCAGAAATTTTGGCGCAAATTGATCTTAGTGGCTTTGATATTCTGTGCAGCCCTCAAGGGCGGGCATTCGAGACTGCTGCGATTGCATTGGCGCGGCAGGTGACCCATCTGCGGACCGATGACCGTCTGCGCGAGATTGGGGTCGGTGATTGGGCTGGAAAAGTGCGCAGAGAACTGCCGGGGGCGGATGCGTTTGTCGATGGACCAGACGGGGCGTTGGAGCTGTCTGAGCTCGCACCTGGTGGCGAAGGCTTTGGCGCGCTTGAGGTGCGGTGCGCTGCGTTTCTGAGCTCGCTGACGGGGCCGAGTGTACTTGTCACTCATGGAATTACGTCACGAATGATGCGTGCGATTTTGACAGGTGAGGGTGCTTCTGGCCTTGCGAATATGGGGGGTGGGCAGGGTGTTGTGTACCACTTGAAAAATTCTGTACAAAAACGTCTCGAATGAGGCTTGCCATGGCTGGAATCTTTGACTAGACCGCCGCTATCGGGTCGTTAGCTCAGTTGGTAGAGCGCTTCGTTTACACCGAAGATGTCAGCGGTTCGAATCCGTTACGACCCACCATTTCTCCCTTTGGGGAGAGAGAACATATCCTCCAAACCGGAGGCACTCTATTGCGCGGTTGTAGCTCAGCTGGTTAGAGTATCGGCCTGTCACGCCGAGGG
>CAWVZA010000047.1:0-17764 GCA_963934545.1 uncultured Sulfitobacter sp.
ACGCTCAAAGATCGAAAGTTGCAAAAACAGGTGCGTGGTCGGATGGTTTTTCCCAGCCACGTGCTGCGCGCAAAACGCGGCTGCCGTGAGCGGCGGAAGAGATATCCGATGTGGCCCATACGTGATCGAGGCGGCGGCCTTTATCAGCCGTATCCCAATCCTTCGCGCGGTAGCTCCACCAACTGTAGAGCAGCCCCTCGGGGATGTCCTGCCGCGTGACGTCGATCCATTTACCTGCGTCTTGTGTCTGGGCCAAAGCCTCGATTTCAACGGCAGTGTGGCTCACAACCTTGAGCATCTTCTTGTGATCCCAAACATCATCCTCACGTGGAGCAATGTTCAGATCGCCAACAAGAATCGATTTTTGTGGACCATCAGCATGGAAAAAATCCCGCATTTCAGCAAGGTAATTCATTTTCTGACCGAATTTTTCATTCACTTCACGGTCGGCCACATCACCACCAGCAGGGACATAGAAGTTATGCACAGTCACTCCATTGGGCAGCTTTGCCGCGACGTGGCGCGCATGGCCAAGCTGGGCGAAATCATGGGCGCCCGCAGGTTCCAGCGGCAGTTTGGACAGAATTGCAACGCCATTATACCCCTTCTGCCCTTCAGCGACCATGTGCATGTAGCCAAGTGCGGCAAACTGCTCCAACGGGATCTTATCAACAGGGCTTTTGCATTCTTGTAGGCACAAGACATCAGGACCTTCTTCAGCCAGCAGCTTGCACACGATCGGCTCGCGTAAGCGGACAGAGTTGATGTTCCAAGTGGCGAGGGTGAAGGACATAGGCGCGCTCCTGCGTGAATTTTGCACACTGTAACGTGGGGTACGCGCAGCAACCACCAAAAACAGCGCAAAAAAAGACCGGGCACAAAGGCCCGGCCAAGTCCAACAGGGAGGTAGAGTGGCTATATCCCGCTACTCATCGTAGGGTTCCAACCGACAGGAAACTCATGAAAAAAGCCTGTCTGTTATGAGTCTAACTTCGGAGGAATTAAGAAAGTTCCAACCGATTATATCATCAGCCTATAACCGCCTGATTCAGTCACCAAAAGCCGCGCATTCGAGGGGTCAGGCTCAATCTTTTGGCGCAAACGGTAGATGTGGGTCTCAAGGGTATGTGTCGTGACACCCGCGTTATAGCCCCAAACCTCATGCAACAGGATATCACGCGGCACGACACCCTCGGCAGAGCGGTGCAGGAACTTTAAGATGCTTGTTTCTTTCTCGGTGAGGCGAATTTTCTTGTCGTCCTCGGTAATTAACATCTTCATCGACGGCTTGAACGTGTACGGTCCAAGCTGGAAAATCGCATCTTCAGATTGCTGATGTGTGCGCAATTGGCTGCGAATACGTGCGAGCAGGACAGGGAATTTGAACGGTTTAGACACGTAATCATTTGCACCTGCGTCCAGACCAAGGATCGTATCAGCGTCTCCATCGTGGCCTGTGAGTATCATGATCGGGTTCTTGATCCCCTGCTTGCGCAACAGGCGGCACAACTCGCGTCCGTCAGTGTCAGGCAGACCCACGTCAAGGATCAGCAAGTCATAGATCATCTCGTTTGCGCGGGTGAGTGCCTCGGCACCGTTAGCGGCCTCAAAGACGTCGAAGTCCTCGGTCATGATTAACTGCTCGCTGAGTGCTTCGCGCAGATCATCATCATCATCCACCAGCAGGATTTTCTTTAGCTGTGCCATTTTCAACGTCTCCATTAAGTTAGTCTAAAGATATGGACGCAGCGTCAATCAGCAAGGGGGCAGCGCCCTTTGTCACAGCAACATGCCGCAATGCGGTCAAATGTTTCAATTCGCATGATCATGGCCTAGGTATAGGTCAACCTATCCGATGAGTTGTAACAATCCCTATGACCTTTGCACCTGATGTGACTGAAACACTGGCCCGCGCGCGCGCCGATTTGCGCATGGGGGTTCCTGTCGTGCTAGGTGATATTCTGGTATTGGCTGCTGAGACTCTGACAGCCCAGCGTTTCGCCGATGTGCAGACATTGCAGGGTGACGCAGTTCTGGCGATTACGGCACGCCGTGCGCAAACACTCAAAGCGCGGGCCTATGACGGCGATCTGGCGCGGATTGTATTGCCCAAAGATGTCACGCTGAAGTGGGTGCAAAGCATTGCAGACCCTGCTGACGACTTGCGTGCACCGATGAAAGGGCCACTTGCTGCGGTACGGGACGGGAATGCTTCCTTGCACTCAACAGCGCTCAACCTTGTTAAATCTGCGCGGCTGCTGCCTGCGGCCCTTATTATTGAGCTGTCTGATGCAAAGGCTTTCACCCGCACGCATGGGCTGACAGCGATTGATGGTGTCGCGGCTGCCCTGCATTTGGAGAGCCGAAGCCCGCTTCATTCTGTTGTGCACGCTCGGCTTCCGATGGAGGTGTCGAAGGCGGGGCGCTTGCATGTCTTTCGTCCCGAAGATGGTGGTGAAGAGCATTACGCGATTGAGATTGGGCGCCCTGATCGCAATGCACCCGTCCTGTGCCGGCTGCATTCTGCCTGCTTCACCGGTGATCTGCTGGGCAGTCTCAAATGTGATTGCGGACCCCAGTTGCGGGCAGCACTGGCCCAGATGGGTTCCGAAGGGCATGGCGTTCTATTATACCTTAATCAAGAGGGGCGCGGAATTGGGCTCGCGAATAAAATGCGCGCTTATTCCCTTCAGGATCAGGGCTTTGATACAGTTGAGGCCAATCACCGTTTAGGCTTTGAAGATGATGAGCGGGATTTTCGCCTTGGTGCAGATATCCTTAAGTCCATGGGGTTTTCTGTTGTGCGCTTGCTGACCAATAACCCGCGAAAAGTGGAAATGATGAATGCCTGCGACGTCACGGTGGCAGAACGTGTGCCGTTAGTCGTGGGTGAGAACCGCCACAATGCCGCTTATCTGGCAACCAAAGCAGCGAAATCAGGGCATCTTCTGTGACGCCTGATGATATGGTGCTGACACCGAAAGGTGTGCGTTTTCAAGGGCGTATTTGGCCCTGCACGATTGGTAAGACTGGCATTTCCAGTCGTAAGCGAGAGGGCGATGGTGCCACACCACGCGGAGTGCACAGCATTGTTGGAATGTTGTACCGACCCGACAGAACCACAAAACCGACAGATTGGGCAAAGCCGATTGGTCCGTTAGACCTCTGGTCCGACGATGATGGGCATGAAGATTACAACATGATGGTGCGCGCGCCCTATTCACACTCTCATGAACGTCTGCGACGGCCTGATCCGCTGTATGATTTGGTGATTCTCACCGATTGGAATTGGCCCTATGCCGTAAAGGGCCGAGGATCAGCCATTTTTATCCACCAATATCGTAGACCCGGCTATCCGACGGAAGGGTGCATTGCCTTTTCACGCGCTCATCTCCATGAGATCGCCCGCCGCATTCGGTATAGGACGCGGTTGATCGTTCCCTAGGTCGGGATGCGATCTCCAAAAATAGCAGATCCTACACGGATGTGAGTGGCACCCAGTGCAATCGCTTTTTCAAAATCACTACTCATGCCCATGGACAAACCATCCAAGCCATTTCGCGCTGCGATCTTGCCCAACAGAGCAAAGTGGAGAGATGCTTCTTCATCCACCGGCGGAATACACATAAGGCCGCGAACAGGTAGGTCGAGTGCGCGGCATTCAGTGATAAATGCATCTGCCTCTGAAGGCAGTACGCCAGCTTTTTGATCTTCCTCACCTGTATTCACCTGAATGAATAAATCAGGGCAGCGCCCGATCTCTTGTGCGAGCCGCGCGAGGGTATTCGCGAGCTTTGGGCGGTCCAGTGTGTGGATCGAATCAGCGAGTTCCATCGCTTGGCGTGCCTTGTTGGTTTGAAGGGGTCCGATGAGGTGCAGCTGAACGCCATCGTATTGCGTGCGAAAGTTTGGCCACTTCCCCGCCGCTTCCTGCACCTGATTCTCGCCAAATATTCGGTGACCCTCGTCAAGAACAGCTTGAACGCGCTCGTTGGGCTGTACCTTACTCACCGCAATGAGAGAAACAGCGCTAACCGCACGGTTCGCATTTTTCTCGGCTTTGGCAATTTTATCGGTGATGTCGCGCAGTGTCATAAAGGCCTCCTGTTGAAGTTCTAAAGATAACAGCATTGCGCAAAAGAAAAGGGGCAGACCGAAGTCTGCCCCAAATCATTTAAATGTTTTCGTTCAACTTAGAAGTTGAAGCGAACACCCACGTCTGCGCGCGAGTTGCCGCTGCCCAAAGAAGCAACACCACCGCGGATGGATGTACCGCCGCCCAAGTCTTGGTGGACGCCGATACCGTAGGATGTATCTGTGAAGTAATCCGCATCAGCAATATATGCTTGTACTTTTGTTGCTGCGCCTACGTCAAAGCTACCGGCCAGAACGGTGTGATCGCCACTTATGCCGTTGTCGGCATATGACAGTGTAACGCTTGCCATACCGAAGGTACCACCAACGGAGGCTGCGAGCTCCGTGTCAGTTGCGGAGTCGGAGTTCTGTGCACCCAAAGCAAAGGTAAAGCCGTTCATTTTGTACGCAAAGTGTGCCGCAATACGGTCGGACGTGTCGGAAGCAGATACGTGCGCAGAGAAATCGCCTGCGGAGTACATTACTTCAACACCGTTGGAACCGGAAGCACCGTTACCTGCAGAAGAGTACGCGTCTGCACGGAAGTTGTAGGCTGTGTAGTCATAGCCGAGACCGGTCAGGCCCAGATCTATTGGGTACATGCCAGGCATGAATTCCAAAGCGCCAAAGATGTTACCAACACCAACTTCAACACCACCGGAGCGTGCGAAGAACCGTACGCCGTTCATGCCAGTCCCTGCGGAACCTTCAGAAGTCTGCAGACGTGTGCGTGCGCCAAACGTAATGCCACCTTCAGATTCTGCGGACATATCAATCTGCAGGCGAAGACGGCTTGTTACATCCATTGATGAACCGGTAGCGGCAACAGCAGCAGAGGCTGCAACGGCAGTATTGGCTGCAATCAAATCTGCTAAAGCCGTTGCAAGACCAGCAGCTGTTGTTGCGCCAGCTACATTGACCGCAGCTTGATTTGCGGCTGCTACATCATTAGCGGCAGTTGCGCCAGCACCAACGGCATCTGTTGAACCAGTGTACTGAACACCAAAGCGACCGTAGCCGGAGAATGTTACGTCTGCTGCTGCAACTGAAGCTGTGGCGACCAGAGCTGTTGTTGCGAAGAGAACTTTTTTCATGAGTTTTCCCTCAGTTGAAAATGTATGGGACCCGAACGGGGAATTCCGATCTAGGTATGGGCTTCTTTTGCGCCGCCCCACCCCTTTTGGCAAGCAAACCGACAAGCGCAAAAGCAATGTGACCTGTCATGGTGCAGCTTTGCCACAGTTTGGGTGACGGGCCCCGCAATGGCAGAGGTATATTGTGTCGCCAGACGGCCCCCTGCATACCTCTCTCTATAATACATAGACCTTGCCCAGATGCCCCAGCTTGGGTATTGCATAGCGAAACAGTATAAAAGGTGGCGGACATGGGGCGCATGAAAGATCGGAATTTTGCAATACTGGCGCTTGCGCTCGGTGGGTTGGCGGCATGTGGTAGCATCGGCTCCCCCGCGCAGCCCCTCGCAGACCAATATAAAAACGCAAACAACCCAAATGTTATCGAGACCAACCCAGAAAACACCATCTGGTCGATCTTTAGCAAAAAGAACACCGAGAGTGTTGTTCTGGTGAACAAGTACCTTTGGAGCGCATCACTTGAAGTGCTCAGCTTTTTGCCAGTCCAATCGGTTGACCCTTTCACAGGTGTCATCGTTACAGGCTATGGTACCCCTCCGGGCGGTGGCCGTGCGTACCGTGCAACAGTGCTTATTGACGATCCCGCCCTTGATGCGCGGTCATTGAACCTTGCATTGCAATCGCGCGGCGGTGCCGTTTCTCCCGCAACAAGCCGTGCAGTCGAAGATGCGATTCTGTCGCGTGCACGTGAACTACGTATTGCAGACAACAAGCTCTGACCGCCCTTACATTCGTTATTGATATAGTACAACGCCGGGCCTTGTGATCACCACACGTCCGGCGTTCTTGCGTAAAAAGGCCTACATTCATGACTTCCACGCCCCGCTACACCCCGTCCGAGATCGAATCCCGTTGGCAGTCTGTCTGGGACAAACACGAGATTTTCAAAGCGGTCCGTTCAGCTGACAAGCCAAAGTACTATGTGCTTGAGATGTTCCCCTATCCATCAGGGCGCATCCATATGGGCCATGTGCGCAACTATACCCTCGGCGATGTGATTGCGCGATACAAGTTGGCCAAGGGTTTCAACGTGCTGCACCCGATGGGGTGGGATTCGTTTGGTCTGGCCGCGGAAAACGCCGCCATGCAAAAGGGCATCCATCCCGGTGAGTGGACCTACCAGAACATCGAGGACATGAAGGCGCAGATGAAGCCGCTAGGCTTCTCGCTCGATTGGTCACGCGAGATCGCGACCTGTCACCCCGATTATTACCAGCACCAACAGGCCATGTTCATCGACATGATCGAATCAGGCCTGATCTACCGCAAGAACGCTGTCGTGAACTGGGATCCTGTTGATATGACCGTTCTTGCGAATGAGCAAGTCGAGCAGGGGCGCGGCTGGCGCTCTGGTGCGCTGGTCGAGCGGCGCGAGCTGACGCAATGGTTCTTTAAAATCTCCGACTATTCTGATGAATTGCTCGGCGCGCTCGACAATCTTGAGAATTGGCCCGCCAAGGTGCGCCTTATGCAGGAGAACTGGATCGGGAAGTCGCGCGGACTGCAATTCGCCTTCTCTACTATTAATGCACCAGACGGGCATGACCGGATCGAAGTTTATACGACTCGCCCAGATACGTTGCTGGGTGCAAGCTTTGTCGGAATCTCGCCCGATCACCCGATTGCCAAGCTGTTGGAGCGGGATAACGAAGAGGTTGCGGCGTTCGTCGCCGAGTGTCGCAAAGGCGGGACCACAGAAGAAGCAATCGAGACAGGCGAAAAGCTTGGCATGGATACAGGCATCCGCGTGCGCCATCCGTTTGATACGGCCCAAGAGCTGCCCGTTTATATCGCCAACTTTATCCTTATGGATTATGGCACAGGCGCTATCTTTGGCTGCCCTGCCCATGACCAGCGGGATCTGGAATTTGCCCGTAAATATGGCCTGCCCATCACTTCAACGTACATTCCATACGACACTTCATACCACGCACCCGAAGACGGCGGTGAAGCGTTCGTACCGCAAAAAACCGAGAGGGTCCTGTATACACGCGGCTTTGCTGGCGAAGAGATGCAGACTGGAAATGAGGCCATCGATGCGGCCATCGCGTTTTGCGAATCCCAAGGGGTCGGCCAAGGCGTGACCAAGTTCCGCCTGCGCGATTGGGGCCTGTCGCGCCAACGCTATTGGGGTTGTCCGATCCCTGTGGTGCATTGCGAAGACTGCGGTGTTGTCCCTGAGAAGAAAGAGAACCTGCCCGTCAAACTGCCCGAGGATGTGACATTCGACATTCCGGGCAATCCGCTCGACCGTCACATGGAATGGCGGACCACGCCCTGCCCGACCTGTGGCAATGACGCACTGCGCGAGACGGACACGATGGACACCTTTGTCGATTCGTCGTGGTATTACGCCCGCTTTACTGCGCCGCACGCAGATACGCCGACAGTTATGGACGATGCGGAATACTGGATGAACGTCGATCAATATATCGGCGGAGTTGAGCACGCGATCCTGCACCTGCTCTATGCCCGCTTCTTTGCCCGCGCGATGCAGATCACCGGGCATTTGCCGGAATCCGCGATTGAGCCATTCGATGCGCTGTTCACCCAAGGTATGGTAACGCATGCGATCTATAAGTCTGTCGGTGCTGATGATCGTCCTGTCTTCCACTATCCTGAAGAAGTAGACTTGAAGGGCGATCAAGCGTTCCTCAAAGAGGGTGGCGCAGAAGTTGAAGTGATTCCCTCTGCCAAGATGTCCAAGTCAAAGAACAATGTTGTCGATCCATTGAGCATCATTTCATCTTTCGGCGCGGACACTGCACGCTGGTTCGTCCTCAGCGATTCCCCTCCGGAGCGGGATGTGGAATGGACCGCCTCTGGTGCAGAAGCTGCCTATAAGCATCTTAACCGTGTGTGGAACCTCTGCCACCGGATCTCCACCATGGATGCCACCCGCGCAGGCAAAGGGAACGAAGACTTGCTCAAGCAGATGCACAAAGCCACCCACGACATCACAATGGCGATTGAGAGCTTTGGCTTTAACGCGGCCATTGCAAAGCTGTACGGATTCACTGCTGCAATCCACAAATCGGACGCCTCCCAAGCAGTCCAACGCGAGGCCATAATTACTCTCGCGCAGCTGATGTCGCCCATGACACCGCATCTGGCTGAAGATGTCTGGGAAAAGCTAGGCGGTGAGGGCCTCATCACAACTGCACCTTGGCCCGTCGCGGACGAAGCAATGCTCAAAGACGATACAGTGACCCTTCCGATCCAAGTCAACGGCAAGCGGCGCGGCGAACTTGATGTACCTGCGGACATGCCCAAAGATGAAGTTGAAAAGCTGGCCCTTGCTCATGAGGCTGTGATCCGTATCCTTGACGGCGGAACACCCAAGAAGGTGATCGTCGTCCCGGGGCGGATTGTGAATGTCGTTGTATAGTCGCCGAAGCCTGCTTGCTTTGCCTCTCGCCCTTGCGGCCTGCGGCTTTACGCCTGTGTACGCCACAGATGGCGCGGGAGCGAAGCTACGCGGTCAGGTCTTGGTGCAGGAGCCGTCTACCCAAGCTGGCTATTTGCTCACAAGGCATCTGGAAACGCGGCTTGGTCGCAGTGGTACGGCAGCGCGCTACGCCCTCGATTTAGCAATTGATACTAGCGAAGAAGGCCTTGCGATCAACGCAGCAGGTGACATCACGCAGTTCAATCGCATCGGCAAAGTGGATTATGCCCTGCGCGATACTGCCACCGGCGCAGTGATCACGTCTGGAAAAGTGCAAAATTTCACAGCATATGCTGCGATTGGCACCCCTGTTGCCACTCTTGCAGCTGAGCGCGATGCAATTGAGCGACTGATGGTTATTCTGGGTGATCAGATTACCGCCCGCCTCTACGCTGCGGACCTGCCTACATGAAGCTAGGCCGCCGCGACGGGGCGGGCATAATTGCAAAACCGCCGACCGACAAACTCGGCCTGTTACTCTATGGCAGCGATGCCATGCGTGTTGCGCTGAAACGGCAGGAATACCTAAAAGCGTTGCTCGGTCCCGCAGCTGATGAAGAAATACGCCTGACCCGAGTTCCCGCTGCTGATCTGCGTCGCGAGCCTGCCTTGCTCATGGATGCGATCAAGGCTGTTGGATTCTTCCCTGGTCCTCGTGCCGCTTTTGTCGAGGGCGCGAACGAGCTGGTCGCTGCGATCATCATCGAGACGCTGACAGACTGGCAAGCAGGCGATGCGCAAATTGTCGTCACTGCCGGTGACCTCAAGAAGACCTCCAAACTCCTCAAGACGTTTGAAGGCCACCGCAATGCCTATGCTTGGGGCATCTTTGATGATCCGCCAGACCGTGCAGAGATCGCGCGGATGCTGAATGAGGCCAAACTGCGCGCAGACGGACCGTCCATGGGCGCACTTGAGGACCTTGCGCGCAGCCTTGACCCCGGTGACTTTCGCCAGACCCTTGAAAAGCTAGCGCTCTATAAGCTAAGTGAACCTGATACTGCTGTCAGCCTTGAGGATATCGCGGCCTGCGCACCAGCCTCGGTTGAGGCGGCCGTTGATGACATTCTCAATATCGTGGCCGAGAAAAAATCGGCGATGATTGGTCCATTCATGCGGCGATTGCAAAGCCAAGGGGTGAATGCCGTCACACTGAGCATTATGGCAATGCGCCATTTTCGCACCCTTCACCGCGTCGCATGCAGCCCCGGCGCGCCGATCTGGGGCGTGCGGGACCGGGACCGCGTTCAGCGCCAATCACGGGATTGGGGTGTGCATAAGCTGGAAACAGCCCTTGGCATCCTAACCGACACAGACTTACAGCTTCGCTCGGCTGGCCAAACTGCGCCTGCCATGGCGATCATTGAGCGGACATTTATTCGGTTGGCCATGTACGGTGCCAGCTGACCATTCGAGAGGAAGACACGATGTATAAAGTTATCGGTAGCGTGAAGACCCGCGCATTCCGCGTCATCTGGATGTTGGAGGAATTGGGAGAGCCTTATGAGTTAATCGCTGCGGCGCCCCGCTCGGATGAAGCAAAAGCATTTAACCCGACGGGCAAAGTACCTGCGCTGATGGACGGCGATGAGTTGCTTACTGATTCTGTGGCGATCATGCAGTATCTCGCGGACAAGCATGGCAAACTGACGGCCCCTGCTGGCACCATTGCGCGTGCGCGACAGGACGCGATGACTTGTTGGTTGATTGACGACTTCGACGCGATCCTCTGGGCAACGGCCAAGCACAGTTTTGTCTGGCCCAAGGATATGCGCGTGCCAGAGATCAAGGACAGCTTGAAAGCAGAGTTTGCCCGCGCGGCCACGACATTGGCAGGCCGTCTGGAGGGACCATACCTCATGGGGGACGAGATTACTGTACCTGACCTGCTGGCCGTGCATTGCCTCAACTGGTCCATAGGCGCGGGATTTGCCCCTGTGGACGACCGTCTGGCCGAGTGGGCAAACGGTATTCGCAAGCGCGATGCGTTCAAAGCAACCCGCGCCCGCGATACAGCCTAAGCTTTTAGTCGGGCCACCGCATGGTGGCCCGCCCATGCACCTGTCGCCAGACAAGCCGTGATTAAGTAACCACCCGTTGGTGCTTCCCAATCCAGCATTTCACCCACAGCATATGTGTTTGGCAGCGCTTTGATCATCAACGCCTCATCAACAGCCGCATGCGTAACACCACCCGCCGTTGAGATCGCCTCGTCTATCGGACGCAACCCGTCATGGCGGATCGGCAGCGCCTTGATCAGTGCGGCAAGGGGTGCAGGTCCTTTTGGCAACGGCGTCGCCATCTCCTGCAAAAGCGCGATCTTAGCGGCGTCAAGCTTTAGGGATTTACGAATATGATTGGTTAACGTCGCCTTACCACGCGGCTTGGACAGCTTTTGCGTAATCGCCCCCACGTGAAGGTCAGGTGCCAGATCAATGACCAGCGGATGCCCTTCACGCACGCCACGCGAAACAGAATAAATGCCGCCGCCTTCAATACCATTCCGCGACAGGATGGCTTCACCGCGCGATGTATAAGTACCAGATTTAAGGCTAATACTCTTGATCGCTGTGCCTAGGTGCTTCTCCATATAGGGCGACCAGGCCACTGAAAGACCAGCGTTCGCAGGTACGAACGGGCTAAGCCGCAAACCTTTTTCCAACAATATCGGATACCAAGCACCATCAGATCCGAGCCGTTGCCAACTGGCTCCGCCCAGCGCGAGAATGTTGGCATCAGCGGCAATACTCTGCACACCGTCAGGAGTATCAAACGCGAGTGCTGCATCTTGCCAGCCCGTCCAACGCCAGCGGGTGTTGATCGTGACACCCAGATCATTCAGGCGTACCAACCATGCCCGCAACAGAGGTGAGGCTTTCATAGCTTTGGGAAACACGCGGCCCGTCGTGCCGGTAAACAGCTCTTGCTCCAGCTCACCTGCCCATGTCTGCACATCATCTGGCCCAAACGCGTCCAGCATCGGAGCAAGCCATGGCGTAGCCTCGGTAAACGCTGTGTGAAACGCTTTGCTTTCTTCCTCTTTCGTGAGGTTGAGGCCAGATTTACCCGCCATTAAGAACTTGCGCCCCACCGATGGCTTTGCTTCACAGATCGTAACCTTGATCCCCGCCTGTGCCATGACTTCGGCAGCCATGAGGCCTGCAGGCCCACTGCCAATTACAACGGCATGTTTCATTCGGGAACTCCTGAGGTGGCGGCGGGAAGGCCACCTTTGATTTCAATAACACGGTGTGGATAAGGGATTTGGATGCCGTTGTCTTTGAGCGCATTCCAGACGAGGAACAGCACATCGGACGTGTATTTGTTCGGTCCGTCATCAAGGCCATTCACCCAAAACTCGACAGCAAAATCGATACCGCTGTCGCCGAACCCACGCAGTTCGCAATCTGGTGGATAAGGTAGATCAAGAACTTCTTGATGAGTGGAAACAGCCGCCTCGATAATAGCGGGAACCGAATTGATGTCGGTATCATAGCTCACGGAGAACTCCGCCTCATAGCGGTTGGCCGAGCCTGAAACAGAATAATTCGCAACCCGCGTCGTGATGAAATCCTCATTCGGGACGACGATCCAACGTCCATCAAAAGTCTCCAGAATCGCAGCACGGGCCGTCATTTTGACGATCTTGCCGCGCTCGCCGCCATCTAGTTCGACGTAATCACCAACAGTGGCCTGCCCTTCGACCAGAAGGATCACGCCCGAAATGAAGTTCGACGCAATCTTTTGCAGACCAAAACCAAGACCAACACCAATCGCACCGCCCAAAACTGCCAAGGCGCCAAGGTTGATGCCCATCACATTCATCAACACAAGGAAGGCGAGGCTAAAAATCATGAACTCAACGGCTTTGATCAAAAGCTGGCGCAGTGAAGGACGCATTTCCTGCTTTTGGATCAAAGCGGAGGTTTGACCATTGGACCATTGACCCAACCAAAATAGCAGCAAGCCTGCGATCGCACCGCGTACGATGGACATGAGCGAGAAGCGGATGTTCCCTACACCCACAACAGTTTCCGTGAGCTGCAGACTAACGATATCAAGCAGGCCAAAGGTATAGAGTGCAGCAATGGGCACCAGCATGAAGCGGCCCAGCAGCTTGAGAAACTGATCCTGTAAAATTTTGCGCACAAAGATGCGCCCCGCCAAGAAGAGGAACAACCGCTTACCAAAAGCAATTACTGCACCGCTGTCGAAGATTGAGCGGACGACCTGCTCCCCGACACCCGTCAGCGCAAAAGCAAGCAACGGAAGGATGAGCGGAAGGAATTGCAGGACAAGCAAGCGTGCAGACGTGAACAGGTTTTGCGTCTCACCTGGATCAATCAACTTGTGCAGTGCAGGGCGCAACTTGCGCGAGACCAGCACAGCCAACAGATAAGCCCCCACAAGAAATCCGAACTGCGACCAAGCCGCAGGGCTCAGCAGCCATCCCATGGCCAAGTCAAAACCCTGAATACCGTATCCAGCAATCTGTTGTACGATCGGGGGATATTGTGCGAGGTCGAAATCCATACCAGCGCCCTTGTCTAGTGGGGTAAAACTCGCACCCTCATGACCCAGTGACACCGCAGGATCAAGTGGCACAGGACTTAAGCGCAACTCTACGCTTTTTTACTTAAGGCCATGCTTTAAAATCATGCACAGGATATCACAACATGCTATCGCTCGACGAAATAGCCCGAACGGGCACAGCAGTTACAGGTAAAATACCATGCGCATCGCTCTTATTCTCACTTCCCTTTTGATTTTGGCTGCCTGCGATGTGCCGTTTGTGCCATTGGTCTAAAGGCGGCTATCGGCACATTGCTTTGATCCCATGCGCGATCTTTTCTGACGCAGAAACAGTATCAGCACAAAGCGCTTGAGCAGTATCAAGCAAATCCCCGGGTTCTACGACGCGTTCGATTAGGCCAAATGCCAGCGCCTCTTCGGTCAAAATCTTTTGCCCACCCATCAGGATCATTTTGGTCCGTGACGGTCCAATGAGAGCTGCCATACGTGCGGGGTCACTGGGTTGGGGCAAAAATCCGAGCTTCATCACTGGATAAAAGAACTTGGCACCCGGCACCGCGATACGAATGTCACAAGCAAGCGCCATACCCATCGCACCCCCGGCAAGCGTACCATTGAGCGCTGCAACCGTCAGACCGGGCAGGGCTGCGATCGCGCTCGACAACCGCTCCCACAGACCAGACACAGCAAGACCTGCACGCGCCGCATCAAGATCGGCACCTGCGCTGAATATCTTGCCCCTGCCCGTCAAGATCACAGCACGGGCCTCACCAGCCCGCTCCATAATCTCGCACAACTCGATCAGCATATCTTCGGTCAGCGCATTCGCCTTGTCGGGGCGATTGAGTGTGACGGTCCAGATACCGCCCTCTTGCAGCAGCTCGATCATATCAAGCCAACCGCGCGGCGAATGGTGTCCTCATGCAGGGAAATCTCCTCACCACAGTATTGATCCGCCTCAGCACTACACATCCACAACAGACATTTTCCGGGCCAGTCTGCAGGAACGTGTACGTCCCAATCCAGCTGGCTCACAGGGTTGATGCCTGATGCTTTGATCTTGCGCTGCATTTCCGTCGCGACCGTTCCGGGTGACAGACCAATCGCACGAATGCCGTTTGCTGCTTCTTCAAGGTGCAGGGAACGGCCCATCATATTGACCGCCGCCTTAGACGCACAATAGGCGCTCCATGCTTCAATCGCGTTGTGCGCAGCACCAGAACTGATCGTGAGGATTGATCCCCCGCCCTGCGCCTTGATCGCGGGCAGTGCGGCATGCGTCCCATTGAATACGCCCTTCACATTTATGTCGATCAACTGGCCCCATGCGTCAGGATCGGCATCGCCCAGATGACTGATCGGATCGACCACGCCTGCGTTGTTGATGAGGACATCAAGCCCGCCGAAAACTTGTACCGTCGTAGCAACTGCCGCTGACATCTCACCATACCGCGCCACATTGCATGGAATCGCAATTGCGCGCTCACCAATCTCGCCTGCGAGAGCGGCTATATCGTCTTGGGACCGCGCCAACAGGGCAACATTTGCACCAGCGTTGGCGAAAACCCGCGCAGCTTCGGCACCAATGCCGCGGCTCGCGCCAGTGATCATTACGGTTTTTGAGGTCATATCCATTGGAATTCTCCCTGTATGTGCATGTTTAAGCGTGTTTGCTTAGCGCGAAGGTAGCGCGCCCCTGCCACAGGGGCCACCCCTTGACCAACACGCCGCTTTGCCAGACTTTTACGCAACATATTGAACCATGAGGATTTCCAGACATGTCACTTGCCCGCACTTTCATGGCGACCACTGCTATTGGTCTGTCGCTTTTCGCGACCACAGCTACCGCTGACCTTACGACCACGGACGTTTGGAGCGATTGGCGCGCCTATATAGAGGGTATGGGCTATACCGTGACCGCCACTGAGACGGCAGACGGGGACACTCTCGCTGTGAGTAATATTGCAGTTGCTAGCTCCGAGAACGCAGATGTCAGCCAGATGAAACTCAGCTTGGGCAGTTTGCAATTTGTCTCGAATGGCGATGGCAGTGTTGACGTTGTTATGCCCTCAAGCATGCCGATGACCGTCGATATTCCTGCGCAAGGCGTCAACCCTGCGACGCAGGTTGAAGTGATCTATACACAGAGTGGCCAAAAAATGACCGCCAGTGGGGACGCAGCAGCGCTGGCTTATGCCTATACGGCAGAGACTTTCAATATGGCGCTGGTGTCGCTCACTGTTGATGGTGAAGCAATGGCCAGCGACACCGCGCGGTTCACACTCGGCGGCAGCGCACTTTCCTCTGACACAAATGTCACCGTTGCCGATCAGCGTAGCTATGCCCAAAGCATGAAGATCGGTAGCGTCTTATACGACATGTTCTTTAAGGAACCTGACGGCGTCGAAGCGATGAGCCTTAACAGCACGCTCAATGATCTGTCGTTCAACGGCAGCAGCATATTCCCAGCAGGCGGTTTGCCTGCAACTCCTGATTTGACACCCCTACTCGCTGCTGGGTTTGCATTTGACGGCACATTTGGTGCGAATGGGACCGAGACACTGATCGAGATCTCCTCTGATGAGGGCACATCAAAGCTCAAGACTGGGTCAGCCAGTTCAACCCTTGCTGTGGCGATGGGCGCGGATGGTATCGAGTATGATGTGAATGCAAATCAGGTTCAGATGGGCGGAAAGCTCGCGGGCCTGCCGTTCCCCCTGTTTCTGGAAATGGCGAAATATGGCGTCGAACTTCGCGCACCTGTCACCAAATCCGACGATCCTCAGGATTTCAAACTCACTTTCAATATGACCGATTTCACAATGTCGGACATCATCTGGGCGCTGTTTGATGCCTCGGGCCAGCTGCCTCGCGATCCCGCAACTGTCGCTCTTGACCTGAGCGGTAAGGTCAAGGTTTTGGTGGATAGTCTCTCGTCTCAGAGTGCACAAAAGCTGGCGGCCACTGGTACAGCACCTGCGGAAGTGAACGCGCTTAAAATCGACCGCCTGCTTGTGGATGCCTTGGGCGCAAAAGTGGAAGCCACAGGCGACATTACTTTTGACAACACCGACACAATTACAATGGGAGGATTTCCCAAGCCTGTGGGTGATATCAACATCAACATCGCTGGCGCAAACGGTCTGATGGACAAGCTGACGGCGATGGGTATGCTTCCTACGGAACAGGCGATGGGTGCGCGGATGATGATGGGGCTTTTTGCCGTACCAGGATCAGAACCTGATACGCTGCAATCAAAGATCGAATTTAATGACGCTGGCCAAATCCTCGCCAATGGACAGCGCATTAAATAAACCTCTGTTCATGTCCCTATGATAAAGGCGACCTCGCGCAGGTCGCCTTTTCTTTTTGGGCTCGCCCTTGCGGGGAGAGGTACACGCCGCTACCTCTAGCCTCTAATCAGGAGAGTATGATGACCCAAACCCTTGATGCGCTTACTGCGCAGTTGCTGGACGTCGCCAAAGCTGCAGGAGCGGACAATGCCGATGCGATTGCTGTGCGGGGGACGTCTCTATCTGTCGATGTGCGCGCAGGGGCCTTGGAAGAGGCGCAGCGCGAAGAAGGCACCGACATTGGTTTGAGGGTTTTTGTGGGGCAACGAAGTGCGATTGTTTCGGCCTCCGATACCTCATCACACACTCTGTCAGAAATGGCAGAACGGGCCGTCTCTATGGCGCGCGAAGCACCCGAGAACCCCTATGCTGGCCTAGCTGATCCTGAGCAAATTGCCACCAGCTGGGACGTGGATAAGCTTGAATTATTTGATCCTACAGCAGAGCCTGATCCTGCCGCGCTGCAACAAGATGCAGCCGAAGCTGAGGCCGCAGCCCTCGCCGTGGAGGGTATCAGTCAGGTACAGTCTGCCAGTGCAGGATACGGTGCGCGGCAAATTCATCTTGCAGGCTCAAACGGATTTTCCGGCGGCTACCGCCGCACGGATCGCGGACTAAGCTGTGTCGCGATTGCAGGCACTGGTGCGTCCATGGAGCGCGACTATGACGGTGACGGTCGCATTTTTCAGAGCGATATGCGCAGTGCCGCAGAAATTGGCCGCATCGCCGCCGAGCGGACATTGGCGCGGATCAATCCACGCAAACCGCCTACAGGCACTTACCCCGTTCTGTTCGACGAGCGTATCTCAAGCTCGCTCATTGGGCACCTGCTGTCGGCAATAAACGGCAGTGCGATCACACGCGGCGCGTCCTTTCTGCGCGATGCGATGAGAGAGCAGGTTTTGCCAAAGGGTCTGTCGTTGATTGAAGACCCGCACCGTCCCCGCATTGCAGGCAGCCGCCCATTTGACGGGGAGTTTTTACCAACGTTAAAGCGTTCAGTCATTGAGGATGGGGTGCTGCAAAGCTGGACACTTGATCTGGGCACCGGCCGTCAGCTTGGCCTGCCCTCAACGGGGAATGCCGCACGTGGAACCAGCTCTGGTCCCTCGCCCAGTCCGTGGAACATGGCGATGACCCAA
>CAWVZA010000048.1:0-17531 GCA_963934545.1 uncultured Sulfitobacter sp.
TGCGGCCAGCGGCCCTGTGCTGGAACGTGTAGGCGGCACGATCATCTGGCGCGGCGGGTTTGAAGTCACCCTGATCGGCGATGCTTCTGAGCAATGGGACACAATGTTCATCGCACAGTACCCCAATTCAGGCGCATTCCTTGCGATGGTCACAGACCCAGAATATCAAAAGGCAGTCGTCCACCGCCAAGCAGCTGTTATGAACTCCCGCCTGATCCGCAGCGCGCCATTACCAGTCTCGGGTACTTTCAAATGAACGCGATGATCGAGGCGATGGGCCTGAGCGTTCTACGCCGCTTTGATCCAGAAGCAGCACATGGTTTGGCCATTCGCGCCCTGCGCGCTGGCCTCGCGCCGCGTCCTGGTCCTGTAAGTACACCGCGCTTGGGCGTCGATCTGGCTGGCATGCATATGCCCAACCCCGTAGGTCTCGCTGCTGGCTTTGACAAAAACGCCACCGCGATTGAGCCGCTGAGTGCAGCAGGTTTCGGGTTTATCGAAGTGGGTGCCGCCACGCCCCTGCCCCAAGCGGGCAATGATAAGCCGCGCCTGTTTCGCCTGACCGAGGACCGTGCAGCGATCAACCGCTTCGGCTTTAACAACGAAGGCATGGATGCGATCTGTGCGCGCATTGCTGCCGCCAAACGCACTATCCCCGTGGGCCTCAACCTTGGCGCCAACAAAACCAGCACTGACCGCGCCGCTGATTTTGCCCGCGTGATGGAAGCAGCCAAGGACCATGTTGATTTCGCCACGGTCAATGTCTCCTCACCCAACACCGAGAAACTGCGCGACCTGCAAGGCAAGGCAGCACTCGCAGGACTGCTTGAAGGTGTGATGGCCGTGCGCGGCGACACACCCGTACTGCTTAAAATTGCACCCGATTTGACAGAGGCCGAAATTGCAGATGTGGCCCAAGTCGCACAAGACGCTGGCGTAGCAGCAATCATAGCAACCAACACGACCCTATCGCGTGAGGGTCTGAATTCTATTCACAAGGGTGAGATGGGCGGCCTGTCTGGCGCACCTCTCTTCGAGAAATCCACCCGTGTTCTGGCCCGCCTCTCTGCGCTCACCGATGTACCAATCATTGGTGTCGGCGGGATCAGCGATGCGGATCAAGCCTATTCCAAAATATGCGCAGGGGCATGTGCCATCCAACTCTACACGGCGCTGATATTTGGCGGGTTGAGCATGGTGAGCGAAATCGCACGAGGCATAGACAAGCGATTGGCCCGTGATGGCTTTGCCTCTGTCTCCGAGGCTGTTGGCTGCAATCGAACTGCCTGGCTCTAAGTCTGCTCTAGAGCTCCACTTTTCAACAATGATGCCTATGCTGCGGATCGCTCAAGTGCAGGATAGCGCGCACCAAGAGTGACGGCACGCGCTACAAAAGAGATCAGCATCGACAACCACAATCCGTGGTTTCCGATCATCGGAACAAGCACGAGCACGCAAACCACATACACACCAAACGACAGCGCCATCATGTTGCGCATATCGCGGCTGCGGGTCGCGCCCACAAATATCCCATCGAGCATGAAGGCAGGACAACTCAGCACTGGCGCAAGCAGAAGATACGGCAGATAAACACGCGCCTGCGCCCGCACCTCCTCCGATGTGGTCATCAGGTCGATAATTGGTCTGCCAAAAAGTATGAACACCAGCACCAACATGCTAGCCGCGACCATACCCCATCCCGACGACAACAACGCCGCACGCCTTAGCTGAGCGGGACTGCGCAAGCCAACTGCCTTGCCCACCAACGCCTCCGCAGAAAATGCAAAGCCGTCCAAGGCATAGCTGGCGATCATCAAAAATTGCAGCAACACCTGATTGGCCGCCAGCGTTACATCGCCCTGCCCTGCGCCTAGAAACATAAAGCCCACGAATATCGCCTGAAGCAGCAGCGAACGGATCAGAATATCACTGTTTACGCCCATCATGCGCCGCCAACGTGCACCATCAAAGACGCAGTTCCACGCCCGCCAAGCCGCATTCGCAAAAACCACACGACAAAACCACAGACCCAAGGCAAAGCCGCTCCACTCCGCAATCGTTGTCGCGAGGGCAACCCCCTGCACCCCCCAGCCCAGCCCGATCACGAACCAGATATCCAACGCAATGTTCAGACCGTTCATCCAAAGCTGCAAGACCAACACTGCCCGCGTCCGCTCCTGTGCAATGAGCCATCCCGTGATCCCGTAAAGCGCAATGGCGGCAGGTGCCGACCAAATGCGCACAGCCATATATTGCCGCGCCAGTCCTTCCACGTCAGCACTGGCAGGTGAAACTTGGAACGCCGCCCAGAACAGAGCGCCTTGGAGCGCGATGATCACAACCCCTGCTCCCAGACCAATCATCAGTGCTCTGGTGAGTAATGCTGCCACCTCGCCGCTGTTGCCCTGTCCTTCCGCTTGCGCCGTCAGGCCAACGGTCCCCATGCGCAAAAACCCGAACACCCAATAAAATGCGGACAAGATGACTGCGCCAATGCCAACCGCTCCGATCGGTGCTGCCAGTCCCATCTGCCCCACGACGCCCGTATCAACGGCCCCAAGGATCGGCACCGTTGCGTTGGACAGCATGATCGGCACAGCAAGATTGAGCACGCGGCGGTGGGTTAGTGTTTTGGAGTGGCCCACAACATCAATCGCGGGGCGCGGGCATCACAAAATGCCCCATGGCCTGCGCGTACAAGCGGTCCTTGTTGTCCTGCCATGCCTCGACTTGAACAGAGGCATAACGCCGCCCCGCACGTGTGATCCGCGCCCGCGCATAGGCATCGCGTGGCAGGCCCGTGCGCAGATAATCCACTGTGAAATCAACCGTCTTGGGCAAGCGCGGCAAATCTTGCGGCGCTTGCCCTTCAAGGTTGAGCTTACCTGCCTCCAGATCTTCCCAAAGGTAGGACCAGTTCAACGTCATCACAGCCGTCATTTCCAAAAATGCAGCTGTCGCACCGCCATGCAGCGCAGGCAGCAACGGATTGCCGATTAGCACATCGCGAAACGGCATAATTCCTGTCAATTCATCGCCGCGCCGCTCGAATTCGATGCCGAGAAACCGCACATAGGGTACTGCCCCCACCAGCGCTTTGAGCGCCGCATCACGGCGTTGCTTGATCACTTGAACGGGTTCGGGACGTTTGCGCATGCTCATTTGCGTGCCTCCACTGTGAAGGCACCTGTCGCCGTGGCGACGGGATGCTCAGTATCTTCATCCAACGCTACAGCCCTCACAAACGCGACCGAACGAGTAACATGATAACAGGTCGCAACTGCTTTGATTGTCTGGCCGGGAGTGGCTGCACGCATATAGTCTATGCGCAAATCAATCGTCGCTGTGCCCGCCCCATTCTCGGGGTGGGACATGACCGCCGCGCCGCAACAAGTATCCATCAGCGCCAAGACGGCACCCCCATGGATTACGCCTGTCACGGGATCACCGATCAGATCTTCTTTATAGGGCATGTCGATTGTCGCCACACCGTCCTCGATCTCCTGCATCTGCATCCCGAGCATTACGGAATGTGGCAGTGCTTCGATGAACTGGCGTGCAAGCTTAGTTTTATCGGCCATAGGCCCCCTCTTTCGCGCAGTGAAACTGGGAATGCTCACATTGGCCCTTTACAGCCCAAGGATATAGAAAGGGCAATAGGAGCCGTTGCACATCGCGGCTCAGGCTTTTAGCGTAGCCTTCCGGAGGAGCACCCAGACATGACCGATGAGACACGCCTGACCTTCAAAGAAATGTGCGCCAAATTCGATGTAACCCCGCGTACCCTACGGTATTACGAGTATATCGAGTTGCTGTCGCCAGATCGTGAGGGGCGCACACGCTTTTACGGCGCGCGTGAGCGCGCGCGCATGGAACTGATTCTGCGCGGCCGCAGCTTTGGCTTTGCGCTTGAAGATATCCGCCAGTGGCTCCTGATCTATGAAAAAGAAGGCACCACGGCACAAATGCAAGCTTGGGTTGAGATGGCGAATGGCCAGCTTGAAGAGCTTGACCAAAAGCGCAAACAGCTTGCGGAAGCCTTCTCTGAGCTGACCCGATTGCGCGACGAAACGCTTCATGCTTTGGGTGAAAAAGCATAGGCTGGCGCAGCCATAGCCTCCGCTTCTTCCTCAATAGTGCACGCCAGTGCCAAGAGCTGCTCAGTCTTTTTTGCATCACGGTGCTAGGCAGTCTCAAAGGCAACCGTTTCCAAGATTTTCGCGGCAACTCCAAGAAATATAGCATATTTTTCCACTTCCAATTCGGGACTAACACCGACAAGAGAGAAATTCTGGGTCATCAATTCGTTCCTACAACAGCTAAAATTAACGAGGGATTGCGCCAGATGATCGCGGGCTAAACAGATCAACCAATGTCGGGCATCCCTCGACGCCGCCATAGTTCAGCACATTTGGGGACGCCAGCCCCGCAATATCAAATTCCCGTCTGGGTAGCGAAAATCCGCGCATCACTTATCAAAAGAATGTGAATAAAAGTTGACGTTAAATCACCGAACATAAGGCTGGTAAGTGACGTTAGGTATGACTAGGTAAACTTCAGAATGGGCTATATGCCGTCCTTAAATGTCGCCTGTTTGACCCGGTCCAGGCAAAAAGCGAGATGACAATGAAGACTGATACATTAACAATCCGCGAGATGTGTGACGCATACGACGTTACACCCCGCACTTTGCGCTTCTATGAAGCGAAAGAGCTGCTGTTCCCCGAGCGGGTCGGCCAAAAACGCCTGTTTACCAAACGCGACCGTGCACGGCTCAAGCTGATCATCCGAGGCAAACGTTTTGGCTTTTCACTTGAAGAAATTCGCCAACTGCTCAACCTCTATTACAAAGGGGATGGTCAAATGAGCCAGCTGACGCAGACATTCGATCTTGCCAGCACACGTCTTCAAGACCTTGAGCGACAGCGCAGTGAACTTGATGACGCGATCTCTGATCTGCGTGAACAACTCAAGTTTGTTGAGAAGATCATTTCAGCCCAGAGCACCACGCGCCAAGCAAGCTGAACCACACAACACCACATTTGTTTCAGGGAGAAACCAAATGCCAACATACACGCCACCGACCAAAGACATGCAATTCGTCCTGCACGATGTTTTGAAAATCACCGAAGCCAAGACACCTGGCTATTCCGATCTTGAGCCGGACTTCACCGCTGCGATTCTCGAAGAAGCAGGCAAACTGACCTCCGAAGTTCTAGCACCCCTGAATGCTGCAGGCGACAAAGAGGGATGCCGTCTGGAGAACGGTGTCGTCTATACGCCCAAAGGTTTCAAAGAAGCCTTTGAGAAGGTAAAAGAAGGCGGTTGGCCCAGGTTGGATATGCCCGAGCAGTATGGCGGCCAGAACATGCCTGCCGTTATCGGCTCTGCTGTAGGTGAGATGTTCTCCTCCTCCAACATGGCCTTCACAATGTATCAGGGTCTGACGCATGGTGCGGCATCTGCCATCCTCGCCCACGGCACAGATGCGCAAAAAGACAAATGGCTGCCAAAAATGGTCAGCTGTGAGTGGACAGGAACCATGAACCTGACGGAGCCACACTGCGGTACTGATCTGGGCCTCATGCGCACAAAAGCTGTACCACAGGACGACGGTTCGTACCAAATCACCGGCCAGAAAATCTTCATCTCGTCCGGTGAACATGACATGGCCGATAACATCATCCACCTCGTTCTGGCCAAGATCGAAGGCGGGCCCGAAGGCATCAAAGGTGTGTCCCTGTTCATCGTACCCAAGGTCAACGTTAACGATGACGGCTCCCTTGGCGCGCGCAACGGCGCGGTTGTCGGTTCCATCGAAGACAAGATGGGCATCCACGGCAACTCCACCTGTGTGATGAACTATGACGACGCCACAGGTTACCTGTTAGGCGAAGAGCATAAAGGCATGCGCGCCATGTTCACCATGATGAACGAGGCCCGTTTGGGTGTCGGCATGCAGGGCGTTGCCCAAGCACAGGTCGCTTACGAGAACGCCCTCGCCTATGCACATGACCGCCTTCAGGGCCGTGCTGTGACAGGTGTCGAAGCGCCGGACAAACCTGCCGATCCGCTGATCGTACACCCGGATATTCGCCGCTCACTGATGGATCAAAAATCCTTCACCGAAGCTGCGCGTGCCTTCATTCTTTGGGGTGCGACGATGATCGACGCCGCCCACCGCTCTGATGATAAAGACGCTGACGGCCTCGTGTCCCTGCTCACACCTGTGATCAAAGGGTTCCTGACAGACGTAGGCTACGACATGACGGTCAAGGCCCAGCAAGTCTATGGCGGCCACGGCTATATCGAAGAGTGGGGCATGTCCCAATTCACCCGCGATGCCCGTATCGCCATGATCTATGAAGGTGCAAACGGCGTCCAAGCCCTCGATCTGGTGGGCCGCAAACTGGCCCAAGACGGCGGCAAGCACGTCATGGCCTTCTTCGATCTGGTCAAATCCTTCTGCAAAGACAATGCAGGTCAGGACGAGGCGTTCGACAAAGACTTCATCGAGCCACTGAAAGCTGCGTCAAAGGATCTGCAAGCTGCGGGTATGTACTTTATGCAAAATGGCATGAAGAACCCTAACCACGCGCTCGCGGGTTCCAACGACTTTATGCATATGTTTGGTCATGTCTGCCTTGGCCTGATGTGGGGCATGATGGGCAAAGCCGCGCGTGACGCATTGGCCGCTGGCACCTCCGACGCCACGTTCTATGAGACAAAGCTGGCAACAGGGCGCTACTATATGGCACGCCAATTGCCCGCCACGGCCCTGCACCTGACGCGCATCCAATGTGGTGCGGATACGGTTATGGCGCTGGACGCGGCAAACTTCTAAACTGGAGAGGCAATGCCAAAACGCTTTCGCCTGACCCGCCGCTTTCCCGTCGCCAGGACAGAAGAAGGCTACCGCAACCTCAAGAAATTCAGCGCGGAGGCAGGGTTGGACGAAGGAGAAGGACTGTCATTCCTGTTCGAGAACGTCTCGTCCGTGATGAACGAAGAAAAACTGGCTGCCCGGCTGCGTCTATTCAATTCGGACCTGGACACCCGCAAGCGGTAACAAAACCTTGGGAGGGGTTTTATGAAAGATTTCGCACCCGCCACATCCACGTGGATGACCAACGAGCACAAGATGCTCGCCGAGATGACGTCAAGCTTTATCAACACCGAGTGGGCTCCGCGCTTTGAGAAATGGCGCAAGCAATCCGAGATGGACCGCGACGCATGGTATGAAGCTGGCGAATTGGGCCTGCTCTGCCCCTCCATCCCTGAAGAATACGGCGGCTTGGGTGGCGATTTTGGCCATGAAGCAACCATCCTGATCGAGGCCGCACGCGCCAATCTTGCAAGCTGGGGCCACAGTATCCATTCGGGCATCGTCGCCCACTATATCCTGAAGTACGGCTCTGAAGAGCAAAAGAAAAACTGGCTGCCCAAGATGATGACCGGCGAGTTGGTAGGTGCACTGGCCATGACCGAACCTTCCACAGGCTCGGATCTGCAAGCGATCAAAACCAAAGCGATCCGAGACGGAAACGCCTACCGTTTGTCTGGCCAAAAGACCTTCATCACCAATGGCCAACACGCGAATTTGATCATCGTCGCTGCCAAAACCGACCCCTCCCTCGGCTCTAAGGGCATGAGCCTTGTCGTGGCCGAAACCGACGGTGCCGAAGGGTTCCAGCGCGGCCGCAACCTTGAGAAAATCGGCAAACACGCCTCCGACACTTCCGAGCTTTTCTTCGACAATGTCGAAATCCCACCCGAAAACATCCTCGGCGGGGAAGAAGGCAAAGGCTTCTACCAAATGATGCAGCAACTACCGCAAGAGCGCCTGATCATCGGCTGCGAAGCTGTGGGCGCCATGGAGGGTGCAGTCGCGCGCACAATCCAATACTGCCAAGAGCGCGAAGCCTTCGGCGGCCCCCTCACCCAGTTCCAGAACACGCGCTTCAAACTTGCTGAGTGCAAGACCAATACGACCGTCGCGCGCGCGTTCCTCGACCAATGTATCGCGGAACACTTGCGCGGAGAACTTACAGCAGATCGCGCCGCGATGGCGAAATACTGGCTCACCGACACCCAAGGCGAAGTGCTGGACGAGTGCCTCCAACTGCACGGTGGCTACGGCTTTATGCAAGAATACGCCATCGGCGAGATGTGGGCCGATGCCCGCGTACAACGTATCTACGGCGGCACCAACGAGATCATGAAAGAGTTGATTTCACGCAATCTCTAGCGCAGTCCCCTCTGCCCCACGATCAAATTAAATATCAGGAATAAGCCCATGACAATCAAACTCTACTGCTTCGGCGAAAGCGGCAATGCATACAAGGCGGCCCTTGCCCTCGAACTCTCGGGTCTTGCGTGGGAGCCGGTAAAGGTTGACTTCTTTGGTGGCGAAACACGCTCCGCTGATTACCGAAGCAAGATCAACACCTTGGGCGAAGCACCTGTCATGATCGACGGTGACGTCAAGCTGACCCAATCAGGCGTCATTCAGGACTATGTCTCCGAGAAGTCTGGCAAGTTTGGTGGCAAAGACGCGGCAGAGTGGCGCGAGATTCTACGTTGGGTGCTGTGGGACAATCACAAGCTTAGCTCAATGGCTGGAATGACGCGTTTTTTGATGAACTTCCTCCCTGCAGACAAGCAACCCAAGGAAGTGATCACCTTCAATCAGGGTCGCCTTACTGCGGCTTATGATCTGCTGAATGCCCACCTTGAGGGTCGTGAGTGGATCGTTGGCGACACCATCACAAACGCTGACCTGAGCTGCTGTGGCTACCTCTATTACCCCGAACAGTTCGGTTTTGATCGCACCGCTTATCCAAATATAGATGCATGGCTCACACGCCTGTCCGCAACACCCGGCTGGAAAGCCCCCTATGATCTGATGCCCGGCTCCCCAGCCGACCGCACCTGAATTCGAATGTCGGCCCCTCGGGCCAAACAAGGAGACTATAATGACTGAAGCCTATATTTATGACGCCCTGCGCACCCCGCGTGGCAAAGGCCGCGCTGATGGATCCCTGCACGAGCTGACCTCCCTGCGCCTTTCCGCGCTGACGCTCAACGCGCTCAAAGAGCGCAACAACCTTGAAGGCCACGCTGTCGAGGACGTAATCTGGGGCAATGTAACCCAAGTGATGGAGCAGGGCTCCTGCCTTGCCCGCTCTGCCGTGCTGGCCTCCGATCTTGATGAGCGTATTCCCGGTCTTGCGATCAACCGTTTCTGCGCATCAGGCATGGAAGCCGTGAACCTTGCCGCCAACCAAGTCAAAGGCGGTGCAGGCATGGCCTATATCGCGGGCGGCGTTGAGATGATGAGCCGTGTGCCTATGGGCAGCGACGGCGCGGCAATCGCGGCTGACCCGAGCATTGCGATGGACCAGTATTTCGTACCCCAAGGTATCTCTGCTGATATCATCGCCACCGAATACGGCTTTACCCGTGATGATGCAGACGCACTCGCCATCGCGTCCCAGCAGCGCGCAAAAGTCGCGTGGGACGAAGGCCGTTTTGCCAAGTCCGTGATCACAATCCGCGATCAGAACGGCTTGGAAATCCTGAGCCATGACGAATACATGCGTCCTCAGACTGACATGCAGTCCCTCGGCGCACTCAACCCTGCGTTTCAAGCCATGGGTGAAGTCATGCCCGGCTTTGATAAAATCGCATTGCTCAAGTACCCGCATCTGGAAAAGATCAATCACATCCACCATGCGGGCAATTCGTCTGGCATTGTCGACGGTGCAGCGGCGATCCTGATCGGTAACAAGGAGTTTGGTGAGAAGTACGGCCTCAAGCCACGCGCACGCATCCGCGCCACTGCCAAAATCGGCACTGATCCAACAATCATGCTGACCGGTCCAGTGCCTGTGACCGAGAAAATCCTCGCTGATAATGGCATGAACATCAAAGACATCGACATGTTCGAAGTAAACGAGGCATTCGCGAGCGTCGTTATGCGCTTCGTGCAGGCGTTTGATGTTGACCACGACAAAGTCAACGTGAACGGCGGCTCGATTGCGATGGGCCATCCTTTGGGTGCAACAGGTGCCATGATCATTGGCACCCTGCTGGATGAGTTGGAGCGCGCCGATAAAGAGGTCGGTCTTGCAACGTTGTGCATCGCATCAGGTATGGGTGCGGCAACAATCATCGAACGGGTGTAAAAATGCCAGATGAGGCTCATAGAACTGCTAGATGGATATCAGATACACTTTTGGAGAAAACGCGCGTCGCGCTATTGTCCAAAGATTTTGATGCCTTCGCAGAGTGTTTTTATTTGCCTCATTTCATCGCTTCAGCACAGGATAAGAAGACATTAGAAAGCCGCGAAGATCCAGAATTTGTGTTTGAAAAAGTCACACAAGACTATGCCAAGAAAGGCGTCACAGATCTAATACGCGCTTGTGAAGTTGCAGAATTTCGCACTGAAACGCGTATCGAGGCGATGCACATAACGCATATGATGTCTGGCGACCAACGTGTCACAGACCCTTTCCCGTGCTTCACTATACTCGAATTCAAAAACGGCCGTTGGCAGGCAACATCCAGCCAATATGCCGTAGAAAAAACAATGACGGTCGGGATCGCACTTAGTGCGGACAGCCCGAACCAGTCACCAAATACGACTAACGTCAGGAATGAAAAATGACCGATTTTACAATGACAACCGACGCCGAAGGCATCGCGACAATCGTCTGGGACGTGGCAGATAAATCCATGAACGTGATGTCAGTGGAGGGGTTGGAAGACCTCGACACCCTCACTGATCAGGCGCTGGCAGATGATGCGGTAAAAGGCATCATCATTACATCTGGCAAAGCTGGCTCGTTTGCGGGGGGCATGGACCTCAACCTTCTTGCAAAGATGAAAGCCGATGCAGGTGATGATCCTGCACGCGGCCTTTTTGAGGGGACGATGCGTATGCATCACCTCCTGCGTAAGATTGAGCGCGCAGGCTTGGCACCCAAGACCAACAAAGGTGGCAAGCCGATTGCTTCCGTTCTGTCAGGCACTGCTGCTGGTATCGGACTTGAGCTGCCAATGGCCACGCACCGCATCTTTGTTGCCAACAACCCAAAGGCCCGTATCGGCCTGCCCGAAATTCAGGTTGGCATTTTCCCTGGTGCGGGCGGCACCACACGCCTTGTCCGTATGCTCGGTGCAATGGCCGCCTCTCCGCTGCTGCTGGAGGGTAAAATGCTCAGCCCTGATGCCGCCAAGAAGGCAGGCATCATCCATGAAGTCAGCGACGATCCAATGGCCGATGCCCGTGCATGGGTACTGTCCGCGACAGACGCAGACATCCTGAAACCATGGGATGCAAAGGGCTACAAAATGCCCGGCGGTGCGCCATATCACCCTGCAGGTTTCATGACCTTCGTCGGTGCCTCCGCCATGGTGCATGGCAAGACAAAAGGCGCGTTTCCTGCAGCCACAGCATTGCTTTCAGCAGTCTATGAAGGCGCGCTTGTCCCCTTCGACACAGCGCTTAAGATCGAGGCCCGCTGGTTCACTTCTGTTTTGATGAACCCAACCTCCTCTGCCATGATCCGTTCACTCTTTTTGAACAAAGAAGCGCTTGAAAAAGGCGCTGTGCGCCCCGAGGGTGTCGCCGATCAGCGTGTCAAAAAGCTGGGTGTACTGGGCGCGGGCATGATGGGCGCAGGCATCGCACTTGTCTCGGCCCAAGCAGGCATCGAAGTCGTCCTGATCGACCGCGACCAAGCGGCAGCCGACAAAGGCAAAGGCTACTCAGAGGCCTATATGGACAAAGGGATCGCCCGTAAGAAGGGCACCGTGGAGAAGAAAGAAGCCTTGCTATCCCTCATCACAGCCACGCCTGATCTGGACGCGCTCAAAGATTGCGACCTGATCATCGAAGCTGTGTTTGAGGACCCGAAAGTAAAGGCCGAGATGACCAAAAAGGTCGAAGCGGTGATCCCTGAGGATTGCATCTACGCCTCCAACACCTCCACTCTGCCGATCACCGATCTGGCCAAGGCCTCCTCACGCCAAGAGCAGTTCATTGGCATCCACTTCTTCTCCCCCGTGGAGCGGATGTTGCTGGTGGAAATCATCAAAGGCGCCAACACAGGCGACCGCGCGGTGGCAAAAGCGCTCGATTACGTGCGCCAGATTCGCAAGACTCCAATCGTGGTCAACGATGCCCGCTTCTTCTACGCCAACCGGTGCATCATCCCCTATGGCGGCGAAGCAAACCGCATGATCACCGAAGGTGTGGCCCCGTGGTTCATCGACCAAGCCGCACAAATGCTGGGCTTCCCTGTCGGTCCCGTGCAGTTGGGCGACGAGACCTCCGTGGACCTCGCCACCAAGATCATGCGCGCAACCAAAGCGGCGATGGGCAACGCCTACCCCGCATCTGAGGCCGATGAGCTCATCGTATGGCTGGAAGAAAAAGGCCGCTTGGGCCGCAAAACCAAAGCGGGCTATTTCGACTACGACGAGAAGGGCAAGCGCCTCGGTTACTGGAAAGGCATGCAGGACAAATACCCGCTGGCTGAAGAACAGCCTACCCTGCAAGACGTGCAGGACCGCTTGATGTTCGTGCAAGTCCTCGAAGCCGTGCGCGCGCTGGAAGAAGGTGTGCTCATGGACATCCGCGAAGGCGACGTGGGTGCTATCCTCGGTTGGGGCTTTGCCCCGTGGTCCGGCGGCCCGCTGTCATGGCTCGATATGATCGGCACGCCTTATGCGGTTGAGCGTTGCGAAGAACTGGCTGCGAAATACGGCGACCGCTTCGAGCCACCAGCTTTGCTGCGCGAGATGGCAGAAAAGAACCAAAGCTTCTACGTCCGCTTTGGTCCAAAGGCCGAAAAAGCAGCGTAACCTATCACACCACAAGGGGCGTTACAGCGCCCCTTGTCACCCTACTCGACAGCCGTTCCAAACACCGCAATCAGCAGCCCCAAGAAAGCCAATATTGCAAACAACACCGCTTTACCCCGTGCTTCGGGTAGGGCGCTGTGCGCATCGATAAAAGCCTGCAAAGCATAGTGCATGGCAAAAGCCCGCGACGCGTGACCGATGATCTCGAACACGCTGAACGCCCATGTCAGCACCAGCCCGCACCCCACCAGCACACCATAACTTGCCCGCGTACTCAGGCGGCCCCGCGTCAGCTCGGCCAGCAACCCGCCCGACCCGTTGGTATCCGCAACCGCTGCGCTGAATTGCGCACTCAGCGCTGCAATAATCAACAAAACAGGCAAGATCGGGGCCACGAAAACCCATCATGTCAATGATTGCTGTCTCCAACAGGGCATCCGCGTCAGGCACAAAGGCATAGCACAATAGGGCAATGTAAATCATGTAGATAAAGGTAGAAACGCCTTGTGCTACTCGCATGGAACGCATCCGTGTGGGGGCGTCATATTCCGCCCCAAGATAGCGCGAGGTCTCAAATCCCTGCACTGTCACCAATAGGCCAAAAGCAAGCAACACCCCCTCCACTATGCCGACCTGCGCAGGCCGAATGATGAGTGTACCTGCGGTGCTTTGCTCAGCAAAATACCATGCCAAGCCAAACAGCAGGCCGGCAATGATGGACACTTTCAACCCGACCAAAACTTGCTCCAAACGCTCCAGCGCGCTGAACCCGCGTGTCCAACCCACTGTCAAAATGACTACAAAAACCCCCGTCATGATGATTTTGGCAAGCACATCACCGCCCTGTGGGATCAGTATCGCCGCAAACGACCCCAGCAAATTCAGATAATACGCAACCGAGATAACATAGGCCAAGGCCAGCGCCCATGATGCAGCGGTTTCTAACGGCTGGGGGCTGCCATCCCCTTGCGCACGGTCCAGATAGGCGATGTTGAACCGTATCACGCCGCCAAACAGATAGGCCAAAACACAAAGCCCGGCCATGACGAGCGGCGCCCATCCACCAAATGACACGCTCAAGATCGGCCCCAACACCAAAAAACCACTCCCGATGATCGAGGCCAAAGGGGTGATCGCCGCGCGCCAAAGGGTTGCCCGCGCCAACGGTGGGTAGAGCAAGATGCCCGTTGCAAACACACAGACCAGTAAAATAAGAAAATTCAACATCCGACAGTTCCGATAGTTTGATCAAAAAGGGAATGTACCTCTCCTCTACTGCTGTCGCCTGCCAAACAGAAGACACAAAAAAGGGCCGCAAAAGCGACCCTTCTTTCAACCACGGGGAATGGTTGGAAACTTTGTTCAGGAAATTTCAGAGTGCTGCGTAGAAATCCGCATTTCCGGCAGGAACCATCATGTGATCCTCAAGATACATCATATCAGCCAATTCTTCTGCTGCTTCACCGCTGAGCACGGTATACGTCTGCGTACTCGCCTCAAGGAATTTATCCAGCGTGGACATGTCACGCGGACAGTGGATCAACGCACCACCTTTAGCATAGATAACTTCGTCTTGCGCAAAATAAACGGCAATCAGTTCGACACAGTGCATCGGGCGGCGCTGACGAATGCCGCGCAGACCAACAAGGCTGATCGCGGTGATTACGGCAAAGGGATCGCCATGCATGTCGTGGGCTGCATCGCTCTCGACCATCACACCCTGATCCGGCAGCAAGGTCAGCTCTTCGCGGTTGCCCAGCGCATCCACAGGGATCACAACAGGCCAAAGCGTCTCGGCGCTCTCTGGTGCATCAAGCCACATGTGGGCGCGGCGGATCTCGATGATTTCCTGCATGCCACGATCAAAGGTCAGCACCTTGTCACCGACGGCCAGCGCATCAATCGCACGCCATCCCAAATTGCTGGCAACCCGTGTGCCTGCCATCAAACCGTGGCTCAACGTGGCAAGGCCACCGTCATAAGCACCAGTCATCTCTACCGCGCGGCGTATCGGTTGCTGCGGCTTAAATCCCATTCCAAACATTTCATCGTCCCCTTGGTGTGTGCCCTCGTTTTGAGGTGCATCGTTTTCCTGAGACCACTTGGCGCGATTCGTGGGGCAACCAAGGGCCATCATTTGGGCAGACTTGAGGCATTGTCTCAAAGTTAAACTATAATCCTGACCAAACCCCGAAGATTTGACTAAAAACAGCGACAGTTCTGATGTAATCTATAACTCATTCGGGAAAAACACCGGGCGATTCCCCCAAAGCCGAGAAATCTAGGCGGCACTCTCAAAGCAGTAGCCGAACCGTGCGATATCAACGGCACAGTACGCAGCAACCCGCGCGCGGCTCTCGTCGTCATAGGCACCGCGAGGATCACCTGTACGAACGCTGCTGTTCACATGCGGAATATCGAGCGTAAAGACCAAGTGCGCCTCCAAAGGCGCTAAATCCTGCGCGAGATGTTCCAAGCGGATAAAATGACACGACCGCTCCACTCCCAAAGCATCCGTTACATACGAGGCCACAGGTGTATTGGAAAAACTCTGTGCAATGAGTTGCTCTGCGACAAAGGCCGCAAACTCCAGCCTCTTGGCCAAATCCACAGATGGATGGTCGAAGCTCTGCGCCCGCAGCCAATGATAATAACTCACCATGCGGTCCCATGGCTTGCGCACCATAGTAAAGATAAACAGACTGTCGATTTCATCGCGCGCAACCAACCCGTCCAAGTCCGCCAGCGTCGAATGCTTCCACAGACGCCCTGCCGTGCGCACATCCGCCAAGCTTTTACGCCGCTTCACCGCTTTGGGCCTATCGCCCAACATAATGTCGTCCTTCATCGCACGCGCTTCGAGTGCCAGCGCCATAGACGTGCCCCCCGTCTTGGGCGCATGGATAAACAGATACTTGCGCCCGCGCGACAGGATCATGCATCGTCCTCTGGCACCTTTACTGCCCGCACAGGCATGGCATCATCGGTGCGCAACGTGATCACCACACCCGCTCCTGCAATCATCACCATTCCGAGCAGCGCGAGCGGCCCAACCGTCTGGCCCCACAAAATCCATGCCCAAAAGCTGGCGAAGACAAGCAATGAGTATTCGAACACGGCAACATATCCCGCCTCGCCCAACAAATAGCCGCGAAAGATCAGCCCGATCCCGATGATCGACCCTACCGCCTGCACGGCGATCCAGAACCACATATCAGCTGTCAGTGGCACCCAGCCGCGCAGCACAAACCCCTCGAAGCCCTCGGGTCCACCCGCAGGCAGGATGAGCAGACCAATCGCCCCGAACAGCGCCAACATGCCAAAGAACCCTGCCGACAGCGCAATCGTGCTCTCCTGCGCACACCACAGCCGCGTCACCACAGCCCCGATAGCATAAAGCATCCCCGCCACAATCGGCGCAAAGGCGATGGGGTCCAGCGCACTGGGGTCCGGCTGGATCACCAACAGTGCGCCCACAAAACCGAGTACCACCGCGCCAATACGCACCAGCCCCACACTCTCTCCTTGGAAAAAGACCGAGATCAACAGCACGAACATCGGCGCCGTAAACAGCCCCGCCACCACGACACCAATCGGCAGCACCGAAAGACAGCCAAAATAAATGAGCATCGCACTGGCAGGAAACAGAGAACGCCCCAACACCGCACGCCAACTCAGCGGGCGGATCATGCCAATGCCCACTGCCGCAATCAACGCAAGCAAGACCACAGACAGCACACCGCGCACCATATGAAACTGCCATAGCGATCCCGTCTCGGAGATATACGGCACAAAATTATCCGTTATCCCCAGAACAAACATACCACCCAGAATGGACGCTGCCGCAAGGCCAGGGCGCAGTGCTGTATCACTCATAACAATCTCTCCTCGCCATACATGCATGTTGGTCATTGCATCTTGGCCCGTCCTGCATATCGTGTCTGAACGCATTGGCAATATTGTTATCACTGGGAGTGGCACATGGGTTGGATGAAGGACGAAAGCGGGCTGGAGAAATGCGATGCCAACTATGTGGCGCTGACCCCGCTGTCGCACCTGCGCCGCGCCGCTGACGTCTTTGCTGACCGCACAGCCGTGGTGCACGGCGATCACCGCGTTACCTATGCCCAGTATCACGCCCGCTGCACCCGTCTCGCTTCCACCCTCGCAGGCATGGGCGTCACTTCAGGTGACGTGGTCGCAACGCTACTCCCCAATACCCCCGCCCAAGCGGAGGCTCATTTTGGCGTGCCTGCCTGCGGTGGTGTCCTCAACACAATCAACACCCGCCTCGATGTGGAAACTGTCGCCTATATCTTTGATCACGGTGGCGCGTCAGTCGTTATAGCCGACACCCAGTTCATTGAATTGGCAGAAGCCGCTATTACAAAGATGGAGGGCGCTGCCCCGCACATCATAGAAGTCCCCGACACACCAGCAGGCTTTCCCGCCACAGGCCGCCATCCTAACTATGAGGACGTCATCGCGGGCGGCGACGACACCTATCCATGGCAAATGCCCAAGGACGAATGGGAGAGCCTTGCGCTCAACTATACTTCAGGCACGACCGGGCGGCCCAAAGGTGTCGTCTACCATCACCGTGGCGCGTATCTGATGACCATGGGTACTGTCATCTCATGGCGTATGGTGCTCCATCC
>CAWVZA010000049.1:0-17226 GCA_963934545.1 uncultured Sulfitobacter sp.
TTGCAATGCGGGCGGTCGGGATGGCGTGCCACCTGACATTTGCGCCAAGGCGTGAGGTTTTTATACAGATCATCCAGCATCTTGGCGGCTTTGAGGTCCAGCGCCTTTGCCTCTTCGGTCATGTCGGTGTCAGGGTCCCGCCGCGCCATTGCGCGCAGCTCTTCGGCCTTTCCCTCAATCTCGGCGAGGGGTTTTTCGAAATCCATATACTGGGTCATGTGATGCGCTCCGCACTGGTGTTGCACCTTATATGGCTATGATTTGAAGCGGATGCAACGCTGCTCAGAGACCCAGCACAGGGTAGAGGGAGGCGACCAGTAGTGCGGCCATGGTCCAGTTGTAGGCGCGCAGGCGGCGGGGATTGGTCAAGAAGCGCTGCATCTGCTGGCCTGCGAGGGTCCACAAGGAGACAGAGGGTAGGTTGACGACAGCGAACATGAGGGCACCTGCGCCCAGCCAGACGATGGAGGCATCGCCGACGTAGACAGTGATCGCGGTGAGGGCCATGGCCCATGCTTTTGGGTTGACCCACTGGAAGGCTGCGGCCTGTAGGAAGGTCATGGGTGCGCCTGTTTGTGCCTTTTTCGTAATCGGCGCTGCGTTGGCGATTTTCCATGCGAGCCAGAGCATGTAAATCATGCTGGCCACTTTGAGCACATCATAGATCACGGGAAAACGGTCGAAGATTTGCACAAGGCCTGCGCCGACAGCAAACATCATTACCATGAAGCCCACGGAGATGCCGAGCATGTGGGGGATGGACCGCAAATAGCCGAAGTTCGCGCCCGAAGCCAAGAGCATCAGGTTGTTTAGTCCCGGTGTGGAAGAGCTGACAAAAGCGAAAAGGGTGAGGGCGGTTAGGGTTTCAAAGGTCATGACGCAATGATTGATTGAAAGTGGTGGTTTGAAATTGCAAAGTTGCGTGAAATTAAAGTTATGGAGCAATAAATGGGTGATTTGGGCGAAAAATCCGAACAGATATTGCAAGAACTTTCGCAGGACGGGCGAATCAGCAATCTGGAACTGGCCGAGCGTGTGGGGTTGTCGCCTTCAGCCTGTCTTCGACGCGTACAGGAGCTGGAGCGGCGCGGCATCATTAAGGGCTACCGCGCAGTGTTGGACCGAGCGGCGCTGGGAACTGGTTTTGTAGCTTATATCGGAGTGGGCCTGAGCAATCATTCCAAAGCGTCACAAGAAGCATTCGAGCGGGCGATCAGTCGTGCGCCTGAGGTGCGCGAGTGCCACAATATTACGGGTACGGTTGAGTATTTACTTCGAATCGAATGTGCTGATTTGCCGAGCTATAAACGATTTCACACTGACCATTTGGGCGCGCTGCCGCATGTGGCCTCGATTACCTCTTATGTTGTGATGGGGTCACCTAAGGATGAACGCGCCTGACTGTTTCCCGATTGATGAAAATCTTGGTTAATTGCTCCTATTGCCGATGCATCAAGGTTGGAAACAAACTGTTTCTCGCGTTGTGCTTGTATGATTAGAGGCGCGCTGGTCTGAATGTGGCAGCAATGTGTTGAAAAGGTGGCTGAGTATGAGTTTGGTGAATTACGTGCTGGTCGGGTTGCTTGGTGCGATTGTCGGAATTGCTATGTATATGGCCAAGGCCGACATTTCCCGTGGGAGCGATTTGCGCGACCTGCCTGAGATGAACCAGATTTCCTGAGCATCTGAGAGAAACAAAAAAGGCCCGCGATCAAGCGGGCCTTTTTGCGTTCATGGTCTCGGTGTTCAGCCTGCGATCATCTCGGATTGGCGGACGATGACTTCGGCCTGTTTGATAGAGGCGATGTCTACGAGGCGGCCTTTGTAGACTGTGGCGCCTTCACCGTTGGCCTTTGCAGTTTCCATTGCGGCGAGGATTTCGCGGGCCTCGGATACAGCTTCCTCGGAAGGGGTGAAGACTTCATTGCTGATCGCGATCTGCTTGGGGTGGATCGCCCATTTTCCGACCATGCCCAATGTGGCGGAGCGGCGTGCTTGAGCGCGGCAACCTTCATCATCGGAGAAATCACCGAAGGGGCCGTCGACGGGCAGGATGCCGTGGGTACGGCAGGCGGCAACGATTGCGGTTTGCGCCCAGTGCCACGGATCGGACCAGTGTTTCTGGCCATCGTGCAGCATGTAGTAGTTTTCCTGTGTGCCACCGATACCTGTGGTTTGCATTCCCATGGAGGCAGCGAAATCTGCGGCACCGAGGCTCATTGCCTCAAGACGTGGCGAGGAAGCAGCGATGGCTTCGACATGAGTGATGCCCGCTGCGGATTCGATGATGACCTCAAACGCGATACGCTTTTTACGCCCCTTTGTGGCCTCGATGGCGGAGACGAGGGCATCGACTGCATAAACGTCCTCGGCACAGCCGACTTTGGGGATCATGATCTGGTCGAGACGCTCGGACGCTTGCTCCAGCAGATCGACAACATCACGGTACCAATACGGGGTGTCGAGGCTGTTGATCCGCACGGAGAGGATCTTGTTTCCCCAATCTACAGTGTTGATCGCCTCGATGACGTTGGCGCGTGCCGTGTCTTTGTCGCTGGGGGCAACGCTGTCTTCGAGATCAAGGTTGATCACGTCGGCGGCAGATGCGGCCATCTTTGCGAAAAGTTTGGTGTTGGAGCCTGGGCCAAACAGCTGGCAGCGGTTGGGACGGGCAGGCGGCGTAGGCTGGAGGCGAAAGCTCATGGGGGAGTACTCCTTTTGAGACATAAAATGTCGTATAACTGCCTTTGTGAGTTATAAAGTTACGCCATGGGCTGCAAGGTCTTTTTGCAGGTGCAGCAATTCAGAGTGATGCAATAATTTTGCACATTTAGGTCCAGTTGAGGGATATTCGTGCGCCCAGTTGCGGCAGATGCGCGGAAACACGATTGAATTGCGATCAAATTGGCGCAATCTGGCTCTAACGCACATTCATTCGGAGAATCGACCCATGATCCAGACCCCATATTTGCTGTTCCTTGGTGATGCGCCTGACCAACTTGCCGTGAAAGTCGCACAAGGTATCAAGGACTGGCGTCCCGAGAATGCAGTCGGGCAGTTCCGTATGGAAGGCTGCAAGGCTGATCTTGGCTTGCCGGATATGACGCTGGCCCATGCCAAGGCGGCAGGTGCCAAGACGCTGGTGATTGGTGTGGCCAACCGTGGTGGCGTGATCTCACCTGCGTGGAAAGAGATACTCATTCAGGCGCTGGGCATGGGGTATGATCTTGCGTCTGGCTTGCACAACCTGCTGAGCGACGAAGAGGATCTGGTGGAAGCGGTGGCGGATCGTAACGGCAAGCTGCATGATGTGCGCATTCCATCTGTGGATTACCCGATTGCCAATGGCGTGAAGCGGACGGGCAAACGTGTGCTGGCCGTTGGCACCGATTGTTCCGTGGGCAAGATGTACACCGCACTTGCGCTGGACAATGCAATGCGCGAGCGGGGGATGAAGAGCACGTTCCGCGCCACGGGCCAGACGGGTATTTTGATCACGGGTGACGGTGTGCCGCTGGACGCGGTGGTGGCGGATTTCATGGCGGGGTCGATTGAATACCTGACGCCTGATAATGATGCCGACCACTGGGACGTGATCGAGGGGCAGGGCAGCCTGATGCACGTGAGTTACTCTGGTGTGACGCTTGCGTTGATCCATGGCGGGCAGCCTGATGCGTTGATCATCTGCCACGAGCCGACCCGCGAGCACATGCGTGGCTTGCCAGGGTATAAATTGCCGAGCATGGAGGCGATCCGTGATGTGGCGCTGACGCTGGCAAAAGTTGCTAATCCTGACTGTGTGGTTGTTGGTGCAGCGATCAACACGCAACACATGGGTGAGGATGAGGCAAAAGTATATCTGGCAAAAGTAGAAGCCGATATGGGTGTTCCCGCGGTTGACCCGTTCCGTTTTGGTGCGGAGCGTTTGGCAGAGGCGTTAGGGGCGATTTAACCTGGCGCACCTGTTGAGGGTGCGGGGTTGAGTTTAGAGACAAAGTAAAAAAAGCGATGCGGACTGTGAGGTCTGTTCGTGGTTTGTGAGGGCGGTATGCGGATTGAAGTAACAGCTGATGTGTTCCGACTGGCGCAGGTGTTCACCATCTCGCGCGGGTCGCGGACGGAAGCATCGGTGCTGACGGTGCGTATCAGCGATGTTGGTGCTGTGGGCATGGGGGAGTGCGTTCCCTACGCGCGGTACGGCGAAACGCTTGAGTCTGTGACTGCTCAGATTGAGGGGCTTTCAGGTCATGTAACGCGGGCGGATCTCTATGATCTTTTACCGGCGGGTGCCGCGCGCAATGCTGTTGATTGTGCGTTGTGGGATCTGGAGGCTAAGCAGTTGGGTCGGGCTGTTTGGGAGTTGGCTGGGCTGGCGCCTTTGAAGCCTGAGATTACGGCGTATACTTTGTCGTTGGACACGCCCGAGGCGATGCAAGCACAGGCGGCGGGGCATGCGTTTCGCCCCTTGTTGAAGATCAAATTGGGCACACCCGATGATATGCCGCGTCTTGAAGCTGTACGTGCGGGTGCGCCTGAGAGTACCATTATTGTGGATGCCAATGAGGGCTGGTCGGCAGAGGTTTACGCCAATCTTGCGCCGCATCTGGTGCGTCTTGGGGTCGCGCTGGTCGAGCAGCCCTTGCCTGCTGGAGATGATGAGGCGCTCATTGGAATGGCGCGGCCTGTGCCTGTTTGTGCGGACGAGAGCTGCCATGATCGCGGCAGTTTGCCGAGCCTCAAGGGCAAGTATGATGTTGTGAACATTAAGCTCGATAAGACGGGCGGTTTAACCGAGGCCTTGGCGCTGCGTGCGGAAGCATTGGCGCAGGGGTATGATGTAATGGTCGGTTGTATGGTGGGGTCGTCCTTGGCGATGGCACCTGCGATTTTGGTGGCGCAAGGGATGCCTTATGTGGACCTTGACGGTCCCTTGCTGCTGGCGGAAGATCGGAACGGGCCTTTGAAATTTGACGCGGCGGGGGTGCATCCCCCGCTGCCTGCATTGTGGGGATAAAGACATGCGGACAGTATATGTAAACGGGCAGTACATGCCTGAGAATGAAGCAACTGTATCGATCTTTGATCGCGGGTTTCTGATGGCGGATGGTGTCTATGAGGTAACATCCGTGCTGGACGGCAAGCTGATTGATTTCGAGGGCCACTCGGTACGCCTTGCGCGGTCATTGGGTGAGTTGGATATGCGCAATCCGATCTCCAAGGAAGATTTGCTGGAGGTGCACCGTGAATTAGTGCGGGTGAACGAGATCGACGAGGGGTTGATCTATTTGCAGGTCACGCGCGGCTCTGATGGGGACCGCGATTTTGCGTTCCCTGATCCCGAGACGACAGAGCCTACGATTGTCTTGTTCACGCAGAACAAGCCTGGACTGGCGGACAGCCCTGCGGCCAAGCGCGGGTCCAAGGTAATTTCCATTGAGGACATTCGCTGGGGGCGGCGGGACATCAAGACGGTGCAGTTGCTCTATCCGTCGATGGGCAAGATGATGGCCAAGAAGGCCGGATGTGACGATGCGTGGATGGTTGAGGACGGGATGGTGACCGAAGGGACATCAAACAACGCCTATATCGTGAAGGGCAACAAAATCATTACGCGGCATCTGGGCACCGAAATTCTGCACGGGATTACGCGGACGGCTGTGCTGCGCTTTGCGCTTGAGGCGCAGATGGAAGTTGAGGAGCGGTCCTTCACCATCGAGGAAGCGCAGAGCGCAGATGAGGCCTTTACCACCTCGGCCAGTGCGTTTGTGATGCCTGTCGTGGAGATTGACGGTCTGGCGCTGGGCGAGGGTGTGCCGGGGAAAGTGGCGATGCGGTTGCGCGAGATTTATCTCGACGAGATGCGCAAAGCGGCAGTTTGAATCAAAAAAAGCGCCCTGTACTTTGATGGGGTGCAGGGCGCTTTTTTATCGTGGGCGGTTTGTCGTGATAGCATTACCATGGTGGTCAGAATCTTGAGTAGACTTCTACAGTCGCAGCGTCACGCAATGTAGCGATCTGGTCCGCCTGTACACCGTGCAAGAATGTGACAATCTCGCCCTGATTTGATATGATGACGCCATCCGCTGTAGCATCATAGGTGTAGGTCAGGGAGCTGGACAGTTGGTCCGAGACCGAAACGATCAACACATCCTCATCAATGTCGAAATCTGCGATGATTGAAGCGGCATCGCCGTTGCCGAACACATTGAACGTATCCTCGCCCGCGCCGCCATAAAGCAGATCGCCAGCGTCACCGAGCAGTGTGTCGTTGCCTATGCCGCCGATAAGGGTGTTAGCCCCATTTAATTCTGCGCCGGAAAACGTATTGATCGATGAAATTCTATCATTGCCCTCTTCTCCGAATGTGAGATTTGAATCCGTATCGTCGCGCAAAAAGTCATTGCCGCTGCCGCCATAGACCGTATCATTTCCCGGGTCCTGACCGCCAAAGCCTGCGCTGCGGTCGTCGCCATCGCCGAGATAAATCAAATCATCCTGCCCCCCGCCCGAGAATGTATCATCCCCGCCGCCGGCGACGATGGTATCCCGTCCGTTGCTGCCATCGATATTCTCGTCATTATCGCCGCCAAACAAAAGATCGTTGCCTGTATTGCCCCGAATGCTGGTCGCCTCATCGGTGGCCATGATTGTGTCGGCGCCACCTGTCCCTAAAAGCCTGACCGGGTTGCCGTCGGCTTCGATGGTGACTCCTGCCGATGTGGGCTGGGGTGCAGGTGCTGCGGGTGCTGTGTCGAAACTGTCTGCGGAGGGTGGGGTCGCGAAAACCTCATCTACGGGTGCGGGGTTCGCGGGATCCAGCGGTGCAGGGTTGGCCGGTGTTTCGGTCGGCGGTGCCGGTTCTGGTGGGAGCTCGACTTCGTCATGATCGTCGTCATCGTCGGTCAGATCCACAACGAGGGCGAGCCCGAGAAGGGCCGGTATGAAAAAGAGTGCAAGCATCGCAGAATTCCAATTTAAAAAGACATTTTTGTCTTTAAATTGGCCCACTGATCCTAAAATTAATCAATTAATTTTTATCAATCTAGGCGGAAGACTAGCTAATTTTTACTTTTAAAACAGCGCATTGTTTCTTTTGGCGAAACAATGCGCCAGTGGTTGGGGATTGTTGCGAAAATTGCGCCAATCAGATGCCCTAAACCAAGGGATCAACTCATTCGTTTAGTCTTTCTTTACATTCTCGTCGAACGCTACTTTGAACGCGTCTTGTTGTGCGCCAGTCGCATCGGTCTGATAGTTGGCTTTCCAGTCGTCCATGCTCATCCCGTAGAATAGCTCGCGCGCTTCCATTTTGCCGATCTCTATGCCGCGCTCGGCGGCGTCCTCGGCGTACCAGCGGCTTAGGCAGTTTCTGCAAAATCCGGTGAGGTTCATCATGTCGATGTTTTGCACATCGGTGCGGTCTTCCATCAGGTGCTTTTGCAGGCGGCGGAAGGTGGCGGCTTGGAGTTCGATTTCAGTTTGTGTGTGCTCGGTCATGATGGCTCCTGCGTGTGACTGATAAGCTGTGCTGCGTCCAGTTTCGGTCAAGGTAGCCATGATTTGCGGGACTGTCATGAGATTGAAACAGTTTTCTGGTTCAAGTTGGATAAGGCACGCGATATGCCCATGTGAAATTAAGTTGTGTGGCGGTGAACGCTGCACGCGCCGCCAGAATTAAGGAGCGAGCCATATGAGACGCCAACGCAATGTAAAGATCGTAGCGACCCTTGGGCCAGCATCTGACACGCATGAGATGATCAAGCTGTTGCACGAGACGGGTGCGGATGTGTTGCGCCTCAATATGAGCCACGGCAGCCATGACGAAATCCGCCAGAAGCATGCGATGATCCGTGCGGTAGAGGACGAAACGGGATCGAGCATTTGTATTCTTGCGGATTTGCAGGGACCCAAGCTGCGGGTCGGTGTTTTTGCAGGTGATAGTGAGGAGTTGGTTGTTGGTGCTCCTTTCCGTCTCGATCTCGATCCTGCCGAGGGGGACGCCAGCCGCGTGTGTTTACCGCACCCAGAGATTTTCGCGGCCCTTGAGGAAGGGGCTTCGTTGCTGGTGAACGACGGGAAGATCAGGCTTAAGGTTGTGCGTTGTGGTAAGGATTTTGCCGACTGCGAAGTTGTGATCGGGGGCGTTATTTCCAACCGGAAGGGTGTGAACGTACCTGATGTCATCCTGCCGTTGGCCGCGCTGAGTGACAAGGACCGTGCTGATCTGGAGTTCGTTTGCGAGCTGGGTGTTGATTGGCTTGCACTGAGTTTTGTGCAGCGGCCTGAAGATGTGGAGGAAGCGCGGGTGTTGACCAAGGGTCGTGCTGCTCTGCTTTCGAAGATCGAAAAGCCTTCGGCGGTTGAACGGTTCGACGATATTTTGGCGGTCAGTGACGGAATTATGGTGGCGCGGGGGGATCTGGGGGTTGAGTTGCCAGTGTCTGCTGTGCCGCCGATCCAGAAGCGGCTGGTGCGGCGCTGTCGTGCGGTGGGCAAGCCTGTAATCGTTGCGACCCAGATGCTTGAGAGTATGATCGAGAGCCCAATGCCGACACGCGCCGAAGTGTCGGACGTAGCGACGGCGATTTATGAGGGTGCGGATGCGGTTATGCTGTCGGCGGAATCGGCTGCGGGCAGCTACCCGATCGAGGCTGTCACTACGATGGACAATGTCGCCATCGAGGTTGAGCGCGATCCCACGTATACGCAGATTATCGAGGCGAGCCGCACGGCCTCACGTTCGGGCATTGCGGATGCAATGGTTGTCGCTGCGCGCGAGATTGCGGAGACGACGGATGTGAAGGCGATCTGTTGCTTTACCCATTCTGGCACCACGGCACTGCTCACAGCGCGCGAGCGGCCACGGGTGCCAATCATCGCCATGACCCCGTTCAAGCGGACTGCCAGCCGTTTGGCTCTTAGCTGGGGGGTGAACTGTGTAGTGACAGAGGAACTTGACCGTTTCAAAAAGGCAGTGGTGAGTGCGGTACGTGCAGCGCTGGGCGAAGGTTTCGCCGTTGAGAAGGATCACGTGGTTGTCCTTGCAGGTGTGCCGTTCAATGTGCCGGGCAGTACAAATATCTTGCGCGTGGCCCCGTGTGATGAACGTTTGATTTTCGCGGCTGATCCAGAGTAACGTCTCGTTAACCATTCAAATGGAGACCCGAAATGGGTTCAGATCTGGCGCTTGTTATCGGCCTTGTGTTGGCAGCTTTGACGATTCCCTCTGTTCTGTCCGCCTTGTCGGATAAGCGGGCGCCGCGGGCATCTGCGATCACGATATTGATTGCGGGTGGTCTCATCGTCTTTGCGATTCAGGGCAAAGCAGGTGGATATCAGTTGGCTCAGATGCCCGATGTCTTTGTGAATGTGATTGCACGCTACATGCCATAGGCAAATGCTGCGCGGGGCTGATATCCTCTTGCGTTAAAGTGCTCTGCATCCTATAGCCCAATTCTCATTCCTGTGTTGCCGGCTCAAGTGGCATGCCGAGCAGCACTTTCACTGTAGACTATTAGGAGACAGAAATGCCCAAGATGAAGACGAAATCGAGCGCTAAGAAGCGCTTTAAGATCTCGGCGACCGGAAAGGTCATCGCGAGTCAGGCTGGTAAACAGCATGGCATGATCAAGCGGAGCAACAAGTTCCTGCGCAACGCACGCGGCACAACAACACTTTGTTCTGCTGATGCCAAGATCATCAAGGGCTTCATGCCCTACGACCGCTAAGGAGAGCCGATATGTCACGTACAAAAGGTGGTGTAGTCACCCACGCCCGTCACCGTAAGGTCGTCAAAGCAGCCAAAGGTTATTATGGCCGCCGCAAGAGTACCTTTAAGGTCGCACGCCAAGCCGTCGATAAGGCCAACCAATATGCAACCCGTGACCGCAAGAATCGCAAGCGCAACTTCCGCGCATTGTGGATCCAGCGGATCAACGCGGCTGTTCGCGCACACGATGCCGAGCTGACGTATTCACGCTTCATCAATGGTCTGAACCTTGCCGGCATCGAAGTTGATCGCAAAGTTCTTGCTGATCTGGCCGTGAACGAGCCCGACTCGTTTGTTGCGATTGTGAAGCAGGCACAGGCATCACTGGCCGCGTAAAACGCTCCACTGATGCCAAGAGATTTAAAAGACCGTCCTGAGAGGGGCGGCCTTTTTCGTTGTGTGGATTATTTTGGCGGGAGCCTATCTGCCGTTGGGACGCCATCCGCGATCACGTGAAAGCTTTGCTTATCGCAGGTGAAGATCGCCATTTCAGGACCTGTGTAGGCTTTTGGGTCATCCAGTGTTCCGACTTTGAGGACGAGCAACGGTCTGCCAGGCAAACGGGTGAGCAGATGGGTGCCGCAAGTGCCGCAAAAGTCGCGCGTGCGCGGCGTGTCCAGATCGCTGCGGGTGAATTGTGCGGGGGTGCCTTTGGTGTAGGAGAACCCTTCTTCGGGAACCATCATGAAGTAATTTGGACCGCCCCCTGAAATATACTGACATTCGCGGCAGTGGCACTGTGCCTGCCAAACGGGCGCTTCGGTATTGGCGTAAGTGATTTCGCCGCAATAACATTTTCCAGTGATGGTCATGGTGCTGTCTCCTGCTGGGGTCTGCTACGCTAGGCCGTAGGCGGGTAAATTGTCCAGTTTGATTGTACAAACTGTTTCTTCGGGTCTGGGTTGTGGGCTTTTGCTGGGATAGTGCTGGACTGGAATCAAAATACAAATGTCAGAACGGACACGCACATGAACCTCACGCGATTGGTATATTACAGCCAGCGTAACCCGTCCGAGAGCCTTGAGATCGACAAGCTCATCGAGGCGTGTCAGCGCAATAACGGCCGGATGAATGTATCGGGTATTTTGCATTACAACGGCGACCACTTCTTGCAGGTGCTTGAGGGCGGGCGTGTTGAAGTGTCGGCGCTGTACCACCGCATTGCGCGGGACACGCGGCACAGCAATATCATTCTTATGGGGTGTAGTAACGTGCGCGAACGGATGTTCCCACGTTGGTCTATGGGGCTACATCAGGGGATGGATGATCAGACGCGTGAGATCTATCTGCGTTATTTTGCGACGGATGAAGTGAACCCTGAGACGGTTAATGTGGAAAGCCTGCTGGACGTTTTGCAGGATCTCCCGGTCGAATTGGGTTAAGCGCGGCGGTTGCGGCGTTTCTCTTGAGACAGCCTGTTGCGGGCGCGTTCTGCTTCGGATTCCGCTTGGGCCGTGCGGCGGCGCATTTTACTGGTCTCTGACGACAGCATGGTGATTTGCAGGGCCGTGCGTCGTTCCGCCTGATTGCGGGCATAGACAAAGGCTGCTACGCCAGTCGCAAGCATTGCCAGAAGAATAAGCATAAAGCGAAGAATTAAGACGAGGGTCATGCTTTTGCGTCCTCTTGTGGGATGTGGATGTGCGCGGTTGTAATGTCGGTGCTGCAGTAGCGCTCAAACGCGAAGACCAGAATACCGCCGATCAGGAAGAGAGCAACAAGCAGGCAGACGACCAAAAACCAGCCTTTGCCGCGTGTGCCGTGTGCCATGCGTTCGGCGTTGGCGAGTGAGAAACCTGCTGCACGGAGGCGCTGTATCTTTGCTCGGGTGTCTTTGTCGCTCATTTGGGGTCGGTGTCCTGAAAAGCCTTAGGGCGGATTAGGGATAGAATGTCACGTATGTGTCGCTTTCGCCATGCTCGAACGAGAGTTGAATGCGCAACATGGCGGTGTTTCGCGGATCATCGCCTCATTGTCAGCCAGCGAGACAGGCGTATTTTCATCCGTGAGCGAGACAGTCAGGCCCAACTCCCGCACTGTATGCTGGAGGACGTTTTTGAGCCTGTGTGAGTACATCACTGGTGTCATTGGGTCTCTACCTGTCTGGAGTCGTTGTTTTCACGCATAAACTGTGGCGTGCCTCGGCGTTTCCCACCCCTAGAATGAAGTATCTACATCAGCTCGTAAACAGGGGAGCGATTGGAGGCATGCTAGGGACGTGTGGGTTGCGTTTGGCGGCGGTTCTTGTATCAGGTTTGGACATTCCCAAGGACGCGCATGATATGGACGATCTTAAGCAAAAATACCTCAGCCAGATTGCAAATGCAGGTGACGAAGCCGCATTGGAGGACATCCGTTTGGGTGCCGTTGGCAAGAAGGGCGAAGTCGCGCTCAAGATGCGCGAACTGGGCAAGATGACCCCTGAGGAGCGTCAGGTGGTTGGGCCAGCTTTGAACGCTTTGAAGGACGAGATTAACTCGGCGCTGGCGGCGAAGAAGGCTGCGTTGGGCGATGCGGCACTGGATGAGCGTCTGCGCTCGGAGTGGCTTGATGTGACGCTGCCCTCACGCGGGCGTCCCGCGGGGACGTTGCACCCTGTGTCTCAGGTCACCGAAGAGCTGACAGCGATTTTTGCCGAGATGGGGTTTTCCGTGGCCGAGGGGCCGCGCATTGACACTGGTTGGTATAACTTTGACGCGCTGAACATTCCGGGTCACCACCCTGCACGCGCGGAGATGGACACGTTTTATATGGCGCGTGCCGAGGGGGACGACCGTCCGCCGCACGTCCTGCGCACGCATACCAGCCCCGTGCAGATCCGCACGATGGAGGCCGAAGGCGCGCCCCTGCGCATCATCTGCCCCGGTGGTGTCTACCGCGCCGATTATGACCAGACCCACACGCCGATGTTTCATCAGGTTGAGGGATTGGCGATCGACAAAGACATCTCCATGGCGAACCTGAAATGGACGCTGGAGGAGTTCTTCTCGGCGTTCTTCGAGATCGACGGCATCAAAACCCGCTTCCGCGCCTCGCACTTCCCGTTTACGGAGCCGTCTGCCGAGGTGGATATTCAATGCTCGTGGGTCGATGGGCAGCTGCGCATTGGTGAGGGCGAGGAATGGATGGAAGTCCTCGGCTCTGGCATGGTCCACCCCAAAGTGCTGCACGCTGGCGGGATTGACCCTGACATCTGGCAGGGCTTTGCCTTTGGCATGGGCATCGACCGCATTGCGATGCTGAAATACGGGATACCCGATTTGCGCGCGTTCTTTGATTCAGATTTGCGCTGGCTGCGGCATTACGGGTTTGCGAGCTTGGATCAGCCGAATTTGCATGGTGGGTTGAGTAGGTGACTTTGGGTCAGTTCTTTCTTGGGCTAGTAACCTTGGCCGTGGCGACGCTTGCTTATAGATGGCAGAAGACAATTGATAGAGAAACCACCTTTCATGTTGAACTGCGCGAACAGCTAGTTTCTTTTCGGCGTTCTACGGAACAACTTTACGGATGCTATTCGACCCTAGCAGAGGAAAGAACACCTGCTGAAGTTATGAGTATTGAAGACCGGATTGATCGGGAGTTGAGCTATCTTGCACTTTTTGTTCCCGAAGAGCTTTTTGAGCGAGCAAATGTAGTATCTTCGGTTTTAGTCGACTTAGAATATGCAGAAAGTAGAGATGAAAAAAAGATAGTGCAGCGTAAATACACTGCTGCACTCCGAAACTTTGAAAAACTAGTCAGAGAGCAGCACCTTCAGCACCTAAGGCCATGGAAGACTGTCGACAAAATACAGGCTGAAATTAGGCGTAAGTTTAAAATGAAGTGAAATTGCTGTGAATGAATTGATATTTACAGTTACTTAACAACGGACTTAAAAAATGAAATTCACACTCTCTTGGCTCAAAGAGCACCTCGACACCACGGCTTCGGTCGATGAGATCATCTATGCCCTGACCGATCTGGGTCTGGAAGTGGAGGGGGTCGAGGATCGGGGCGCTAAGCTGCGCGCGTTTACCTTGGGCTTTGTGAAATCCGCCGAGAAGCATCCCGATGCGGACCGTCTGCGCGTGTGTCAGGTCGAGACGGATGAGGGGCTGCAACAGATCATCTGTGGTGCGCCCAATGCGCGGGAGGGGATTACCGTCGTGATCGCCAAGCCCGGCGTGTATGTGCCCGGCATTGATACGACGATTGGCGTGGGCAAAATTCGCGGGATCGAGAGTTTTGGCATGATGGCCTCCGAGCGGGAGCTGGAGCTGTCTGAGGAACATGACGGGATTATCGAGCTGCCCTCGGGCAACGTTGGTGACAGCTTCACCGATTGGCTGGCCGAGAATGATCCGAGCAAAGTGGACCCTGTGATCGAGATTGCGATTACGCCGAACCGTCCCGATGCCCTTGGCGTGCGCGGGATTGCGCGTGATCTGGCGGCGCGTGGTTTGGGTAAGCTGATTGTGCGAGATGTGGAGCCTGTCGATGGCAGCTTTTCCTGTCCTGTCTCGGTGAGCATTGATGACGATACGCTGGAGCAGTGTCCGGTGTTTTATGGCCGCATGATCCGTGTTGTGAAGAACGGGCCATCCCCTGTTTGGTTGCAAGACAAGCTGCGTGCGATTGGGCTGCGGCCTATTAGCTTTCTGGTCGATGTGACGAACTTCTTCACCTATGACAGCAACCGCCCGCTGCATGTATTTGATGCGGATAAGATTGGTGGCAATGCCCTGCGCGTGCACCGTGCGGTTGGTGGTGAGGCGATGGTGGCCTTGGACGACAAGGAATACACGTTCGTCGAAGGCATGACGCTGATCTCGGATGCGAATGGCGTCGAGAGCATTGGTGGCGTGATGGGTGGTCTGCCGTCTGGTGTGACTGACGCGACAGTGAATGTGTTCCTTGAGGCTGCATATTTCGATCCTGTGCGCACAGCATATACGGGCCGCGCGCTCAAGATTAACTCCGATGCGCGGTACCGCTTCGAGCGCGGGATTGACCCCGCATCCGTGGTGGACGGTATCGAGCATGCCACGCGGATGATTGTGGAGCATGCGGGGGGCGAGGCCTCTGACGTGGTGATTGCAGGTGCTATTCCTGACACGGCGCGTGCGTATAAGCTGAACGCGAAGCGTGTGATTTCGCTGGTGGGGATGGATATTCCCGAAGCGACACAGCGGCAGTCGTTGACCGCTCTTGGGTTCCGTTTGGAAGGCGATATGGCGCATGTCCCCAGCTGGCGCCCTGATGTTCAAGGTGAGGCTGATCTGGTAGAGGAAGTTGCGCGGATTGCATCGCTGACCAAGCTGGAAGGTGTGCCATTACCGCGTCTGACGGCGGGTGTGCCGCGCCCAGTGATGTCGCCCGTGCAGCGGCGCGAAGTGGCGGCGCGGCGGACGGCGGCAGCGCTGGGGTACAATGAATGTGTGACCTACAGCTTCATCGACCAGCCCTCGGCGGCATTGTTCGGGGGCGGCACTGATGCGACGCGTCTGGAGAACCCAATTAGCAATGACATGAGCCATATGCGGCCGTCACTGTTGCCAGCGCTCTTGCAAGCGGCAGCGCGCAATCAGGCGCGTGGGTTTGCCGATATGGCGCTGTTCGAGGTTGGCCCAGTCTTCACAGGTGGTGAGCCTGGTGAGCAGCATATGCAAGTGAGCGGTCTGCTGGTTGGGCGCACGGGGCCGAAGGATGTCCTTGGCTCGGCGCGTGATGTCGACGTGTTCGACGTGAAGGCGGATGCCGAGGCGATCCTCGCCGCGATTGGTGCGCCTGCAAAAGTGCAGATCATGAGTGGGGCGGATGATACGTGGCACCCTGGCCGTCATGGTAAGATTTGTTTGGGACCCAAGAAGGTCTTGGGTATCTTCGGCGAAGTACATCCGAAGGTGTTGTCCGAGATGGGCGTAAAGGGGCCAGCGATGGCGTTCACGCTCTACCCCGCCGAAGTGCCGCTCAAGCGCAAATTGGGGGCCACGCGCCCTGCGCTCAAGGTCAGTCATTTGCAGGCGGTCGAGCGTGACTTTGCCTTTGTCGTGGATGCGGATGTCGAAGCGCTGACTTTGGTCAATGCGGCGATGGGGGCTGATAAGGCACTGATCGACGATGTGCGTGTGTTTGATGAATTCATCGGTGGCAGTCTGGGGGAAGGCAAAAAGTCCCTCGCGCTGACGGTGCGGTTGCAGCCACGTGAGCAGACGTTGAAAGATGCTGATATCGAGGTAGTCGGTGCCAAGGTTGTGGCCTCGGTTGCCAAGGCCACGGGTGGTGTGTTGCGCGGATAAACATGATTTCTGTGCCTATTGAAGGTGCGCGATTTGAGTTTGATCATACAAATTGAAGATGCGGTTGAAGGATGATGTAATGTTGAAAGTGTATTTGTCGGGTGAAATTCATACCGATTGGCGTGGGCAAATTGTTGAGGGAGCGGCAGGACTTGACGTGCAGTTCTCCGGCCCTGTGACGGATCATGCGGCGAGCGATGATTGCGGTGTGGCAATTTTGGGCGCCGAGCCCAACAAGTTTTGGCATGACCGCAAGGGTGCGCAGGTCAATGCAATCCGGACACGCAAAGGAATTGCGGATGCGGACGTGGTTGTTGTGCGTTTTGGCGATCAGTACAAACAGTGGAATGCAGCGTTTGATGCGGGCTATGCTGCGGCGCTTGGCAAGTCATTGATCATTTTGCACGGTGCGGATCACGCTCATGCACTGAAGGAAGTTGATGCAGCGGCGCTTGCTGTTGCCTCCGAGCCTGCGCAAGTTGTGGAAATTCTGCGCTATGTGCTGACAGGTGCGTTGGCGTGATCCGCGCGGCTGTTTTGGGATTGGTGCTGCTTGCGGCGACTGTCGGGGCCGCTTCGGCGCAATCCTATTCCAAAGCGGCGCGGTATTTGATGGCGCAGGAGATCAAAACGGCCTGTCCTTTGGGTGGGCGTTTAGTTCCAAGGGTGCGATTGAACGAGACTTGACTGGTGATGGGCGCAAGGACTTAGTGCTGGCGCATGGTGGTGTCACCTGTAAGGGCAGCAACAATATCAGTCGCCGCTGCGGGATGCAGGTCTGTAGGGTGAAGTTGTTTGTGCGCCAAGGGCAGCTGTTAAAATTGAAATCGGATTTTGGGTGGTGGGGTCACTTTGGGGCCAACGAATGTACCCGTAATCTCAGGCTACGCCCATGGTGGCGCGCCATGGGCGATCCGATGGAACGGACGTAACTTCCGTTAGTGGTCTGTTCGCAAAATGGTCCGTCCTGCGATGTGCTTGGAACCATTGAAGAATAGTAAGGTGTCCCTTTTTGATGTTGCGTCTGGTGTGCGCTCACATGGTCTTCGTCATTTCGATGGGGCAGTATGTTTGTTGTTTCCCCATAAAAATAGGGTGTCTCGTGTGAATCCCTGTGTTAGTTGCTTAGGCTCTGGACCCATTAATCCGCTTGAGACCATCAGGGTGGCGTGATTCAAG
>CAWVZA010000050.1:0-17077 GCA_963934545.1 uncultured Sulfitobacter sp.
GCACTGCCAACCATATCATACGGCCTTTATCTGAGAGGATTTCCGCCCTCTTAGGGCTTACCGCCCCGATTGCCAAGAGCCAGTGACGCAGCGTGCCACTTGTACCACCATCCAACTGCGATACTGTGGTGCGGAATCAAAGGAAGACCACCATGTCAGACACAATGAAACAGATCGTCCTCGCCAGCCGCCCCGACGGGGCTCCAACCCCCGCCAACTTCCGTCTGGAAGAAACTGCGATCCCAACACCAGCCGAGGGCGAAGTGTTGGTCCGCGTCCACTACATGTCCCTAGACCCCTATATGCGCGGTCGCATGGATGACGCAAAATCCTACGCCGCCAACATCCCCGTAGATGGAAAAATGGAAGGCGGCTCCGTAGGCGAGATCATCGCGTCCAACGCAAAAGGTTTTAAAGTTGGCGAATTTGTCATGGGCGGCTTTGGCTGGGCCACACATTCTGTCGCACCTGCCGCGGGCCTCGCCAAGATTGATCCGAACACTGCGCCGATCACTTACGCCCTCGGCGTCCTCGGCATGCCCGGTCTCACAGGCTGGTACGGCCTCACAGAGCTTGGCAAACCAAAGAGCGGCGAAACACTCGTCGTTGCCGCCGCAACTGGCCCCGTAGGCTCCATGGTTGGGCAACTCGCGAAAGCACGCGGGTTGCACACTGTTGGCATCGCAGGCGGCCCTAAGAAATGCAAAATGGCCGTTGAGCATTTTGGTTTTGATGTCTGCCTCGATCACAAGGCCTACGCCACCGCATCCGAGCTGCGCAAAGCGATCAAAGAAACAGCCCCCAAAGGCGTCGACATCTATTTCGAGAACGTCGGCGGCAAAGTTCTTGAGGCCGTCATGCCCCTGATGAACCAACATGGCCGCATCCCGATCTGCGGCATGATCTCATGGTATAACGAAGGCGGCCTCGGCGCTGACGCGATCGAGAAGACCCTCACAGCCCCAAAACTCTGGCGCACCATTCTGGTGAACTTCCTGAGCGTTAACGGCTTCATCATCTCCAACCACTGGAACCGCATGGGCGAGTTCCACAAAGAAGTTGGCCCGATGATCGCAAACGGCTCTGTTAAGGTACAAGAGGACATTACCGAGGGCCTCGAGAATGCCCCCGACGCCTTCATCAAACTCTTGACAGGCGGCAACACCGGCAAAGCCATCGTCAAAGTCATCTAACCAAAAATCCCGCGCTGCACTTTAGAGTGGCGCGGGACATCTTTTCTTACAAGTCTCTAGTATCGCTGCGTTAAGCTCCAAATACTGAGGTTTTGGAACGTCTCTGTTGTGTGCTTTGGCACCAGCTTACCGTCATGTGTCCCAGACTTTGCTCAGCTCATCTTCATCAATCGTGACTGTATGTTTGGTTTCAGGAAATGCGCCTGTCGTAACATCGGCGATGTATTCCTTAGACGCCTCAAACCGCTGCGTTTGCAGCCGTTCACGTTCGGCAGCGAAGTTTCGATAGGTCTTTGCATGCCGCGGGACGTGACCTGTGTTCTCCACAAGTAAATCAGCCAAGAATAAATATTGCGCATCGCACCCGCCGCCCAATCCCAAGGAGATGGTCACCATTGAAGTGCGCGCAGTGATTTCAGTTGCAAGGTTCGCTGCCACGACTTCCATCTCAACTGCAAACGCACCCGCAGCTTCAAAATCCTGCACCTGCTGCCAAACCATCTTGGCCTGCACCAACGTACGACCGACGGCGCGGTAGCCCCCCGTCCGTGTTGCTTTGGGGGGCACCAATCCAACATGGCAAATCACAGGAACGCCTTCACGCGCGAGCACTTCAACGATGTGTGGGCTCATGCCGCAATAGACCGATTGCGCGCCAGCCTGCATCGCCGCCATTGCATCCCGTAAAACTTCGGTCGCATCTGCATGCTTGCCCCAAGGCATTCCGAATTGAAAATGCGAATTGGGAACTGCCTTAGCGAAATGTGCCCGCTCGGGAACGAACGCCGTGCCAATCATGTCCATGCACGCGGCTGAGGCTGCAATCGCCTCTTCCTCTCTGGCGACCTGCACGTAGGCAAGTTGGCGTTTACCCTTCGCGTCCAGCAGATCTTTAACGCTCATTGCAGTCATACCTTAGGTCCCCATCATACGTTTGCGGCGCTCTTTGATTTTCACGTCAGCGGCTGCGGTGCCATCATGGAACGAGCCAAAGAACTTATCCCACAGGATTTCAAGTGAGCCATAGTTACACTCAAAATAGCGGTGGTGCATTTGGTGGTGGAACGTGCCCAAGGCGAGACGGTTTTCATCTTTAACCACCAAACCTTCAAAGCCCGTATGCGTGGTGGCCGCCGTCAGTGCGTAATATTGCAAATGGAACAGGATGTGGACGGGATGCGCTGCCACAACCAAATGGATCAACACCGAACCAAGGAAAATAACGTGCTCAACGGGGTGCATAGACAGTCCTGACCAAGGACCGACGTTTATGTTGCGGTGGTGGAGTGCATGAATGTGCTTGTAGAAAAACGGAGCGTGCAGAAGCCTGTGAATCCAGTAGAAATAAAAGCTCTCCCAGATCGGGATCAGCAGGAACATTGCAACAAACCAGACCGGATGCACGGCCCAAGTGAGCATTGGCGCATATCCATTTGCCAAGGCCCAAAACATAAGCGCCTCATAGGCAGTCCAGATCGTTACACCGCTTGCCAGCGTCCAGAACATATTGTCTTTGATTTGCCCGCCCAAGATGAACTGACGACCATTTTTCATCAAAGGTCGAGGATCATAGCGCAGCTCTTTGCCCTGCTTGGTGCAGGTGTAGAAGTATAAATGCAGCCCACCCGCCACTGCGGTCATGAGGATCAGGTTTCGGACATACATCTCTGCAATCCAGCCAAAAGCCAGCGTTTTCGTTTCTTCAAGCGGGGGCTGGAACCAATAGAACGACACGAATGCGATGCCGACGATGATCAGTTTCTCGGTAATCAAAAACCAGGAGTTCCAGACCCAAGCCAGCATATCCATCGGGCGCAATGGCCATGAGAAGAATGGCGAGACCTTGAGTGGCACGTTTGGAACATGGTTCCAGCCTTTGAGTGGTGCCTCATCCATCTGATCAACCTTTCTGTCAGAAACTGATCTCGAGTTTGACAGATCACCTGATGCATGAAAAACAGATTAAATCGTAGAACTATGTTGGAATTTCAGAGGTAGTGATGGCGACTTCCCTGAAGGCAATGGAATACTTCACAACAGCGTTGCGGCACGGGAACATTTCCAAGGCAGCGACAGAGCTTAATATCTCGGCGTCCGCCATCGGAGCGGCGGTTGATCAGGTTGAGGCCGCATTTGATCTTACGCTGACCATCCGGCAACGATCGCGCGGGATTGAGGCCAATGCCAGCGGACGGCAGGTCGCGCAAAAATTCAACCGCTTGTTAGACGATTATGCTGCGGTTTTGACCGAGGGCGCTGATCTAAAGCAATCCCTCAGCGGTGCATTGCGCATCGGGTATTACGCGCCAATTGCGCCCGCATTTCTACCACCGATCCTCGCCAGTTTGAGTCCAAAAGGGAGCGACATTACCCTTCATCTTGACGAATGCGACAACGATAGCGCCCAAGATGAATTGCTGCACGGACGGTATGACGCCATCCTTTTTGTGAGCGAAGGTGTTCGTCCCGCTGTCGACTTTGATGTTCTGATTGAGGCACCGGCGTATTGTTTGGTCCCTGCTGGTCATGCGTTTACCAAACTGGCAAGCGTCTCAGTAGCTCAGATCGCCGCTGAGCCTTTGGTGGTGCTCAACCGCCCTATTGCGGCCCCCTATTATCAAAGCCTGTTTGATGCCCACGCCAATAACATCACGATCGCTGCTTACGCCAATTCGACCGAGATGGTGCGAAGTCTTGTCAGTGCAGGGCACGGGTGTGCCGTCTTAAATATGCAGCCCATGACCCGACAAAGCTATTGTGGTGAGTTATCGGTCAGTTTGCCAATCTCTGACCCTCTGCCGCCGTTGACCCTGTCCATCGGATACGGCAAGTCGCGTCCCCACCGTTTGGTCCAGCATTTCGTTGATGCGTGCCGCGCGCATTTTGCAGAAGCTGGCCCACAACGATGTTTGGTTGAATAACGATCAGGGTAGAAGATCGGGCTTTGGCGAAACTGCACTAAGTTCTGCTAAGAAGTAGACCGCTACCGGTCACAAATTTTCAGAGCGATACCTACTCAAAATACCGGACCAGCGGGCTGGCTGAGCGAAAGATATCGATCAGATGATCCATCAAATCGTCTTCCAGCAAAAGCGCATCTGGCAAATCCTTACGACACCCCAAGCCGACCATTTTCAAATACTCTGCGGCAGGGTCATTGTCGTCATACCCATCTGGAACAGCGTTCAATGCTTTTCGTGTGACAATGCCGTCTGGAAACATCTCTTTGAATTCAGGATCAGTCGCGATCTCGTCAATGCCCTGCGGGTCGTCAACCAGACGCGCACGAAGGCTTGCAAGAACCTCCTTTGAGGGATGGAATAGGCCCGCCCCCGCATAGCAGTTTCCAGGCTCGATATGCAGGTAGTATCCCACTTCAGAAAACGGATCACCCGCGTTGGCAAAGACATCGACATCTGTGCGGTACAAGCCGGGTCCGACACGATCACGCGCTTCTTGGAAGAACTTGGAATAGCTTTGCTTTGGCTTGTTCTTTGCGGCGCCTACGTTGTGATCAAAGCGATCTGCATAGTCGTGCAGTGTAGTCGCAATTCCTGTAAAATTGCGCATCGCGTCGTCACGTTCCGCGCGATGTGCGTCCATCCACGCCTTGCGGTTATGCGCTGCAAGATCTGCAAGGAACGTAAATGTCTCTGGCTCAACCATGTTCACTGCTCCTGAAGTGCAGCAGTCACGAGGCGTGCCTGCATTTGTGTAAGCCAACTGTAAGATCGTTTGACGGCAACCGCTATGAGTTTGTGAATTTTGATCCCTCTTTCGATCTGAGTTCTTGGATCAGTCTCGTTGTCCTTGGGACATAAAAAAAGGCGCTGCAGATGCAACGCCCCCTTAAATCAATTACTTACCTACAATTACTCAGCGGCAAGACCCGAAGGGATACCATTGCCGGCTGCCCCTTCAATATTGTCGAAAGCCGTGGCAACGCCAGCTTTCTCGCGACGGGTATCATTGTAGATCGCCTTGAGCAGAGCGACTGCCACCAAGGCCATAACAACCGAGAACGGCAGCGCACCGATGACCATCGCGGTCTGGATTTCAGTCGTACCACCGGAGACCAGCAATCCGCCCACCACAAGTGCCAGCGCAGCGCCCCAGAACAGAATATGTGGACGCGACTTTGGCCCCTCATCGCCAGCTGCGTTGATCGTATTAACAATCAACACGGCAGGGTCAGCCGAGGTGACAAGAAATGTCAGCAGCAAGACAACAATCAAAAGCGCCATAGCGTAAGACAGCGCTTGGGAAATTGGCGACAACATGAACTCTGTCATCGCAAAGATTTTGTCACCGTTTCCGGCGTCATAGATAACGCCACCTGAACCGCCATTAAGCTCGAGATCAATGGCGGTGCCACCAGCCCATGCGAACCAGACAAAACACATCAAAGCAGGAACAACCAACGCGCCCAACACAAATTCACGGATCGTGCGTCCACGCGAGATACGCGCAAGGAACAAACCCACGAATGGTGCAAAAGCGATCCACCAAGCCCAATAGAATACGGGCCACCAGCCCTGCCACTGTGCCAATTTAAACGCTTCTGAACCCTCGACACCGTCAGAGGCGAAGACATTAAAGCTCATGCCAGGTAGGGCGATGAGGTAATCCCAAAGACCGACGAACATTGCGTTGAAGCCAAACCACGTTGCACCGAAGATGATGAAGAAACCCAGCAGAATGATCGACAAGACCATGTTGATGTTGGACAGCCATTTGATGCCTTTACCGACGCCAAACAGTGCCGACAGCGTCGACAGACCCATGATAACAAGCAGGGCAATGACGATACCAGCCGTGGATGCACCACCATCAACGTCCATAAGACCACCAATCCCAATACGTGTCAGGCCAGCAACGAACTGATCAACACCAAAGCCGAGGGTCTGCGCAACACCCAGAATCGTCGCAACAACAGCAACAACAGCAACAACGTCAATGACGTGTCCAAGCATTCCCGCAAGGGCCTTACCAAACAGCAGCGTAAGGCCAGAGCGAATGGTCAACGGCAGTCCGCGACGATAGCTGAAAAATGCCAGCGACAGGGCACAGATCGCGTAACAAGCCCAAGCGCTGAAACCCCAGTGCAGGAACGATCATTGATATGCGATGCGAATGTTGTCTTCGGTTTTGCCCGTGGCCAGCCCCATAATCGTTTGGGGGTTTGACCCGAAATGCGACACAGGTTCTGCGACCGCCCATGTCAACATACCGACACCAATACCAGCACCGAACATCATGGAAAACCAAGAGAAATTGCTGAACTCCGGCGTCTCACCTTCAAGTCCGAGGTTCAAACGTCCGGCGGCGGGCCACAGTGCAAGAATGAGACAGACAATCACAAAGAACGCCACAACCCAGATATACCAAGCCGCAAAAATCTTCAGGATGACCGCATTAAGATCACCAAGAACTGCGCCCGATTGGACGGGCCAGAAAATGGCCCAGACCACAAGTATCGCAATGATAATTTTCGCTTGGACAGCAACAGATGTTGCGAAACCGTTATAAAACCCACCTGATCTGGTGCTGATATCCAGCTCCGTCATCGGAGTGTTTATTTTGTTTTTTCTGACACTTTGGCCCCCTTTTACGTTTGGGGGGGGGTCAGTGTGCCAACATTCAAGGCCAAAAGGGAACCTAAATTGTCGCCGGGCAAATATTGATGTAGCTATTACAGCCAGAATTTGGAGTTGTCCGACAATCGGCAGAATTGCGGTGAGAGTAGATTAACCTGCCTGCCCAACGCTACCCATTCATATTTACGGTAACGTCATGTGACGGCGACTGTCAGGCCCCACCCTTCCAACGATTGTGCACCCAAAACCACTGTTCCGGATTTTTAAGGATGCGCGCCTCCAGCGACTGGTTGAGCGCCATCGTCATGGTAATTGGATCAGTGTGTGGGATAGGCGCTTCGAGTTCTGCTGTGAAGCTGTCTCCATCAGGCATCCGAGTGCCATAAACCGGGATCAGAACAGCATCATACCTCAACACCAGCTCTGCCATTGATGTTGCGGTCATCGCGGCATGGCCGAAGAACGGCAGTGAAACACCATCATTCACGCGGATGTCGGCCAATGCCGCCAATGTCCCACCCTCCTTGAGGTGTCGAACCATTTTCCCCAAACCCGGACGACCTCGTTCAAACAACGGGGTCCCGATAGTGGAGATATTATTAAAGTAGAAGTCATGAAAGAGCGGGTTGTTCATGTGCCGGTACAAAGCACCAACATTAAATCCATGCGCAATCATAGAAGCACGGACGATATCATAGTTTCCAAAGTGTCCCGAGACGACAATTGCCGGACGCTTTGCAGCGCGGGCCTCTTCCAAGGCGGCCAGCCCCGGACCGGTCAGTTCTGTTTCATGCGCCATACGCAAAAGCTCGTGAGGAAACGAAAGCTCGCAGAATGTGCGTCCGACATTACGGGTTACTTCAGTCGTCAGCTGATCACGCCGATCCGCCCCAAGATCGGGCCAGACGAGATCAAGATTGTCATGAACCCGCTTACGGTACCCAACCAACGGCGCAATGACTCGCGACATTGCCCAAGCAATAAGCGCGCTCCGCTTTTGAAACGGAAGAATGGAAATCACGGCAAAAACCGCTCTTATCATCCCATATTCTAACCGATACCGTAGGGTAACGCCTGACATCGACTTTGACATTTGTAGACCTCGACCGCTGGATGCCACTATCAAGCAGCACTCCTTGATAATACATTTATCGGCATTGATATGTTCGTTACACAATGGCGCTGATTCGCAGTATTTATCGAAAAAATGGATTTAAGACGAGCGCCATTTTATAGGGCTTCCATTTGACGTAGCCTGCCCGCTCACAGGCCTATGGCCAAAGGACTCTGATATAAAAACGATAGGCTGCGCAGCAAAGGGTGAGCACCCCACCGCTATCGGCGCCCCCTTAACCCTCAACCGGCACGAGCGCGTCCTGGATCATCTCGGCATATGTTCCGATGCAAGTTTGTTGCTGCGTCATATAAGCCAAGCCTGCGTGGCCCATGAGATCCAAGTCATCCGATTGCATCAAGCGCACCAAGGCCAACGCAAGATCTTCAGAGGTTTCTACGCAAATTGCAGCGCCAGTGTCCGCCAGTGCTGCATAAGCACCAGCAAAGTTGGCAACCTTGGGGCCATATAAAATAGCTGTATCACACCAAGCGGGTTCATAAGGTGTGTGTCCTCCCTCTGCACCGAACGAGCCACCAAGAAACGCAAGAGGCACCAGCGCGTAAAGAGCGCCAAGTTCGCCCAACGTATCTGCAAGATATATCTGGGTCGTCACCGTTATATCTTCACCAAGGCTACGCCGTGCAATGTCGAACCCACGGTCCCAACATAACTGTTGGAGACCGCCCCCCCGAACTGGATGCCGAGGAGCAATAATGCACACTGCATCGGGAATACTGTCCAGCACGGCCCTATGGGCGCTCAGAACTGCATCTTCATCTGTGAGATGAGTAGACGCAGCCAACCAGATCGGGCGCGCACCCACCAGTTCAGATAGGGATGATACCGTCTCTTGCGCTACGCTTGGTCGTGCCAATGTGAGCCTTAGATCGGGCAAAACACGTACTTTTTGTGCGTCCACGCCAAGGTCGATGATGTCATCTGCGACCCCCTGCGAGCGACAGGTAATGAGAGAAAAAGGCGCAAGCACTTCTCCAAACAAGCGCGGCAACCGCTTTCTGGTGCTGGAATGACGCGCGTTCAGCAAAATGCGGGGCACTTTTTTACGATCAAGCGCTTCCAGCATACGCGGCCACAAATCACCTTCGACGAAAATGGCCGCCGTAAGAGACCACCCCTCCGCAAAGCGGCGAACGGCAGCGGGCGTATCGATAGGTGCAAAGCGGTGGATCGCATAAGGCATCTCTTGCGCGACCCAATCCGCACCAGTGGCCGTAGTGGTAGTGACTAATATCTTCACATCTGTTGCTTGGCTTAGATGCGCAGCGAGGGGGCCAATCTGCTTAATCTCCCCAAGGCTTGCGGCGTGAAACCAAAGGATTTCACTCAATTCACCGTTGGAGCCATGCCCCAAACGTTCACCAAAGCGCAGAGGGTCAGCGCCCATACGGCGGTGCATATAGCGCGACAGCAAAGCCATAGGCATCGCGAGGCACCACGTGGCAAACATCCAGACGCGCAAGATTAAGGGGGCTGAATTTTTGTGCATATAAGCGAGGTATACCCATCTGCACTGTGCAAAGAAACCTCTCCACATCCAAGCGCTGCTCCGCAATTTCTATTTTCGCCTCCCCCCAGAGCACAGGCGCAGTGCCAAGGTCAACGATTGCCCTCAAGCTTGTGCTTCAAAATGGCAACGGATACCTTAAAGAATACTTTCATCAAACCATTCGAAACTGGAGACACGGGCATGACATCGACCGAAGACATCACCTTAGATGGGGCGGTTATCCGGTATGACGCTGATCTCTTGCCTGACATCGTGTCAGGTTTGTTTGATGCGGACTACCTTCGGTCAAACAAGCTTTGGCAGGCCAGCACACAAGGGCGCAGTCAGGCGCATTTCTTCACGCAGGGCGCGCGCGAATTGGTATTGCGTCATTTCCATCGCGGTGGACGGATCGGACGCATCAACAATGATCTTTTCTTACGCACCACACCACCCAACAGCCGCCCGTTTCGCGAGTATCACCTGCTCGATCTAATGTATGCCAAAGGACTGCCCGTGCCCCGTCCCGTTGCTGCACGCTTTGTCCCTGCGGGCCTGTTCTACCGCGCCGATATTATTACCGAGCGTATTCCGACCGCCCATCCTTTGGCGGATGTGCTGGAAGAAGCAGACCTGCCTGCATCGGTCTGGATTGATATAGGTGCCGCGATAAAAGCACTGCATAGCAACCTGATTTTTCACTCTGACTTGAATGCGCGCAATATCTTGCTCGATGCTGATCACCGCGTCTGGATTATTGATTTTGACAAATGCGCCCAGCGCGGTGCAGGCCCATGGATGCAGGGCAATCTTGACCGTTTGAAACGCTCGTTCCTCAAGATAAAAACCGCCTCTCCTGCGCTGCACTGGAGCGAGAGCAACTGGGACAACCTGCTGCTTGGATACCAAGGCAGGTCAAAATCATGAGACACACCTTCCAAGATCTCACCCGAAAAGGGCAACCACTCGCGTTTTATTGCAAAGGATTGCTGCGCCAGCTGGTGCCATTGCCACTTGCCAAACGGCAACAAGAAGCCCTGCTCAAGCGCGCGGAACAGCACAAGGACCGTGCGGAAATAGAATGGCGCGTCGCATATTATCACAAACTTGCGCAGCCCTTTGATGCATCTGCCGCGCCTAGAATTGTCAATATCGAACGCAAAAAAAGCCGCTATTTCCTTGATCTGGATGCGCATAGCAAGGGGTTCGGCCCCGACCGCCGCCTGCACTATCTGTTTGGCGACATTTGTCATGTTCCAGACGCCCCAACAGTTGTGAAATCCCGTCCCGTGAAGGGTAACAACGAAAACTCGATCCTTCTAAAGCTTGACCAACTGCGTCATTTCAACTGGACGCCAGACCCCATTCCCTTCCGCGACAAAAAACCATCGGCCGTATGGCGTGGCACCCCGCTGACCGAAGAACGCAGGCAGCTGGTGCGAATGTTCTACCACCACCCGACCTTTGACATCGGGCATTCGCGGCACGCGGTTGATGACCTTAGCCCCAAAAGCAGCCTCAGCCATGGTGAGCAAAAAACGCACAAGTTCTTTATCTCCCTCGAAGGAAATGATGTTGCGACAAACCTGAAATGGGGCATGGCATCCAACATGTTGGTATTCGCGCCCATGCCTGAATATGAAACATGGTTCATGGAGGGCCTGTTGGAACCGGGAAAGCACTTTGTTGAACTCAAGAGCGATTGTAGCGACCTTGAGGACAAGGTGGCCTATTACTCAGACCACCCCGATGAAGCGGAACAAATCATTGCGAATGCCCATGCTTGGGTCGCCATGTTTTTTGACCCTCTAAAAGAGCGCATCATTTCAACGCTTGTACTGCAAAAGTACTTCTCTCTGTCAGGCCAGTTGTGAGCCGCCTGCACTGCGCGTCAAAGGCCGATCTCGCAAATTTATGGCTCTGGCCACTACAAAACCCATCAGCTAAACAGGGCAAAACCACTTCCCCGCCAAAGGTCAGGATAATTGTATGCAAGTCGATCCCAACTCAATCGACGTTATCGCACCCAATCTAAAGCGTCGGTATTCGGGTGTGACATCAACGGTAATACGGCTTGTTCCTGTGCAGGCGCAAAAGATCGCTATGGCGACCACGGGGCCAGTGTTGCCAGACGAACTGCCGCAGTTTCCTCTGTCCAAACTGATCCTGATGTCGCGGTCAGGTCCGTCCGGTTTTCGCATCTGGCACGCACGCCGCAACATCGAGATGCTGGCAGGTCTTATCCTGAAGTATGTGTTTCAAAAGAAGTTGAAGCTTATTTTCACCTCTGCAGCACAACGAAGTCGGGGAAAGTATTCTCGCTGGCTCATTCGCCAGATGGATGCCGTTATCGCCGCCTCCAGCAAGGCAAAGTCCTATCTTGGCGTACCTGCAACAGTCATTCTGCACGGGATCGACATTGAGGAATTTGCGCCAACACCTAATCGCAATGCACTGCGCGACAAATTGGGCCTCGATCGCGATGCACTGATCGTTGGATGTTTTGGCCGGATCCGCGACCAAAAGGGCGCAGATATCTTTGTCGACGCCATGATTGATCTGCTGCCGCGCCACCCCAATGCACACGGCATCATCATGGGCGGCGTCACGCGTGAGCAGCAATCATTTGTGGACCGCCTCAAGGCCAAGATCACCGAGGCTGGGTTGGACGAACGGCTTCGCATTCTGCCTGAAGACAAAGGCTTTACCATTGCGCCGTGGTTTCAGGCGTCCGACATCTATGTAGCACCCCAACGCTGGGAGGGGTTTGGCCTCACTCCACTGGAGGCCATGTCATGCGGCGTGCCTGTTGTCGCAACACGTGTTGGTGCCTTTGAGGATCTGGTTGTCGACGGGGAGACGGGATTTCTGGTGCAGCCCGAAAATCTTGACCAGTTGATTGAAGCTACCTATAAGTTGATGTCAGATGCCACCTTGCGCCAATCAATGGCGCAAGCATCCCGACGCAAAGTCAAGCAGCACCACAAGATCGAGCATGAGGCCGAGGCCATCACCGCTGTGTACCGAACCCTCATTCCCGAAATTTAACCCACCTCCAGTCACACGCAACGCTTCATAGTCAGGGATACGAGATGAACAATCACGTCACCATCGTTACCGTTTGCTATAACAGCATGGCTGTGTTGCCCGAAATGTTGAGAAGTTTGCCGTCTGAGACGCCAATCGTACTGGTTGACAATCAATCAGATGACCGCACCACTCTTATGGCTTTAGCCAGAAAGCATGATGCGCGCATCATTTTGAACGACAATAACGTCGGCTTTGGACCTGCCTGCAATCAAGGTGCCGCCCTTGCGAACACTGAATTCCTGTTGTTTCTAAACCCTGACGCAGCCCTTCAAGAGGGTGCCATAGCAGCGCTGATTGAATCGGCGCAGACGCACCCTGCTGCCAGCGGCTTCAACCCTCGGATCCTTGACGGCAAAGGCAAGCAAAGCTTCCGCCATGGCTCCAAAATAAAACCAGCCGAGCGCCTGAAAGGCCCCGTGCCTGCGCAGGACAGCATTGTATCGGTTCTGGCAGGGTCCGCTATCTTTTGCCGGCGCGATCTTTTTAACAAGATTGGCGGTTTTGATCCCGCAATCTTTATGTATCATGAGGACGACGATCTTTCACTACGTCTGCGCGATCATGGGCCGTTGATGTATTGCCACGCAGCTACAGTTATTCACCTCAGCGGGCATGGATCACCACGCTCCCCTGCAACTGCTGCCTTCAAGGCCTACTATTCAGCGCGTTCGCGCACCTATGTGCTTGGCAAATACGGGCACCCAAGGCCAAAGCTGAACACCCTGCTTGCCTCAATTGGAAGGGTGGTCGGCCCCGACACTCTTTTCAGCAAGAGACGACGCGCCAAGAACTTCGGATATCTAAAGGGGGCGCTCAGCGCCTTAAAGCACGGCGGCGGTCAATCGTAAGACATTTGATGGAGCGCTATAAATGGAGTTGGCGTTGAAGCCGTCAAACTATCCGCCTCAAGATACCTGCCTCAAACCCAAAATAGGTTGATGTATGGCCTGCTGATCTGTTCAGTGCGTGTTTGGAGCGCATTAAAGATTGGTATGTACTTTGCTGGGTCTTGGCGTTCATGCGTTTCCACAAAGATACAATCGATGCGTGAGAGTACGGGATGATCGATAAGCCGCTGCATGATTTCCCATTCTGCGCCTTCGATATCCATCTTCAGAATACGCACATCGCGATCAAGGCCTTCGAGGAAGGCAATGAGATCCAAAACCTCCACCTCAACAGAATTTTTTGCGTCGCCCGCGTTGTCACGGTGCACAATCGACGACCCTTGCGTATGACCTGAGGGATCATCAGGTGACCATCTCGCAGACCGCCGTAACAGCAATGTGTCCTGCTCGTGTCCTGCGGCCTTGTGGATCAACGTCACATTGGGCCGGTCAACGGTGGCCGCTTGCAGGGCCTCATAGGCACCTGGATCAGGTTCAAAACTGATCACATCCGCGCCTGTTGCCGCCATACGACACGTAATTTCGCCGATATTAGCACCAAGGTCGATGCAAAGATCGCCAGCACCCGTATCAGCCAAAACATCTGAAAAGGTATCTTGCATCCGTACACACAAGCGTCGCTTGAGTTTGCGATGCGCAATATAGCCTAGCTTTCCTGGAATTTTGACCCCGATTGCCATGGCATGTTCAAATGCTCCGCGTGGCATTGGCCGTGTCGCTACAGGGATTTCCCGAGTTGTCATTCCACAGTTCCGATCAACTTTGTTTCGGCCAAACAACACCTGTCGCAATGCCTGAGTGCGTAAAGATTAATTCATATTAGATTGCATAGCCACCGCGGTTATAGCTCAAAACGCCCAACTATGATGCGGCTTTTAAATCCTCGGCAATGACATGCTTTGTCTAACCCCAGCGCATGATGCTCCCGACGTTCGGCGGCGATTTCTTGTAACGTCTGCGGCTCACCTGCCAAAGATCTATTTTACGCATCGCAGACTTTGCGGCGGCGGCTCAAACAGCCTGCAATTTGCGCGCCTCTGTCCCTGCCAACATCAACAACTCTTGCATGTATGGCTTGTCACGGTCATCGCTTCGGATCGCTGCGTACAGCCGCCGTGTCACGCCCTGCGCCGTCAAAGGGCGCGTGACGTAATCAGACGAATACTTCACTTCCCGCACAACCCAATCCGGAAGCACGGACACCCCCCGATTGCTCGCGACCAGCAACAAGATGACAGCCGTCAACTCAACCTGACGAATTGAGGCAGGCTCAACTTTTGCAGGAATCAAAAGCTGGCTAAACACATCAAGCCGCGTGCGCTCCACAGGATAAGTGATCAAAGTTTCGCCACGGAAATCCTCTGCGTCAACGAACTCCTTTTGCGCCAAGGGATGCGCAGCGGAGGCCACAAAAACTGCTCTGTAATCAAAAAGCTCTATAAACTCGACGCCTGCAATCTCTTCGGGATCAGAAGAGATTACCAAATCAACCTCTTCGCGCAGCAATGCTGGCAGCGCGTCAAACGCCAGACCCGGACGGATGTCCACGTCCACATCACCAAAGCTGCGGCGAAATTGCTCAAGCACCGGAAACAGCCACTCAAAACAGGCGTGACACTCAATCGCGATGTGCATCCGCCCCATGCTGCCATCGCGCAGCCCAGAAAACTCCTCCTGCAAGGCCGCAACCTGCGGCAAAACCTGCTCGGCCAGCTTAAGTAAACGCTGCCCCGCAGGAGACAGCTTGAGCGGCTTTGAGCGGCGCACGAACAACTCTACCCCCGCCTGATCCTCCAGCCCCTTCACCTGATGGCTCAGAGCTGATTGCGTGATGTTCATCATCTCCGCCGCTCGCGCCAGTCCCCCCGCGCGGTGAATGGCCTGAATGGTGCGCAGGTGTCTAAACTCAATATGCATATGAGCCATACCTCATGTTAAAGATGAAAGTTATGAATTTGTTTCACATCCACAGGCATGCGACAAGATACGAAATAAATAAGGACATTCATCCATGACCTCCCCTGTTGCTTCATCGCCTGCCATTTCATTTGAAGTCTTCCCGCCCAAAACCGTTGATGCTGCCTTCAAGCTTTGGAACACGGCTCAAGCGCTCGCACCGCTTGCACCGCGTTTCTTCTCCGTGACCTATGGCGCGGGCGGCAGCACCCGTGATCTAACCCATGATGCCGCTGCTGTGCTGCACCGCACGTCTGGCCTGCCCGTCTGCGCCCACCTCACGTGCGTTGGTGCCAGCGTGGCCGAGACGATGGAAGTCGCCAAGAGGTTTCATGCCGCAGGCGTTACTGACATCGTCGCATTGCGGGGTGACCCACAAAATGGTGACACCCGCTTCACCCCGCATCCACAGGGCTTCAAAAACTCTGTGGAGCTGATTGAAGCGCTTTCCTTGCTCGATAAATTCACCATCCGCGTGGGCGCCTATCCCGAATGCCACCCCGATGCAGCCAGCCAGCATGCCAATATCCAATACCTCAAGCGGAAATTCGACGCAGGCGCGCATGAGGCGATCACCCAATTCTTCTTTGAGCCCGAGAGCTTTCTGCGCTTTCGCGACCAATGTGCAGCCGCTGGCATCGACAAACTCATCATTCCCGGCATCCTGCCCATCTCAAACTGGACCTCGGCTCGTAAATTCGCTGTCAGCTGCGGCACAAAAATTCCTGCATGGATGGACGAAGCCTACCGTGCGGCTGAGCGCGATGGACGGACTGACCTGCTCTCCACCACCCTGTGCACCGAAATGTGCAGTGCGTTGGTCGATGAAGGCGTGGATGCTCTGCATTTCTACACTTTGAACCGCCCTGACCTCACCCGCGATGTCTGCCGCGCACTCGGCATCACACCACAATCAACACTTTCAAACGTGGCGTAACAGGTTGCGCCATTGCGCAAAACAGCTCTAGGCTGGACCCACAGTATCACAGCCGGAGCCAGATTTATGAGACGCCTTGCAACTTCCCCAGATGATCTGCTCCCCGCCACAGAGGCGCTCAAACTCTCAGGGCTGGAATACATGCAGAGCATGCTTGACGGCACCAACCCCGGGCCACCCATTGGCGGCACAATGGGCTACACCCTGCACAGCGTATCGGAAGGCCACTGCATCTTTCGTGGCGCGCCCGAATTCAACGTGACCAATCCGATGGGGACAGTGCATGGCGGCTGGTACGGCACGTTGCTGGACTCTGCGATGGCCTGTGCTGTGATGACCCGTGTGCCGCGCGGCTCGGTCTATACGACACTGGAATTCAAAGTGAATATCCTGCGCTCCATTCCGCTCGGTATGCAGATCGACTGTATTGGTACGACGGATCATGTAGGCCGCTCAACAGGTGTGGCGCATGGTGAGATCAGAGGTGTGGAAGACGGCAAACTCTACGCTACAGGCTCCACAACCTGCATCGTAATGAAGATCTAATAACGCCTTCATCATCCAAAAGTTTAACGCAGCATGCTTTGATGCAAAGCAATTTTATAAGACCGCGCCAGCGATCTGCAATAATCGGTCCAATCCCGAAACTCTGCCTTAAACGCCATAGAATATCCCACCGCTTCCCACTCGCTTTGCTTAACGCGGTGGATAGTTGTCAATTCATAAGGATCACGCCCTTCTGCACGCGATTGCTCTACAGCCGCATCAAATA
>CAWVZA010000051.1:0-17035 GCA_963934545.1 uncultured Sulfitobacter sp.
CAAACGCCGAAGTTCATTTCGCGCAGGTCAGGCTCATGTGGCAAGCGGTGGTGGTTTGGCAGGGTCAGTACATCGGCTGTGGTGACAGAGCGGATCAGATCAGATGACACGACAAGCGCCTTGTCAGGCAAATGCGCCCGCACGCGCTCAATAAGAGCTGTATCACTTAAATCTGCAGGGACATCGCGCCAGCCGACAAATGACTTTTCATGTGTTGGTCCGTGGCGGACCCAATGCCATGTGGTCATGGGAGTTCTCCTTTTAGCACTTGGGGCAGGCCAGCGGCCACCATTACAGCGAGATCAGCTTCACGCGCCAAAGCGATGTTGAGCCGCCCTTGGGCTTCACGAAAACGACGGGCAAGCTTGTTGTCAGGCACGATGCCATGGCCGACCTCATTCGAGACAATCACCCAAGGTGCGTCACAGCTGCGCAACGCTTTAAGTAGCGCTTCGGTGGCCTTCTCAAGGTCCGCTTCGATCATCATCTGATTGCTCAGCCACATGGTCGCGCAATCGATCAAAACAGGGGTATCTTTGCCCGGATTTGAGAGGGCAGGTCCGAGATCAAGTGGCTCCTCTATCGTCTGCCAACGCGTATCTCGCCGTTCTTTATGCACTTTTACGCGTAAAAAAAACTCATCATCTTCAACCCTGCCTGTGGCGAGGTATATGCATGGTAAGCAACTGGAAAGAATGTAGTTTTCGGCCCATTCTGACTTGCCCGATGCAGCTCCGCCCAGAATGAATGTACCGCTGGGCAACATTTTTCGAAACCTTTTATGAACCAAAGTGCACGCTGGTGCGTACTAACTCCATAGCATCACCAGAGAGTTAATGCATTTCTACGGGAGACGGAACAGATGGCAATGGGTACTGCGCAAGACTTTTCACTGACACGCACTGCTATGAAAGCTGAGCTTTTGGATGCTGAGACGGAGCTGAGGCTTGCCTATGCGTGGCGTGATGAACGGTGTGAAGCATCGTTGCACCGTTTGATTACCGCCTACATGCGTCTGGCCATCTCCATGGCCTCGAAATTCAAGCGCTACGGCGCCCCGATGAATGATTTGATCCAAGAAGCGGGTCTCGGCCTGATGAAGGCTGCTGATAAATTTGACCCCGACCGCGGCGTTCGGTTCTCTACATACGCGGTCTGGTGGATCAAAGCGTCCATTCAGGATCACGTGATGCGCAATTGGTCGATGGTCCGTACTGGGTCTACTTCTTCGCAGAAATCTTTGTTCTTCAACATGCGTCGCGTCCAAGCACGACTTGAGCGTGAGGCGGCATCAGCTGGAGAAGAGCTTGATCGTCACCAGCTGCGTCAGATGATCTCGACCGAGATTGGTGTGCCGTTGCATGATGTTGAGATGATGGAGGGACGTCTGTCCGGTTCAGATTATTCGCTTAATGCCACGCAATCGGCTGAGGATGAGGGCCGTGAATGGATCGATGCGCTGGAGGATGATAGTGCGCAAGCCGCAGAGAATGTCGAATTAAGCCATGACACCCAACAGCTGCGTGAGTGGCTTGTGACATCAATGTCCGCCTTGAATGATCGTGAGCAATTCATCGTGCGTGAACGCAAATTGCGCGATACGCCCCGCACGCTTGAAAGCTTGGGTCAAGAACTCAGCCTGAGTAAGGAGCGTGTGCGCCAGTTGGAAGCCGCAGCTTTCCAAAAAATGCGCAAGTCGCTTGAGATGCAGTCCCAAGAGGTGTTCCACTTCCTTAACTAAAATTATTTTTCTCCTAGAAAAGTATGCATGAGCGCGGCCCTTGAGGTCGCGCTTTTTGCGTTGGTGGGCGAGATTGTTCTGATGCAGTGATGAAATGAGGCCTGACCGTAGTAATCCTTGCGGGAGGCCATGGGCAGTAGGGTCTGGCGCTGCTGTAGAGTGCGGCCTATGTTGAACCTGTATTTTAGGGTCCAAGGGGCGCAGCATGCTAAGCGGCAAACATATTCTTTTAATCATTGGTGGCGGAATAGCAGCGTTCAAATCGCTCGACTTGATCCGCCGTTTGCGGGAGCGAGGCGCTACTGTAACGCCGGTTCTAACGCCTGCAGGCGAGGAGTTTGTAACCCCATTGTCTGTTTCTGCGCTGGCGGGACGCAAGGTGCATTGCGATCTGTTTGATTTGGATGATGAAGCTGAGATGGGCCATATCCAGTTGAGCCGTGTTGCCGATCTGATCGTCGTAGCGCCGGCAACTGCGGATTTGATGGCAAAGATGGCTGGCGGGCTGGCCAATGATCTTGCTTCGACGCTTTTGCTCGCGACTGACACGCCTGTGATGATTGTACCTGCGATGAATGTTCGCATGTGGGAGCATGCTGCGACCCAGCGCAATCTGACGACATTAAAGGGTGATGGGATTGCAATAGTAGGCCCTAACAAGGGTGATATGGCGTGTGGTGAGCACGGTCCCGGGCGTATGTCTGAACCGATGGAGATCGTTGGAGCAGTCGAGGCGGCGTTGTCTGAGGGTCCGTTGAAAGGACGACGCGTCCTTGTGACGTCTGGCCCAACGCATGAGCCGATTGATCCCGTACGCTACATCGCTAACCGCTCTTCTGGTGCACAAGGAACGGCACTTGCACGTGCGTTGGCAGCACTTGGCGCGGAAGTCGTATTTGTAACAGGTCCAGCTGATGTTTCGCCCCCAGTAGGGGTTGAAGTTGTTGCCGTTCAAACGGCGCAACAGATGAAAGAGGCAGTTGACGCTGCTCTCCCTGTTGACGCGGCGATCTTTGCTGCGGCTGTGGCGGACTGGCATGTGACATCCGCCTCTGACCGTAAATTGAAAAAGACAAAGGACGGATTGCCTGTGCTGGAGTTCGCCGAGAACCCCGACATCCTGCACGGCGTGAGCCAGATGAAAACGGGCCGCCCGCCATTGGTCGTAGGATTTGCTGCCGAGACGAACGATGTGATCGCGAACGCCACGGCAAAGCGTTTGCGCAAAGGCTGTGACTGGATTGTGGCGAATGACGTGTTGCCCGAGACGGGGATAATGGGCGGGACGGAGAATGCCGTGACGTTGATCAGTAATGTGGGGGCCGAAGATTGGCCGCGCATGGGCAAGGATGAAGTCGCGCAAAAGCTGGCGGCACGTATTGCGGATGCAATCAACGGATGAGCAGCGTTGATATCCGTATGATGTGGGAGGAAGGTGCGGATACGGCGCTGGGCTTTCCGCGTTATGAGACACAGGGTGCAGCGGGTGCTGATGTGCGGGCCAACTTGCCTGATCATGCCGCAGTTACAATCGCGGTGGGCGCACGGGCCTTGGTGCCGACTGGCCTGTGTCTTGCCATTCCTCGCGGGTATGAAGTGCAGATTAGACCGCGCTCAGGCCTCGCGCTCAAGCACGGGATTATCCTGCCCAACAGCCCGGGTACGATTGATGCGGATTATCGTGGGCCGCTGGGCGTGATCTTGATGAACTTGGGCGATGTGCCATTTGTGATCGAACACGGCATGCGGATTGCACAGATGGTTGTCGCACCCGTGGTCCAAGCTAGGTTCCGCACGGTAGATGCGCTTGAACAGACAGCGCGTGGCGCGGGCGGCTTTGGCTCGACCGGAACGGAGTAGCTGGGTGCTGGTACTGATTTTAGCGGGCGTAATCTGGGGTGTGGGCGCTGTTATGGGTACGCTGCGTCCAGCGCGTTGGATTATGATCGCTATTTTGCTGGTGATGGTCATCATCGTGCAGCTTGTGTTCCCTGAGGGCCATTTGCTTCGTACAGCCACGGGTGGATCTGCGGCCCCTTGGTTGATCTTTGGTGGCATTGGCGCACTGGTGTTTGTGTACTCTCGCATTATTGCAAAGCTGCGGACGCAAACTGGTGCAGATGATGCACCTGTTGCTGCCGCGGCCAAACAGGGCAGTTTTTCAGAGACAGAATTAAACCGCTATGCCCGCCATATAGCTCTGCGTGAAGTGGGGGGGGCTGGGCAAAAGGCGTTGAAGAATGGACGCGTTCTGGTGATTGGCGCGGGAGGTCTCGGTGCGCCTGTGCTGCAATATCTTGCGGCAGCGGGCGTCGGTACCATTGGCGTCATCGACGATGATACTGTCGAAAATGCGAACCTCCAACGGCAAGTGATCCACAAGGATGCCAGTATCGGTATGCCCAAGGTCTTCTCGGCGCAGGCCGAGATGGAGGCACAAAACCCCTTTGTAACGGTCAAACCCTATAACCGCCGCCTTGACGCGGCGATCGCGCCTGAACTGATTGCGGAATATGATCTGGTTATTGATGGCTGTGATAATTTCGAGACGCGCTATCTGGTGAACGCGACCTGTGTGGCGGGAGGTGTCCCGCTAATTTCTGGTGCGCTAAGCCAGTGGGAGGGGCAGGTGAGCGTATTTGATCCCGCTCAAGGTGCGCCATGCTACCAGTGTATCTTCGCCCAAGCGCCTGCTGCGCATCTTGCACCAAGTTGTGCTGAGGCGGGCGTGATTGGACCACTGCCAGGTGTGGTCGGTGCGATGTTGGCAGTTGAAGCTGTGAAAATTATTACGGGTTCAGGTGCGCCCTTGCGCGGGCAGATGGTAATTTATGACGCCCTATATGCCGAGAGCCGCAGCATCAAAGTGACCCCGCGAAGCGATTGTCCGATTTGCGCCCACACGCAGCGCTGAACATTGTATCCCCCACATCGCACTCCTACTTTAAGTGCAAAGGAGACCACCCTATGAGCCCGCTTTTGCAAGACTGGACGACACCCTTTGGATTGGCACCGTTTGACACAATTTCAGACGATGATTTTGCCCCTGCGCTGGACGAAGCGCTCGTTGCGCATAACGCCGAGATTGACGCGATTGCGGCTAATTCTGAAGCGCCAAGTTTTGCCAATACGGTTGAGGCGTTGGAAGCTGTGGGCGGTAAGCTCGATAAGGTTCTGAGCGTTTTCTATACGGTTGCAGGTGCAGACAGTAACCCTGCACGCGAAGCACTGCAGCGCGATTTCTCGCCCAAACTCTCGGCGCATTTCTCGGAGATTTCTGCGAACAAAACGCTTTTTGCGCGGGTCGATGCCGTATGGCAGGGGCGTGATGCGCTGGACCTGAGCGACGAGCAGGCGCGGGTGCTTAAGCTCACACATCTGGGCTTTGTGCGGGCGGGTTCCGCGCTGACTGGCGCGGATGAAGCGCGGATGAAAGAGATCAAAGGGCGTCTTGCCGTTCTGGGGACTGAGTTCACACAAAACCTGCTCGCCGATGAGCGGAACTGGTTCATGGAGCTGGCAGAAGCTGACCTTGAGGGGCTGCCTGATTTTGTGATCGACATTGCCCGTGCTGCAGGTGAGGAGAAAGAGGCCGGTGGCCCAGTTGTGACGCTTTCGCGCTCGCTAATCACACCGTTTTTGCAGTTCAGCCCACGCCGTGATCTGCGGATGTGTGCGTTCAAAGCGTGGGAAGCACGTGGGGCAAATGGTGGCGAGACAGACAACTGTGGGATCGCAGCCGAGACGCTAGCCTTGCGCAAGGAGCGGGCAGCCCTTTTGGGTTATAATAGCTTTTCTGACTACAAGCTTGAGACGGAGATGGCCAAGACGCCCGATGCCGTACGCGATCTGCTAATGCAGGTTTGGGAGCCAGCAAAGGCGCAGGCGAATGCCGATGCCGAAATTTTGACCAAGATGATGCATGCAGATGGTGTGAACGGTGATCTGGCCCCTTGGGACTGGCGCTATTATGCGGAAAAACGCCGCGCGGTGGAGCATGATCTGGACGAGACGGCGCTCAAGCCGTACTTCCAACTGGACCGAATGATTGAGGCATCATTTGCCTGTGCGACGCGCCTGTTCGGGTTGGAGTTCAAGCCGCTTGATGTGCCGCTATACCACGCCGACTGCCGTGCATGGGAAGTCACGCGAAATGGCGAGCATGTGGCTGTGTTCATCGGCGACTATTTCGCACGCGGCTCCAAACGCTCTGGTGCGTGGTGCTCAGCTATGCGCGCGCAAGCGAAGTTTCCGAAGGTACAAGCCCCAGTGGTAATCAATGTGTGCAACTTTGCCAAGGGCGATCCCGCGCTGCTGTCCTATGACGATGCCCGCACGCTGTTTCATGAGTTTGGCCATGCCCTGCACCAGATGCTGTCGGATGTGACTTATGAGAGTGTCTCAGGCACGTCCGTTGCGCGTGATTTTGTCGAACTGCCAAGCCAGCTTTATGAACACTGGCTGGATGTCGCAGAAGTACTGGGCGAGTTTGCAACCCATGCCAAGACGGGCGAGGCGATGCCGCGTGAAATGCTCGACAAAGTGCTGGGCGCTTCAACCTTCGATATGGGATTCCAGACCGTTGAATATGTGGCCTCTGCGCTGGTTGATCTGGCGTTCCATGAGGGCGATGCCCCTGCGGATGTTATGGTGAAGCAACGCGAAGTGCTGGACGATCTTGGCATGCCTGCCGCGATTACCATGCGCCATGCCTCCCCACACTTCGCGCATGTATTCTCTGGTGACGGATACTCCAGCGGTTACTATAGCTATATGTGGTCCGAAGTTATGGATGCCGATGCGTTTGAAGCCTTTGAAGAGGCGGGCGGTGCCTTTGATCCAGAGCGTGCAAAAGCGCTGGAGGAGCATATCCTGTCTACTGGCGGAAGTCGCGATGCAGCAGAGCTCTACATCGCGTTCCGTGGTCGTTTGCCCGGTGTTGAAGCATTGCTTAAAGGGCGCGGATTGAAGGCCGCTTAATACCCCAAGGCGCGGTCAACGAGATTGATGAAATCCGCGCCGTGCTCGCCCCTCTGGATGTTTTCCACGATGACTTCGCTCGCTGTGCTGGCCCGTGTCTCTGCTGCGATGTGGGGCGTCACAGTCACTTGGGGGTGCGCCCAAAACGGGTGCTCTTGCGGCAACGGTTCAACGCGGAACACATCAAGCGTAGCGTGAGCGATCTGCCCTGAGTCCAGCGCAGCGATCAATGCGTCGTCATCGATAAGAGGCCCGCGACCTGGGTTTATGAGGAAAGATCCGTGCGGTATTTGCGCGAGTGTTTCCGCGTCAAACAAGTTCGTTGTCGCAGGTGTGTCGGGCAGCAAAGTTACGGCGATCTCTGCACGGCGCAACGCTTCTGCAAGCCCTTCGTCGCCATTCAGACAAGTCACACCTGCCACATCTTTGGCACTACGCGACCAGCCTGTGACTCGAAATCCGAGGCCAAGAAGCACCTGCGCACAGGCTGTGCCCAATGCGCCAAGGCCAAAGATCACAACTTCGCGCTCTTGCGCCAGAGGTGGTGTTTTGACCACCCAAGCGTGCGAGGGGTTCACGATGTGCTCGTCCATCCCAAGGTGATAGCGCATCACATGCCCCGTTACCCATTCCACCATCCCCTTGGTCAGACCCGGATTGACCATCCGCGCCAGCGGGATTTGTAGCGTCTCGTTGCCTGTGATCTGCTCCACTCCAGCCCAGAGATTAAGCACAGCCTTGGCGCGCGTGTAGGGTGTGAAATCCTGAAGATCGCTGTTGGGCGCATAGACTATATAGTCCACCTGATCAGGGGCAATGTCTTGAGCCAGATGCGCCTTGATGCCGGCCTCATCGAGAGCTGTGCGTAGGGGTTGCTCATAGGTGGACCAGCGTTCAGGCTTGGCTGCGAAAAGGATATTGATCATGTCGCAAACGCTCCATCCATACTGGTCAGTCCTTTGAATTCGATCGGATTGCCTGAAGGATCGGTAAAGAACATCGTCGATTGTTCTCCTGCCTCGCCTTTGAAACGCGTTTGGGGCGCGAGGATGAATTCAACGCCCTCTGCTTCCATCCTGTCGGCCAAGGTGCGCCATTCCGCATAAGGCAGCACAGCGCCGAAATGGGGCATCGGTACTTTGTGCTCACCCACAAGACCCGTTGCCGCCACGCTCATCGGTGTGCCAAGATGACACGACAGCTGATGCCCGAAAAAGTCAAAATCAACCCAAGTATCTGTGCTGCGCCCTTCCTTAAAACCCAACAATCCGCCGTAAAAGCGACGTGTCTGGTCAAGGTCTGTGACGTTAAAGGCGAAGTGGAAAATAGACATGCGGCCAACCCTTATCTGAAGCATTCCACCAACAGATAACGAAGCAGTGGCGCACTGCAAAGGGAAGGTTTAGCGCGGTCTGTGTACATGGGCCGATTGCACAAGGCCAAAGGCGATCATCAGAACAAGCATGGCGGATCCCCCATAACTCACCAGCGGCAGCGGCACGCCCACAACAGGAGCGAGGCCCATCACCATGGACATGTTCACAGCAAAGAACAAAAAGAAGTTGAGCGCGATGCCGAGGATCAGCAAGGAGGAAAAGCGATCCTTGTTCAAGACGGCCGATACAACGCAGAAAATAATGATCAGCGCATAGAGGAGCAGCAGTGAGATGCCACCTACAAATCCAAACTCTTCAGCCAGCGTGGTAAAGATAAAGTCGGTGTGTTTTTCGGGCAGGAAGTTAAGCCGCGACTGCGTCCCTCGCATAAATCCACGACCCGTCCAACCGCCAGAGCCAAGTGCGATCTTGGACTGGGTGATGTGATACCCTGCGCCCAAAGGGTCCGTGCTGGGGTCGAGAAATGTGTCAATGCGGCGGAACTGATAATCCTTGAGCATCTGCCACGGCGTACCGCGTGATTGGAACACGGCGACAACCAAACCGATACCCGCAGTAATGACACTGACGAAATAGGCCCAATGCACACCTGCCAAAAACATCAAGCCGCCGCCTGCCGCCATCAACAAAAGAGCAGTGCCCAGGTCTGGCTGTTTGAGGACAAGGGCGGTGGGAACGAGAATGATAAGCACTGGCAGCAACACCCACATCGGACGGGACGTTTTCTGGGCGGGTAACCAGTCGTAGTAGGCTGCCAAGAACATAACCAATGTGATTTTTGTCATCTCGGAGGGTTGCAACCTTATCACGCCAAGGTCGATCCAACGCTGTGCGCCCATACCGACGGCACCAAAAAACTCAACGCCGATCAACAACATAACCGAGACAGCGTAGGCCATCCCAGCAAGATTGCGCCACATCCAGATCGGGACAAGTCCGACTGCGACCATCAAACATAGGCCAATCGCAAAACGTTTCATTTGTGGCTCTGCCCATGGGGAGTAACCACCGCCCGCTACGGAATAGAGCATCAAGAACCCTGTTCCCGCCACGGCCGTAATCAGCAGCACCAAAGGCCAGTTCAGGAACAGCACTTTTCTAAAACCGCGGGGGACGGATTTAACGGTATGCTCAAGATAGCTCATGCTTGATCCTTACCCTTTTTCACGCGGGCAGCCGGTTGCACATCACGTAATTTGCGCTGTTGGGTCTTGATCCTACCACGATCACCAGAAGGATATGCCTCTAGTGGGGGCTCCCCACCGTATAGTGCTTGCAACATCACATCGCGTGCAATCGGGGCTGCCGCAGTCGAGCCGCCGCCACCATGTTCAACGAGCACAGCACAGGCATAGCGCGGGTTATCATAAGGAGCATATCCGACAAAGAGCGCATGGTCGCGCTGCTCCCATGGCACTGCACTGTTGTTGACCACAGCGGAGCGCACCTGCGAAGTTCCCGTTTTACCTGCCATACGCATTCCATCGGCAATGATGCGGCTGCGGTAGGCTGTGCCACGTCGGTCATTTACGACTGCATACATGGATTTGCGCATTTTGCGCAGGTTGCCCTCTTTCATGTCGAGCGGCTCGTTGCCTTTTGTGGGCTGCTCGATCCCGTTGACAGTCTTGATCAGGCGCGGTGTCACCTCACGCCCAGTCGCCAGTCGTGCGGTCATGACCGCAAGCTGCATTGGGGAGGCGAGCATGAAACCCTGCCCTATGGAGGCGTTCACGGTATCACCGATGACCCAATCCTCGCCACGGTTTTGCAGTTTCCAGTCTTTTGTGGGTGTCAGCCCAGAGTTGACGGAGCTCAGTGCAAGATCATGGCGTATACCAAGGCCAAAGCGATTGGACATCGCTGAAATTTTCTCAATCCCGACCTTAAGAGCAAGATCGTAATAGTAGACATCGCAAGACCGTTTGAGCGATGTTTCCAAATCAACCCAACCGTGGCCAGAGCGTTTCCAGCAGTGGAAGCGCCGACCACCGACCTCAAGGTGACCAGGGCAATAGACAGTCTCGTCAGGGCCAATAATCCCGGCTTCAATCGCGGCCATGGCGGTCATCATTTTGAAAGTTGAGCCGGGGGGGTATGCACCCTGCACAGTTTTGTTCACCAACGGGCGATACTTGTCGGTCAGCAGCGGGTCATAATCCTTGGAGGAGATACCACCAATGAACAAGTTTGGATCATAGGTCGGGGCAGAGGAATTCGCGACAATATCGCCCTTCTCACAGTCGATAATAACCACGGCTGCGCTCTCGCCCGTGAGGCGTGCCTGAGCATAGTTTTGAAGCTTGGCGTCGATGGTCAGCTGAAGCGCTGCACCTGATTGTCCCTCGCGGCGCTCGAGTTCGCGCATGACGCGGCCTGTGGCGTTTACCTCGAACTGCTTGGTTCCTGCGACGCCGCGCAAAAGTTGCTCTTCGCGTGCTTCCACGTTGATCTTGCCGATTTGAAAGCGCGGGATGCGCAATACGGCATCAGGATCTTCCAGAGCTTCCAAGTCTTTCGCACTTACGCGTCCAACGCGGCCCACGACATGGGCAAAGTCAGAGCCGCGCGGGTAGACGCGGGTGCTGCCAACTTCTGGTGTTACACCGGGCAGGGCGGGGGCATTGACTGATACGGCACTCACTGCGTCCCAGCTCACATCCTCGACGATCGTGATGGGGAGGAAACGCGCGGAGTTTTGGTTGAGCTCCTGGGTCGCGCGCTCGAACTGCTCTGGCGTCAGGTTGATGAGGCGTGCAAGACGGGCAAGCACGGCATGCACATCACCCGCATCCTCACGCACCATGACGATGCGGTAGCTGGGCACATTCTGCGCCAGTTGTATGCCGTCACGGTCAAAAATTTCGCCGCGTACTGGTGGAATTAGACGAATGTTGATGCGGTTTTCTTCGGCAAGCAGGCGGAACTGATCGGCCTGATCCACTTGGAGGTGCCGCATCCGTGCGGCCAAGCCCCCCATGAACAGGAGCTGTGCACCACCCAAAAGGGCGGCGCGGCGGCCCAGCTTGATATGGCTGGCATCTGTTTCGGCTCTGCTGCGTCTCATGCTATCTGCCTTGTCCTTACCTTAACTGCGTCCACCAAGTGTATCCAGTTCGCCCGGTGCCGCGCGGCGCACCCCCATAACCGAGTGGGTGATGAAGACAACCGCAGGATATATAAGCACCGTCGCCCCCAATTCCATCAGGCTAAGCTGCAACTGTGGCGCGGATACTAGAAGAAGAGATAGCACAACCCTGTTCACGATCAAAATTCCAACGAGCAAGATCGCAACAGCAATCCATTCCGCGCCAAACGTCGCATCGCGCAGTGACCGGCTGCGCCCTTTAAGGTTTTCACTGGCGAGTAGGGCAAGCATGGCCCAGAGGCCTGGTGGCCGCTGCAGCAACAGATCGGCAAGTAAGAAGACCAAAGCGAGCAGCAAGGATGGCACATATTCAGGACGGCGCAGTGACCACGCAAAGGCAAAAGCAATAAGCAGATCAGGTCCAATGAAAATACGATCACTCCCCTGATCCAATAGGTTGCGCAGGCGAGCCTCAGCTGGATCAATGCTAGCAAGTGGTGGAAAAAGCTCTGGGGAGAATAATGAGACAGGCTGGGTGTCGATGGGCAGCAGATGAAAAAACAGGATCATCAGGGCAAGCATGATAAAGACACTGCGCATCAACAAAAGGCGCGCGGGGGAAAATTCATCCATCCCGCCTACTCCGTGGGCTCGGCGGGGGTGGCCTCTGCGATGGGTAGGCCGTCTATTATTGGGGCGTTGCCCGAGATCACGGTCGGCTCGTTGACCACGGTATCCGTGCCGTGGTGGCGCAACACACGCAGGAATTCTAATCGTTCAAAATCCGCCGCCAGACGTACCCGCAAGCGCCCACCGGGATCGGCAGCAATTTGGCCAATCAACAGTCCAGCAGGAAAAACGCCGCCATCACCAGAACTGATCACACGATCACCGGGACGCACCAATTCGGGATTTTCCAGAAAATCTACGGGTGGGGCCGCAGAGTTGTCACCCGCTACAATTGCACGCTGGCCCGAAGGCTGGATCACCGCTGGGATACGGCTGGAGGCATCCGTGAGAAGAATAACACGCGCCGTATTGTCACCCACACCAGAGATACGACCGACAAGGCCGATACCATCCATCGTCGCCCACCCTTCAATCAAGCCATCGCGGGCACCTACATTGAGCAGCACAGACTGACGAAAAGGAGAACCAGAGTCCGCCAGCACAACACCCGTCACATAGGTCAGGCGTGGATCAAGGCGCACTTTGTTCAGATCAAGCAGGCGGGCGTTTTCCTGCTCCAGTTGGAGTGCGGCCTCTTTCCACGTTTGCATGCGCCGCAATTCGGATCGCAGCTCTTGGTTTTGTTCTGATAGGCGCTGATAGCTTTGGTAATCGCGCAACAAATTAATCGTGCCAGTGACAGGGGCCATGGCCCAGTCGAGGTTCGGCACCAAACTGTCAGTCACTTGCGCGCGAAATCGCTCTACGCGCTGACTGTCTATGCGCCATAAAATAAAAATAGCGGCTAACAACAGTGCAAGAACAGCCAGCAATAGCCTGCGAAGCGGGCCGATATAGTCATTCGAATTGTGCCTATCTCTTGCCATGATGGCTTGGCGCCCTCCTTGGCGGTGTTAGCTGCCCGTCCAAAAGGAGGGATTAGCTGTCATAGTCGATAGCGTGGCGTAACTGCTGCTCATACTCAAGCGCTTTGCCCGTTCCGAGTGCCACACAGTTCAACGGCTCGTCTGCGACGGAGATCGCAAGGCCGGTCTGCTCGCGCAGCGCCAGATCAAGCTCTCCCAGCAATGCACCACCACCCGTGAGCATAACGCCACGGTCAACGATGTCCGCCGCGAGGTCGGGCGGCGTTGTCTCAAGGGCTGTCATCACTGCTTCGCAAATCTGCTGCACAGGCTCTGCCAATGCTTCGGCGATCTGTGCTTGGGTGACTTCAATCTCTTTGGGAACACCATTGAGCAAGTCACGGCCGCGAATTTGCATGGAGGTGCCACGCCCGTCGTCGGGCATACGCGCCGTGCCGATGGACGTCTTGATCCGCTCGGCTGTTGTCTCACCGACCAGCAGGTTTTGCTGGCGGCGCAGGTAGCTGATGATTGCCTCGTCCATGCGGTCACCACCGACGCGCACAGAGCGGGCATAGACCACATCGCCCAGCGACATGACCGCAACTTCGGTCGTACCACCACCAATGTCGACAACCATGTTTCCAGTAGGATCGGTGATTGGCATGCCTGCACCAATCGCGGCTGCAATAGGCTCTGCAATCAGCCCAGCGCGGCGTGCGCCAGCGGACAAAACAGATGTACGGATCGCACGCTTTTCAACCGGTGTGGCGCCATAAGGTACGCAAACGATGATCTTTGGCTTGGAAAAGGTGGAGCGTTTGTGGACCTTGCGAATGAAGTGTTTGATCATTTCTTCGGCCGTATCAAAGTCTGCAATCACGCCTTCACGCATCGGTCGGATCGCTTCAATGCTGCCTGGTGTACGGCCCAGCATCAGTTTGGCATCCTCGCCCACGGCCAGCACTTTTTTCACGCCATCTTTGACGTGATATGCGACCACGGAAGGCTCTGACAAAACGATGCCTTTGCCCTTCACATAGATCAGTGTGTTGGCAGTCCCCAGATCAATCGCCATATCAGACGAGAACAGGCCGCGCAGGTTTCCAAAGATTGACATGTGAGTTAGCACCTTGCAAAACAGATATTGGCCCACGACTCTAACCGAGCCTAGGCAGCGCCCTTATAGGCCCGCTGGTCAGGGGAATAAAGGGGGCGTGGCGGCTGTTTCGGCTTCTTTGCGCCAGTTGAATGATGCTGAATTTGCTCCAGTTTCTGGCGCAACAAAAGAAAGACCGTGATATGAAGAAAATTCAGACCCTTGGCGTGCATCACATCACCATGATTGGTGCGGATCGCCAGACCAGTATCGACTTCTGGGAGGGTGTGCTGGGCATGCCGTTCCTGTTCGATCAGCCCAATCTGGATGATGCGGACGAGGGACATCTGTATTTCGATCCTGGCGATGGGCGTTTGATCACAATCTTCACCAATGAGACGCGCAAGCGGGTGCATGACCGCACACCGATGGACGCGGGCTGTGTGCATCATGTGGCCTTTGAAGTTGACCGTGCGATGTTTGACCAAGTGTTGGAGCGGCTCAAGGCGCGGGGCATTGGCAATTCAGGCATCAAAGATCGCGGTTTTATGCACTCGATCTATTTCAAAGACCCGCTTGGCCTGCTGATCGAATTGGCGTGCTACACCTTCATCCCGCCGCGCGGGAGCAGCCACGCTGAAGTCATGCTGGAGGCGTATAAACTGCGCGTGTCGCGGGGAGATCAGGCGATCGGGCGAGAGCATCTTGCCGATGCGAGCGTGATGATCGTGGAGCGTTCACAGAGATCATTGAGTGATGATAGGGGTGCGAAGAACCCCTACAGCTGAGAGATCAACGATGGGTGGACCAGTTTTCAATCGCTGCTTCGGTCAGTTCTGTCATGCGTAGGAATTCAGCATTGCGTGCCCATGATTTTGATTTGTCAGAGACCCATAAATCCATTGTCGGCTCATTGTTCCTTGTTAACATAATCAGGACATTGTCGGCTTCAAACAGAAAACAACGCTCCCCGACAACGGCAGGTTTGCCATAAAGCTCAGTTGTTACGCTGTGAAAACCGTCGACGTCCGAGTTCTCCAGAAAGGTCTTGAAAATCAGGCTGTTGCCAAGGTTGTGCATCACGAAGAACTTGATCAGAAATGTGCGCAGCGTGGCATGACCCGACATATGGGATTTGTGAAGCATGCCGTCGTCGTCATTCCGGACATCGATGGGTGCGCTGGCATCATCACAGTTTTCGCGCATCACAGCGAACAGGCAATCGCCATCATTTGTCTGGATGAGTGTGATTGCGTCAGGGCCGCCGCCACGGTTTCTGAGGTCTTCAACTTTGATCACATAGGGGTGCGGCTCGTCCTCGATCACGCCAGTCATTTTCAAAAGATCATCAAACAGACCCGCTGCCACTAGATCGTTTAGCAAGCGAGACTTTGCAGTAGATCTTCGCCCGGTGTAATCCCGAGCAATTGAAACTGCGTAAGCAGCGGATTGTCAGCTGCGTGAGGAATTTGCACCCCATGGAGAGTTTCGATCATGCGGCGCAGCGCAGCGTGCTGGCCTGTGACATCCGCAGGTGGGATGTCGTCGAAAAAACCTGTGTTCATGGGGTGCAGTCCCTTTTAGTTAGCGTCTTTGTAATTTATTTCACGCTTGTCAGTGCCGCCTTTTTCACGGCGGACCAACAGGCGGTTGAGCGCGTGGATATAGGCCCGAGCAGAGGCTACAACTGTGTCTGTATCAGCTGACTGGCCTGTCACGATGCGCCCCTCTTCCTCAAGGCGGACAGAAACAGTGGCCTGCGCATCTGTGCCTTCGGTAACAGCCGCAACCTGATAGAGTTGCAAACGGGCAGAGTGTTCCACGACAGCCTTGATGCACTTGAACGAGGCATCGACGGGACCATCGCCTGATTGTTCGGTACTGTGCTCCGCGCCATCTACGATAAGGGTCATCTTGGCCTCATTCGGGCCATCAGTGCCACAGACTACATGCATGGACTTGAGCTTGATCTGGTCTGCCTCAGGGTCCGAGGCAATGCGCATGAGTGCGATCAAATCCTCGTCGTAGATTTCCTTCTTCCGGTCTGCCAGCTCTTTGAACCGCACGAATACATCTTTGAGTTGGTTGTCGCCCAACTCATACCCGAGGTTCTCCAGCTTGGAGCGCAAGGCGGCGCGGCCAGAATGCTTACCCATGACGATATTTGTCTCGGTTAAACCCACATCTTCGGGGCGCATGATCTCGAATGTTTCGGCGTTTTTAAGCATGCCATCTTGGTGGATGCCGCTCTCGTGGGCAAAGGCGTTCTTGCCGACGATCGCCTTGTTAAACTGCACGGCAAAGCCGCTTACGGTTGCCACGCGGCGCGAGATATTCATCAGTTTGGTTGAATCCACGCGGGTCTGGTAGGGCATGATGTCATTGCGGACCTTCATAGCCATCACAACCTCTTCGAGTGCGGTATTACCCGCACGCTCACCCAAGCCGTTGATTGTACATTCGATTTGACGCGCACCTGCTTCAACAGCGGCCAAGGAGTTCGCCGTCGCCATGCCCAGATCGTTGTGGCAATGGGTGGCGAAGATGATCTCGTCCGCACCTGGCACGCGCTCCAAGAGCATGCGGATCAACTCTGCGCTTTCTCTAGGCGCGGTGTAGCCGACAGTGTCGGGGATATTAATTGTGGTTGCCCCTGCCTTGATCGCTATCTCAACAGTGCGGCAAAGGTAATCAGCCTCGGTCCGTGTGGCATCCATCGGCGACCATTGCACGTTTTCACACAAATTGCGGGCGTGGGTGACCGTCTCGTGAATGCGGTCAGCCATCTCGTCCATCGTGAGGTTGGGGATCGCACGGTGCAGTGGCGATGTGCCGATAAACGTGTGAATGCGCGGGTTCTTCGCGTGCTTGACCGCTTCCCAGCAACGGTCAATGTCACCAAATTGCGCGCGCGAGAGGCCGCAAATCTGTGCTGTTTTAGCTTGGCGCGCAATCTCTGATACTGCCGCGAAATCACCCTCGGATGCGATGGGGAAACCCGCTTCGATTATGTCTACGCCCATCTCATCGAGCAGGCCTGCGATTTCGACCTTCTCGGCGTGGGTCATCGTCGCACCGGGAGACTGCTCCCCGTCACGCAATGTCGTGTCAAAGATCAAGACGCGGTCTTGTTTGCTAGTCGTCATATGTTTGGCTTTCTTTTGTCTGCTGTTCTTGGCGCGCGGCACATCCCTC
>CAWVZA010000052.1:0-16061 GCA_963934545.1 uncultured Sulfitobacter sp.
CAGTGAAGTCATAATCCTCCCCCGCAGGGCGCAGGGTTGCCAGAATGGCGGCAGTCGTTGCATCCTCACCGGGGCGTGTGGCGCGCACTATCTTCATCAGGCCAGGGGTCACGTCTGCCTTCACGTCCATGTAGCGCTGCTGATCAATGCGGCTGATCTCGGCGAGCTTTGGGACAGGTGTACGGGTGATGAAGTTCGACAGTGGGATCAGGCCGTCAGGCGTGCGAACCTTGAGGGTATCAAGGGTCGAAAGCAGCCGATCTTTTTCAGGCAGACGGACACGGATTTCGATCTCCTCGTCAGAGGTATCCACCCGCATCGTATCAAGCAGCAGGCCACGGGTCACCAACTGAACCATTGCCCCAACACTCAAAACATCAGCACCGTATTGGCCTGCCTTTTCAACATCTACGTCGATCTGCCAATCAATGCCGGGCAGGGGGCGCGTGTCTTCAATCAGCACCAAACCGGGAACGGTATTGAAATGCGCGCGCGCTTTGCCTGTCGCTTCGACCAAGTGATCAAAGCGGTCTCCCTTAAAGCGCAGGTGAACAGGTTTGCCTGAGGCAGGGCCGCGGTCCAGCGAAAGCACTTCGATCTGGATGCCAGGGATATTGGAAAGCTGTTCGGTCAGCTCCGCAATGATGATGTCACCATCGAGTTCGGGATTGAGTGCGCGATCCTCCCATGGGATCGTTTCCAGCTGCACTTGTCCGATCAGGTCTTTGGGCGCTTGAGAGCCACCTGTGTTGCTGTCCAATCCACCCTCTCCAGCAAAGGAAAAGGCCGTCGCGATGCCAGGATGGTCAATGACGATCCTCTCCGCTTGGCGCAGCAGGTCGTCCTTCTCATTGAGCGACAGGTTCCCGCGCGCAAGGACATAAACGATGGCCTGCTCGGGCTCAGATTCGACAAAGAACTCGACGCCCTTTGAGTTGTTGGTGAAGTAGATGAGCGTGGTGCCGACAAAGACGAACACAGCCCCCGCCATGACCAAGGGCATAACAGGATTGCCTGCAATAAACTCGATCACGCGACCAAAGGGCGAGCGCTTGTAACCTGCATTGATGCGATCAGGCTCCTTGCGGAAAAGTCTGGACGCCAACCACTGGCCCCATTTGCCCAGCCGCGTGAGCACAGCAAAAAGAGCGAGCAAGAACAACATAAAGCCGCCAAGTGCCACCAGCAGCAAAGCTGCGCCGATAAGCACCAAACCAAATACTTTTACAAAAGTTGGGACCACTGAGGACAGCAGGTCCAATCCGTCCATTGATGCAAATTGTGCCCCGATCCAACCGAAAAGGGTGCCAGAGGCAAGCAATGACATTGCGGGAAAGATCATGACGACTGCAGCTGGGAACAGCAGGATGTGCAGATACCACGGCAGGGTGGCAATCCGCTCCATATTGCCAGCCATCCACTGCTCAAGGCGACCCGTCACACCGCCCATGACAGGCAGATAAACCAGCGCGACAACAAGCGAAGCAGACAAAACAAAGATCAGGGTAACGGGCAACATGCCCATGAATTGACCCGGGACACCGGGCCAGAACAGCATTGGCAGGAAGGCGCATAATGTGGTGGCCGTTGAGGAGATCACAGGCCAGAACATCCGTTTGGCTGCATCAACATAGGCGGTCATCGGGCCTTTGCCCTCTTGCTGCTTTTGGTCAGCGTATTCGACCACAACAATCGCACTGTCCACCAACATACCGACTGCGAGGATCAGGCCAAACATCACGATGTTCGAAATGGATATGCCCATGAGCGCAAGGAAGGCGAAACACAGCAAAAAAGATGTGGGAATTGCAAAGCCGACCAAGAGGGCGGCACGAATACCAAGGGCCGCCAAGACGACAATCATCACCAGCGCAATGGCGGTAAAGACGGAGCCCAAGAGCTGTTGCACCATGCTGTCGACAACACGGCTTTGGTCATTTGAAGTGCCAACTTCGACTGCTGCCTTCAGCTCTTCAGGCCATTGCGCACTGCTTTGCGCGACGATTTCCTTTACGGCAGTGGCTGTGTCGATGAGATTGAAACCCTTCCGCTTGACCACTTGGAGGGCCACTGACGCCTCACCGTCAAAACGTGCCGTTCCAAGGCGGTCCTCGAACGTCAGGTGGATTTCAGCCAGATCGCCCAAAGTGACAACACGGTTGCCGTTGGTCTTAACCGGCAGGTTATAGACATCGCGTGGATCATCAAAGCTGGACGGAATCTTTACCGCGAAAGAGCCGTTATTGCTCTCGACTTCACCCGCCGCGATCAACTGGTTGTTGTTGCGCACGGTGTTGATCAACTCATTGGCGGTCACACCATAGGATTCCAATTTGAGCGGATCGATCAAGGCTTCGAGCATTTCATCACGGTTGCCCGCGATCCCCGCCTCAAGGACGGCATCCATGCCCTCAAGATCATCCTGCAACTGTTTTGCATAGCGGGCCATTGTCCGCTCTGGCACGGGACCCGTCAGGTTCACAATGATGATTGGAAACTCGGAAAAGTTGATCTCGTTGATCGAATATGTCTCCGCGCCTTCGGGAAACAGCGCCTCGGCGGTGCCCATCGCATCGCGCACATCGGCAATGATGGAGGTTTTGTCCCAGCCGAATTCGAACTCCAGCGCCAGACCTGCATAATTCTCGGAGGCAGTGCCAGTCATTGTCTTGAGGCCGTCAAGATCACTCAGCTCTGTCTCCATCGGTTTGAGCAGAAGTGTCTCGGCGTCAGATGCCGAAATGCCGGGGAAGGGGACAGAGACAAAGAGGGCGGGGATTTCGATATCCGGCTCACCCTCTTTTGGCAGAGTGCTGTAGGCATAAGCGCCTACGACAAGGCTTAGCAGGATGAATGCAAGGACCATCCGCGCACGTGACGCGGCCCAATCAACGATACCAGTCATTGTGTTGCCTCACGCGGCGTGGGCACAACTTCGACGCCCTCAATCACATATTCCTGACCAACAACGATGATATTGGCCTGCGTGGGCAACCCTGTGACCCAAGCACCGTCCATCGTGTCACGCACCAGCGACACCTCGTAAAACTTAACGATGTTCTCATCATTCACCAGACGCAGCCCCAGCGCGCCTTCATCATTCAGAGTAAGTGCGCTTTGCGGAACTAGATGTGCATCCGCCCCCTCCGATGCGATCAGGATTTCGGCCGTTTGACCGTCACGGATCAACAGATCAGGGTTTGGCACTTCGATCTCGGTCAGGAAGGTGCGTGTGGTAGGGTCTGAGGAGCGCGATACGAAAGTCACGCGGCCCTGAACATCATTGCCGCCCGTAGCAAGCCGCGCGCCAGCGATAGCACCGACTGATACGCGGTTTACTTGGGATTCGGGAATATAGCCTACCAGTTTGATCGGGTTCAGCTGGACAATCGTTCCACATAGCGCACCGGGTTGTAGAAGTGATCCAAGTTCGGCGGTGTCACTCTCCAGCAGCCCTTTGAACGGCGCTTTGATGACAAGACGCTGAAGTTCGGCCTCGGCTACCGCAACGGCGGCACTTGCCCCTTCAATGCCGGAGCGTGCTGCACGCAGACCGGATTGGGCCGAACTCACGCCAGCCTCCCAAGTGGCCACGGTCGCGTCCGAGCTTGCGACCCGCGAGGTAGAGGCAAAACCGTCCTTTTTGAGGCGCACGGAAGCGTTTTGATTGATTTTTGCTTCATTGAGAAGGGCTTGGGCCTCTTGCAAACGGGCCTCTGCTTCGGGAACGCGTGATTGCGCCTCGGCGAGTTGTGCACGGGCCTGTGCGAGGGCCGCACCGCGTGTCCCTTCGTCCAGACGGCACATGATTTGGCCCTGTTCGATTGATGCCCCTTTGCGCAGTGGCTCGGACACGACGACTGCGGAGGTCTCGGCGCGGACATCTACCTGACGCGCTGCTGCCGTTTGACCGCGTAATACCACGGCACTGTCAATGTTCTGGGCTATGACCTTTTGCACAACCACTTTAACACGCGGGTCTTTTACGGGCGCGGGTGCTGTGTCTTTCATGACTTCCGGTGCCGCCTCCTCGCTGTTGTCGCTTCCGAATAACGACATCAGAGTAGGGCGCTCAAGAACGGCCATATACAGAATCACGGCGAGTGCTATTGCAGCAAGAATTGGAAGAATACGCATGTTGTGCCTCATCTGGAAACGAAGTGCTGTGCCGGACACATCGCGTGTCCGTGCAAAAGCGGCTATTATTCTTGCTCTATGTAGCGCAACAAAACTGAACTGCACAGTTCAGAAGTGATTTTTTTCGTATAGAAGATGTCGGCGGGCCAAAGCATTGGGGTTTCATTGCCATCCTTGGGTCTTGGCTTGGCCTTGCACGTCCGTTAAGAGGGGTCAAACAGGGTAATACAAAAGGCCGAGACGCGATGAGCAATAGCGACGGATTTATCGAGGAAGTCACCGAAGAGCTTCGCCGTGACCAGATGATGGCAAGGCTCAAGCGTTATGGCTGGATCGCGGTCCTTGCTGTTTTGCTGATCGTTGGCGGCGCTGCCTTTTCGGAGTACCGCAAAGCACAGACACGCACCAAAGCGGAAGGCCTGGGGGATGCGATCCTTGCCGCCCTCGACAATGAAGATGCAGCAGTGCGGGTGACAGGTTTGCAAGGCGTTGAGACGTCTGATCCGCAAGCGTCTGCCGTTCTGGCGCTTTTGACGGCGTCCGAGCAGCTCGCTGCCGAGGATCTTGCTGGCGCCGTGACAAGTTTGGACACTGTTGCGCTGAACGGCGAAGTACCGCTGATCTACCGTCAAATTGCTCAATTCAAGTCATTGACCCTTCAGGCTGACACGATGCCAGCAGCTGATCGCAAGCAGGGCTTTGAAGAGCTGGGCGCGGCTGGTGGTAACCTCAGCTTGCTGGCGCAAGAGCAACTTGCGCTGATTGCGATACAAGAAAACGATATTGATGGCGCGATTGCGACCTATCAGGCTGTGTTGAATGATGCTGGTGTGACACCGGACTTGCAACAACGTGCATTGCAGGTGATTGTAGCGCTAGGCGGGGAGCCGGAATTGAACGGCGCCTCAATCGACGAAGATAACGGATAAGGATGCGACCACTCTCTCTTTGCGTTGATGCGAGGCGGGGTGAAATGCAGACCAGAGTGAGCAGGCCATGACAGATATTAATATCCCGATGCACCTCAAGCGCCGCTTGGCACCGCGTTCTGTCTTGTTAGGCCTTGTTGGTGCTGCCGCTCTGTTGAGCGCGTGTTCAGAGCCTGAGATCATCTTGCCGGGTGAGCGGGAAAGTGTTCGTTCGGTTCTTCAGGATCAGGGCGCGGTTGAGGATCAGCAACCCGAATTCACCGGCAACGCAAAACGCGCTATTTCACTTCCAAAAGCACGGGTGAACAAAGATTGGGCTCAAACTGCAGGTAGTCCTGCTAACCGTGTGAGCCATCCCGCGTTGGGCAGTAGTCTTACGCTTCTTTGGGCTGCTGACATCGGGGACGGCGACAGCCGCAAGCATCGTATCACCGCTGATCCTGTTGTTGCAGGTGGCCGTATCTTCACGCTCGACGCGCAATCAACCGTCACTGCGACATCAACTGTGGGTGCTATGCTATGGCAGGCTGATCTGCGTCCTGCGCGTGATCAGGCAGGCGATGCGTCTGGTGGTGGATTGGTCGTCTCGGGCGACACCGTCTACGTCTCAATTGGGTTTGGTGTATTGGCCGCTTTGGATGCAACCAGCGGCACTGCGCGTTGGACACAGCAGCTTGACGCAAGCGGCTCGGGCACGCCAACGGTTTCGGGTGACCTCGTCTATGTTACGGCAGGCGACAACACAGGTTGGGCCATTAACCGCAAGAACGGGTCTGTTGAGTGGCAAATTGGTTCAACGGGTGACACCAACAATGTGTTGGGCGCACCTGCACCTGCATTGACGGATGATCTGGCGATTTTTGCGTTCGGTTCTGGCGAAGTGCAGGCGGTATTCCGTCGTGGTGGCCTGAACCACTGGGATGCTTCTGTTCGGGGCAAACGTCCGGGACGTGCGCTGAGCAATGTCTCTGATGTGACTGCAGCGCCTGTTGTATCTGGTGGACGCGTGTACGTCGGCAACCAGTCAGGCCGTATTGCTGCCCTCGATGTGGCATCTGGCGCCCGTGTCTGGACGGCGCGCGATGGCGCGATTGGTCCCGTGTGGCCAGTCGGTGGAAGCGTTTTCGCCGTAAGTGATCTGAACGAATTGGTGCGCCTTGATGCGTCTGACGGCTCAAAAATCTGGGGCGTTGAATTGCCTAACTTCACAAAGCGCAAGCCGCTCAAGCAAAGCCGTATTGTAGCCCACAATGGACCTATCGTTGCCGGTGGGCGTGTGATTATCGCATCTGGTGATGGTCTGCTGCGGAGTTTTGATCCAAGAAACGGCGCACTTGTCGCCTCGGTTGAAATTCCAGGTGGAGCCACTTCGGCACCTGTGGTGGCTGGGCAAACGCTGTATGTCGTGTCCAAAAACGGTCAGCTCCTCGCTTATCGCTAACCCGCTTTTGAGACAGGGCTTTCACAGGCACGCGGTTTGGTCTATGGCCCAAGCTTAACCCTGCTCGGAGCTCATCCATGTCCTTCACCCTTGCAATCGTGGGCCGTCCCAATGTGGGCAAATCCACGCTGTTTAACCGCCTTGTCGGCAAACGCCTCGCTTTGGTCGATGACCAGCCTGGTGTGACACGTGATTTGCGCGAAGGTGCGGCGCGTTTGGCCGACTTGCGCTTTACCGTGATTGATACGGCGGGCTTGGAAGAAGTCACCGACGACAGCCTTCAAGGCCGCATGCGCCGCCTGACAGAGCGGGCGGTTGATATGGCTGACATTTGCCTGTTTATGGTGGATGCGCGCGCAGGCGTCACTACTTCCGATCTGGTCTTTTCTGACATTCTGCGCAAACGTTCTGCCCATGTGATTGTGGTCGCCAACAAGGCTGAAGGCAACGCAGGCGAGGCAGGATTTCTTGAGGCCTACTCCCTTGGATTGGGTGAGCCGATCCGCCTGTCCGCTGAGCATGGCGAAGGTTTGACCGATCTTTACACAATTCTCATGCCCCTCGCAGATGCTTTTACCGAGAGCCTTCCCGATGATGGCCCCGAAACTGATGTCGATCTGAGCGAAGAAGACGGCGACGACATGGACGCGGTTCCCGTCCCAACGCGAGCCAAGCCATTGCAAGTTGCCGTTGTCGGGCGTCCCAACGCGGGCAAGTCGACACTGATCAATCAGATTGTTAAAGAAGACCGTTTGCTCACAGGACCCGAAGCGGGGATCACCCGTGATGCGATTTCCCTGATTACCGAATGGGACGGCGTGCCGATGCGTATCTTTGATACGGCGGGCATGCGCAAAAAGGCGAAAATTCAGGAGAAGCTGGAAAAGCTGAGCGTCAGCGATGGCCTACGCGCCGTTAAATTCGCTGAAGTTGTTGTGGTTTTGCTTGATGCTGAGATTCCGTTTGAGCAACAGGATTTGCGTATTGCCGATCTGGCAGAGCGTGAAGGCCGCGCTGTGGTGATTGCAGTGAATAAATGGGATGTGGAAGAAGACAAGCAAGGTAAGCTGAAAGAGCTCAAAGAGAGCTTTGGACGGTTGCTGCCCCAGCTGCGTGGCGCGCCATTGATTACAGTTTCTGCCAAGACGGGCAGGGGCGTCGACCGCCTGCAGCAAGCCATTATGCGTGCCTATGACATGTGGAACCGCCGCGTGAGCACTGCACAGCTCAACCGCTGGCTTGCGGGTATGCTGGAGGCGCATCCGCCCCCAGCACCGCAAGGTAAACGCATCAAGATGAAGTACATGACACAGGCCAAAACGCGGCCACCGGGCTTTGTTGTGATGTGTAGTCACCCTGACAAAGTGCCAGAGAGCTATAGCCGCTATCTGGTAAACGGGTTGCGCATCGATTTTGACATGCCTGGTACGCCAATCCGCCTGTGGATGCGTGGCCAGTCCGAGGCGAACCCCTACAAAGGGCGCAAGAAGGCACCGCCTTCCAAGTTGCGCAAACACGTGGGCGGTAAGCCCAACGATGGCAGTAGGTAGTCAAAATTACCAAAAGGAATTGGAGTGGAGTTTTTTAAAACTCCGCGCTTTTATTAAGCGGCACGTATCGCTTTGTATGTCGGCAGCAGGAGTGCGATTGCGCCACCAGCGCCCAGTGCTGCCACAGTCATGTTGCCCATAGCCATGTTTTGCACGACCACTGCGATAAGCGCCCAAATCACTGCAATGCCGTAAGTTGGTGCGCGCTTTAGCTGGCTCTGTATGCCTGACGCAATCACCAGTGCGAGGAATATCGTGGCAAGTGCTGCATTCGTCTCCGTCATATACCCATAACCAGCAGCCAGCAGACCCAAAGAAACGCAGGACGCAGCGCAAAGCCAGCCTGCATAAAGACCTAGTGGGAGAGCGGCGAACCATTTGTCTTGGATCGGGCTGCGGAACAAAGCGGCCAATGCGCTGATCAACATGACCCAGATGAGGACAGCGGCCCAGATCGGGCTGGCCACAGCAGCTGCCAACCAGATGCTTCCGACTGCAAGGGAGGGGATGAGAGCAATGCGCATGGAATGCCATGCCTGATCATCACGCCGCTTCCACAGGCCGTACCCCATACCAATGATGAGCCACAGATAGATCAGGCCCCAAATTGCAAAAGCATACCCCGCAGGCTGCACGGCAGGATCGTCCTGTGGCACTGGGAACTGATCGGGGCCAAAGCCGCCAAAATCAGGAACAAAGGCGGGGGAGGCAGCAAACAAGACTGCAAGAATAAACACTAAAATCGCGGCAAGGGGACGTGACATGGGGACCTTTCTAGTCAAAACTGTATTTTCCTACCGGACATATACCACAAAGGAAGTTTGCCAATGGCACGGATCGCTATTTTTTGCGACGGCACATGGAACAGCCCCACCATAAAACAGCCGACTCATGTGGTACGCCTGTTTGAGCATACACGCCGCACTAACGCCCAGCATGCCCATTATTTCGAGGGTGTCGGCACAGGGGGAGGTGAAGTTAACTTCTTTGCCAAGGCATTGATGAAAGTTGGTGGCGGCGCGTTTGGTTGGGGGCTGAACTAAAACATCAAGCAGGCGTATGCGGCGTTATGTGAGCAATATGAAGCGGGGGATGAGATTTTCATCTTTGGCTTCGCGCGCGGCGCTTAAACGGCCCGTTCGCTTGCGGGAATGATCCGAAAATGTGGAATCGTTGCCAATCCTACGCCCGATGCGCTGGATGATGCGTTCCGTCTGTATCGCAAGCTAGGGATCGAGAACCATCCCGATGCGCTGCATGTGCTCCAAGCACGACGAAAACTCTCGCCGCGCTTTGCGACCTCGGAGCAGGATATGAACTGGCGCAGCGTGACGCCATGGCGGGATGACCCTGCGCAAATGCATAAGGTCAAGATTGCGTATATGGGCATTTGGGATGCCGTAGGCTCGCTTGGTGTGCCTGCGCCGCTGCTGGGACCAGTGGCGACAGTCTGGAACAGCAAGTAACGCTTCCATGATACGCTGCTCACGTCGATGGTGAAATCTGCGCGTCATGCTGTGGCACTGTATGAGCGGCGGGTGTTCTACCGCCCCGCACTTTGGGGCAATCTTGAAGCTTCGCGCGGACATGAGGGACTGAACAAGGGCGACCGCAGCGAGGCGCGCCCCTACCAGCAAGTCTGGTTTACAGGCACGCATGCAATTGTTGGCGGCTCTGCGCCCAAAGCGCGTGCGCTTACGGGCCAATCAATGCTCTGGATTGCCGAAGGAGCACAAAAGGCAGGGTTGGACATCAATATGGATGATCTGCTGGACCGTGCACCCAACCCGGTGGCCGACAGACACACGTTAAGCCAGCCGCCGTGGTTGTATACTGTTGCAGGAAATTTGCTGAAATGGCGCAAAGAGCCGGGTCATTCTGTTGATCTGCATCCCCGTGCTGACCAGCGTATCAAAGGGCGTAGGGATTACCGTCCGCGTTCGCTCAAAAATCTGCTACCGGATTTGTTCGGCGACGCACCTGCGCCACGTCCGCCACATGAGCGGGATGAGCCGGGGCGGTAAGCGCCCCGACCGTTTCTATTACGAGATAGTACCGTCTAGACCCAATGTTGTTTTACCAGCCAGATAGGGCGCAAGAACGGCGGGCAGGAGAACTGTACCGTCTTCTTGCTGGCCATTCTCAAGCACCGCAATCAGGCAACGGCCCACTGCAAGGCCAGAGCCGTTGAGCGTGTGCAAGAACTGCGGCTTGCCACCGTCGGCAGGTTTGAACCGCGCATTCATGCGGCGGGCCTGAAAATCACCTGTGGTCGAGACAGAGCTGATCTCGCGGTATGCGTCTTGGCCGGGTAGCCACGCTTCGATGTCAAAAGTGCGCCGCGCGCCAAAGCCTGTATCGCCTGAACACAGCAAAAGTGTGCGGTAGGGGATGCCCAGCTTTTCAAGAATACCTTCAGCGCAGGCCAGCATACGCTTTTGCTCTGCGTCGGAATCCTCAGGCAGAGTGATCGAGACCATCTCGACCTTCTCGAACTGGTGCTGGCGCAGCATTCCTGATGTGTCACGACCTGCAGAGCCCGCCTCAGAGCGGAAGCACAGGGTGTGCGATGTCATGCGGCGGGGCAGATCGGACGCGTCAAGCATATCGCCCGCAACAGTATAGGTCAGCGGCACCTCGGAGGTCGGCACCAGCCACATGCCCTCGGTTGTCTGGTAGCTGTCTTCGCCAAATTTTGGCAACTTATCCGTTCCATACATTGCCTCGTCACGCACCAGCACGGGGGAGTTCACCTCCGTCAGGCCGTTCTCATCCACATGAGTGTCGAGCATGAATTGCGCCAACGCACGGTGTATCCGCGCCACGCCACGCTTGAGCATGACAAATCGCGCACCAGATGTTTTGGCCGCAGTCTCGAAATCCATGGACACTGCAACACTATCCAGATCATAATGTTCTTTGACCTTGAAGCTGAACGACGGCACATCGCCCCATGTCTTTACTTCGACATTTTCGGTCTCGTCGGCGCCCTCAGGCACATCTTCGGCCAGCACATTGGGAATACGCGCCAGCATATCGGTGAGCTGTGCGTCCAAATCCTTGGCCTCGGTCTGCATCGCAGCGACATCGGTTTTTTTCGCCGATACCAATGCACGAAGGCGCTCGAATTCTGCATCGTCGCCTTTAGCCTTGGCGGCACCTACTTGCTTGGAGGCGGCCTTTTGGTCCGCTTGGGCGGCCTCTGCCGATTGTATTTTGGCCCGACGCGCAGTGTCTAATTCCAGAATAGAGGAGGACAGTGCCGCATCACCACGCCGCGCAAGGGCGGCATCAAAAGCATCTGGGTTATCGCGTATGGCACGAATGTCATGCATGGTCGTATCCTCCATCAAATCAACTTTGCGGGCCGTTTAAGTGGCTCGCATGGGCCGCGTTATGAGGCATTATTCATCAGCGGCATAGAGGGGGAGTTAAAGGGGATGTGAAAACTCCGCAATAGCCCGCAGTTTACGCACTTGGGTGCCTTGCAAAGCACGGGTGCCGCGCATAGGTTCTTGCCAACTTCAGACACGACTTGCGTATACGGGGCAGCCCTCCGCGAGACCCACATAAAAGGACGACCCCATGTCAGGCATCGAGCAATTTATACCGCTGATTCTCATCTTCGGTATCATGTATTTCCTTCTGATCCGCCCTCAGCAGAAAAAGCTTAAGGATCATCAGGCGATGGTTGCAGCATTGCGCCGTGGAGATCAGGTGATCACCCAAGGTGGCGTCATTGGCAAAGTTGTTAAGGTCAAAGACGATGGCGAACTGGAGCTTGAAATCGCGGATGGCGTAAAAGTCCGTGTGATCCAAAGCACAATTGCGACCGTGGTCAACAAGACCGAACCGGCCAAGTAAACCCATCCTACGACCAAGACAAAGGCGGGCGATATGCTCCAGATATCCGTATGGAAACGCATCGCCATCTGGCTGACATGTGCAGTTGGCATCTTTTTGGCAGTGCCCAATGGCTTTTACTCAATCGTTGAGGGCCATAATGATGCGGTCAAAGAGATTGAGCTGTCAGGGTCCACGGCGGAATTGGACGCACAGCGCGGGCTTTGGCCTGACTGGATGCCGAACCGCATTGTAAACCTTGGTCTTGATCTGCGTGGCGGGGCGCATTTGCTGGCAGAAGTGCGGGTTGAGGACGTCTACGCCGCGCGCCTTGAGGCGATGTGGCCCGAAGTGCGCGATGCTGTGCGCGGCATCACGCCTGTAAACCCGCAGCAATCTGCACCGACTGAGTTGAAAGTCCGCCTGACCGACGCCACGAAAATGGCTGAAGCCATGACAATTATTCGAAGCCTCGGCCGTCCCGTACAAACTCTGACAGGGGTAGGGGCCAATGATATCGAGGTAAGCGGTGACAGCGGTGTTATAACAGTTGTCTTGTCCGAAGCCGAAAAGAGCGCCACTGACGAGCGCACGATGCAACAATCCTTGGAAATCATCCGCCGCCGTATCGACGAAGTCGGCACGCGTGAGCCGACGATCCAGCGCCAAGGCACTGACCGTATTTTGATCCAAGTGCCGGGCATAGGGTCTGCCGCTGAACTCAAAGCGATTATTGGCACCACGGCTCAGCTTACTTTCAACCCAGTTGTACGCCGCAGCACCGACGCCTCCGAGCGTCCGGGCATCGGCAATGAGATCGTCCCCTCGCTGGATCAGCCTGGTCTGTACTATGTGATCGAAAGCGCGCCTGTTGTGACAGGTGAGGAACTGGTGGATGCGCAACCCAGTTTTGATCAAAATGGCGGACCTGCGGTAGGTTTCCGTTTCAATACGACGGGTGCGCGTAAATTTGGCGATTATACAGCTGAAAACATCGGCTCTCCCTTCGCAATCGTTCTTGATGATGAAGCGGTAAGTGTGCCAACAATCCAAAGCCATATTCCGGGCGGCTCTGGCATCATCACGGGTAATTTCGACGTCGAGGAGTCAACCCGACTTTCTATCTTGCTTCGGGCGGGTGCTTTGCCTGCGCAGCTGGATTTTCTAGAAGAGCGTACAATCGGGCCTGAATTGGGACAAGATAGCATCGACGCGGGTAAGATCGCGACAGTTGTAGCCTTCTCGCTGGTCCTCTTCTTTATGTTTGCGGCTTACGGCCTGTTCGGGGTTTTCGCGAATATCGCGCTCATCGTGAACGTAGCGTTGCTGTTTGGCTTGTTAAGCTTGATTGGGGCGACGCTCACCCTTCCCGGTATCGCGGGGATCGTTCTGACGGTTGGTATGGCAGTCGATGCCAACGTGCTGATTTTTGAGCGTATCCGCGAAGAGTTGAACACCGCCAAAGGGCCTGCACGTGCAATCGAGCTTGGCTATGAAAAAGCATTGAGCGCGATCCTCGACGCGAACATAACCACCTTCATCACGGCTGTGATCCTCTTTGCCATGGGCTCGGGGCCTGTGCGCGGATTTGCGATTACGCTGGGTCTTGGTATTCTCACGTCGGTCTTTACGGCGATCTTTGTAACACGTCTGATAGTGGTCATCTGGTATGAGCGCCGCCGTCCCAAAACGATAGAGCTTTGATATGCGCCTGAGACTGGTCAAACAAAACACAAGCTTCGATTTCTTTAGCCGCTGGAAACTTTGGTTAGGTATTTCTGGTCTTATGGTGCTGGTCGCTGCGGCGTCCTTCCTTATCCAAGGATTGAATTTTGGCATCGACTTTCGCGGTGGGACAACCATCCGAACAGAGAGCCCGCAGCCTGTAATCGTGTCTGAGTATCGCGATGCGATGGGTGTGTTGGGCCTTGGTGATATCACAATCACCGAAGTGTTCGACCCGCAGTTTCGTGATGATCAGAACGTGGCAATGATCCGCATCCAAGTGCAGGATGATCAGGAATCAGTGACCACTGAAGTGATCGAAAGGGTTGAAGGCGCTCTTAAGGAAGTGCGGCCAGACATCAAATTCATCTCGGTTGAATCCGTTGGACCAAAAGTGTCGGGCGAGTTGATCAATACGGCCATTATTGCTGTTGTTCTCGCGATTGGTGCAGTGCTTATCTACATTTGGCTCAGGTTTGAGTGGCAATTTGCGGCGGGTGCTGTTTTGGCGCTGATCCACGATGTCGTACTCACCATCGGTGTCTTCTCGGAACTTCAGATCAGGTTCGATTTGGCGATTATCGCAGCTTTGCTGACCATTGTGGGCTACTCCCTCAATGATACGGTGGTGGTGTTTGACCGTGTGCGTGAAAACCTGCGCAAATACAAAAACCGCCCCCTCAAAGATGTGTTGAACATGTCGATCAACGAGACATTGAGCCGGACGTTCATGACCTCTGTCACGACATTGCTGGCACTGATCGCATTGTTCGTGTTGGGCGGTGATGTGATCCGTGGTTTTGTCTTTGCGATGATTTGGGGCGTCATTGTTGGAACGTACTCCTCGGTCTTTGTGGCGACAGCGGCACTCTTGTACTTCGGGGTGAAACGCGACTGGTCCAAACCTGACTTGAACGCTGGTAACCAATACGCAAACATAGATGCCTGACTTTCTGGCCTCGGCCCTCGCAACTGACGGGCTGATTTGGCTGGTATTGGCAGTTTTTGTTGCAGGGTTGGTGCGCGGGTTTGCGGGCTTTGGCTCTGCCATGATTATCATGCCTGTGGCGAGTTCAGTTTTGCCGCCTGTAGAAGCGGTGATCTTTCTCATCTGTGCCGAGCTTGTTGGCCCGTTGCCCAATGCACGCGCTGCGTGGCGTGACGGCACACCGCGGGAAGTGGGGCTCTTGGTGATGGGTGCTGTTCTGGCCTTGCCGCTGGGGATTTGGGCGCTGACCAGCATGGACCCAACAGCGTTTGGCTGGATCGTGTCGGTGTCTGTAATTACACTTTTGGTGCTGACGATGTCAGGGTGGCGGCTCAAAGGGGCGCTGACCCAACGTCTGATTGTGATCGCAGGTGCTGTGGGCGGCTTTATGACAGGCTTTGCTGGCATCCCCGGGCCGCCCGTGATCATGCTTTATATGGCGAGTACACTGCCCGTCAAAGGCATCCGCGCGAACTTCCTGCTCTATCTTGTGGGGCTTGATCTGGTGCTCTTCCCAGTGCTTTGGGCCGTTGGCTTGATGAACTGGCCCATCGCATTTTTAGGAGTGTTGGTGGGTGTGCCCAATCTCATTGCCAATATGCTTGGTGCGCGTCTTTTTGACCCAGCAGCCGAGCGTCTTTTTCGCAACGTGGCCTATCTCGTGATTGCGGCATCGGCTATTATCGGGCTTCCGCTCTGGAAAGGATAACATATTTGCTACGATTTTTATCAGGAGATCAGCCATGCGGCTGAATGAGATTGTCTTTAACGATGCAAAACCTGTTGAGGGATATGGTCCCGGCTTCTTTCGGATTGGGGGGCAGGTCATCCAAGGTGCTGTGATCACCGCACCCTCGGGAACCCGAACGTGGAGCGGTTTCGATGATATTGCAGCGCTTGAAGCGTTGGTTGTAGAAACGGATGTCATTTTCATTGGAACGGGTGCGGATGTTGCCCATCTGCCCAGCGGTTTGCGCGATCAGTTGGAGGCGGCAGGTGTAGGGGTTGAGGCGATGGCGTCCCCCGCTGCGGCGCGGACTTATAATGTTTTGCTCAGCGAGGGCCGCCGCGTTGCTCTTGCCATGTTGCCGATCTAACGGATGACACTGCGCCTGACCAATATCGCTGTTGCCCGTGGTGGCGTACCTGTGTTAAGTGGGGTGTCCTTTACGCTTGCTGCTGGGAGCGCACTCATCTTGCGGGGTCCAAACGGTTCGGGAAAGACAACACTGCTGCGCACCATCGCTGGGCTCCAACCGCCATTGACGGGTGAGATGGATGGGGCAATAGATACCGTTGCTTATGCGGGGCATGCAGATGGTTTGAAATCCATGCTGAGTGTGGCGGAGAATTTGCATTTTTGGGCTGCGGTCTATGGCCAGAATGATATCACTCCAGCGCTCGAGGCTTATGGCCTTGCACCCTTGGCTGATCGTTTGACAGGTACG
>CAWVZA010000053.1:0-16009 GCA_963934545.1 uncultured Sulfitobacter sp.
CCCCGGCACACAAGCCATGAGCATTTCGGGGTCGAGCAAAGCCGCATAAACCTCGGCGGGTGTCGCGGCGATCTGGCGGGTGTCTGACATTTGCATGGGTTGGCTCTCCTGAATTAAGTTGTCACGCTATTAATTTTTCTGGACAGCTGCAACGGGATTGATGATGGTGCGCCAATGACAACAGCCTCAAATCGTGCGGGCCTCGCAATTGCCTTTGTGCTGTTCGGGGTTTTCTGCATCTCTCTCAATGACATGCTGATCAAGCAACTCTCCAGCGGCTACCCGCTGCACGAGATTGTATTTTTCCGTTCTTCCATAGCGCTGCTCATCACCCTCGTCTTTCTCCAATTTGAAGGCAGCTTCAGAGCCCTGCGCACCGACAGACCCTATTTACATCTGCTTCGCGGTATCTTGGTCGTTATTTCAAACATGGCATTTTTTCTGGCTCTTGCAGTCTTACCGCTCGCCGATGCCACAGCCCTGTTCTTTGTCGCGCCACTCTTTATCACGCTCCTGTCGATCCCGCTGCTGGGCGAGAAAGTCGGGCCGCTGCGCATCGGTGCAGTGATCATCGGTTTTGTGGGCGTAATTATCATGCAGCGGCCGTGGGAGAGCGGCGACAGTCTGCCCGCATCCCGCATCGTCTTACTTCTCCCTGTACTGGCCGCATTCACCTATGCGCTCAACCAGTTGATGACCCGCAAGCTGGGGGTCAAAGCTCCTGCTTCCACTCTTGCAATTTACATCCAAGCAACGTTCCTGATTGCCTCTGTCGGCTTCTTCGTCGTGGCGGGCGACGGCCGTTTTGCCACTGATACAACCAGTGCGTCGCTACATTTTCTGTTGCGCGCATGGGTTTGGCCCGCACCAGAAGATCGCATATTTTTGCTGGGGATGGGCGTGAACGGCGCGCTTATTGGTTACGCATTGAGCCAAGCCTACCGCCTCGCTGATGCGGCAACTGTCGCCCCGTTCGAATACATCGGCCTACCATTGGCTGTGTTCTGGGGCCTAATGATTTTTGGCGATCTGCCCACTTGGGAAGTATGGACAGGCATCGCGCTCATAATCGCATCGGGGCTTTTTGTGTTCTTCCGCGAACGGGCCAAGGCAAAGCAGGTAACATCACGCCCTGTCGCAAGACGCCACTAACTAACTTCAATCACCACTTTGCCTGTCGCCTTGCGGGTGCGCAGTAGATCAAGGCCCTCATTCGCCTGATCCAAAGGCAGCACATTACTAACATGCGGCTTGAGCTTGCCCTCAAGATACCAGCCCATCAGCGTCTCGAAACTGCGCGGCAGTGCTTTTGGTGTAAGTTTGGCATAACCGCCGATGTAGAACCCGAGCACGGTCATGTTCTTAACCAGCAAGATATTCGCTGGAATTTGCGGCACCTCCCCACTGGCAAAACCGAGCGGCAACAGGCGCGCCCCCACATTGCACGCCCGCATCCCCGCTTCGAATTGCGCGCCACCAATCGGATCATAGAGAACATCAGCTCCGCCCAGCGCTTTGACCCGCGCATGAATGTCATCTGTATCTGAATCGATTAGATGATCCGCACCCAGCTTTTTACAAAGCTCGAGCTTTTCCGCGCCGCGCGCACAAGCAATCACCTCCGCCCCCATCAGCTTTCCAAGCTCAACCGCTGTGAGGCCAACACCACCCGACGCGCCCAGTACCAGCAAACGTTCCCCCGCCTTCAACTGCGCTTTGTCGTCCAACGCAATGTGGCTGGTCCCATAGGTAATCAAAAATGCGGCGGCATCGGTAAATGGCATCGCATCAGGTATCGGCACACAAATCTCTGCACGCACAGCCGCGTATTCAGAAAGGCCATTCACGCCACTGTGCGCAGCGATCCGCTGACCCACATGTAGGTCCACGACCCCCTCGCCAACTTGGGTTATGACACCCGCAAGTTCCATGCCGGGTGTAAAAGGCAGCGGTGGTTTTTCCTGATAACTGCCTTTGATCAACAGTTTATCACCAAAGTTCAGCCCACAGGCCGCAACTTTTACCACCACTTCGCCCACCGCTGGCGACGGCATTGCCAACTCCGTCATTGCGAGCCGTGTGTTATATTCTGTGATCTGCATCGCGCGCATTGCGAAGCCTCCAAATGAGTTAGAATTGGAAGCAGAGTGGCCTGTGAGACCCCAAGTTTCAAGGTGAGGGACTAAGTCTCGAAATGCACTCTAACCCGCAACCCTGGCTCACCATCCTCAAACGAGAGCACCGCACCATGCAAGCGCGCCACCCCGTCCACAAGGCTCAGCCCAAGCCCGTTGCCGGCGGTGTTACGGCTTTGGTCAAGGCGGTAGAGCCGCTGGGTCACTTTACTGCGCTCTGCTTCAGGGATGCCCCTCCCATTATCGGTGACCAACAACGTGACGCCCTGCGCCTCTTCGCGAACGCTCACATCAATCACAGCCCCGTCGCCTGCATGGTTCACCGCATTTTCAATCAAGTTGGCGATGAGTTGTCCCAGCAAGTTCCTTTCGCCTGACACCATCCCTATCTTTGGTCCGGCAAAGCCTAACTGCTGCCCATGCTCCGCTGCAGTCGGCTCATAAATCTCAACCATGGTGCGGCAAATTTCGGCCAGATCAACGGGCGCAAATTGCGCTTTGAGCGTGCCATTCTCGACCTGCGCCAGTTGCAGCAGAGACGAGAAAACAGCCGAGATACCCGCAACCTCGCTGCGTGTTTGCGCTACTAGTTCCACAGCCTGCGCCTCCTCGACAACATCTGCCAAAGCTTCAAGTTGCAAGGAGACCCGCTGCACCGGGGTTTTGAGATCATGGGCAATGTCAGAGGAGACCTGTCGCAGCGCCTCCACGTTGCGCTCCTGTGCGCCCGCCATAACATTAACCGCCTCACCAATGCGGCTCAGATCATCGGACCAGTGTGGACCGCGCAACACACGCGCGCCCAGATCACCACCCGTTAGACGTTCAAGTGCTGCACGGATCAGCTCCACATGCCGTTGAGAACGCCGCGCAAGGATCAGACCACCAGACAGCGCAATCAGAACTGTCGGCAGCAGGCTGATCCACAAAATATTGAGAAACACAGGCTGCAACGCTTCGATCTCGGCGCGGCTCCGTGCGATTGTCAGGCGGCCTCCATATAGACGCTCACTCAGTGCTAGGTATTCCCCATCCAGTTGGGCACAGTCTTCCTCCAGCAAAATGATGTGAAATCCCTCGTCATCACGTGCAACAGCAACGTTACCGTAAATCCGGCCCGTGCGGCTGACATAGCTCAGCACAAGGCGGTCAGGATCGGTTTCCTGCGATTCCGCCTGCACCAACAGTGCGACCGCACCCGCCGAAGGTGCCGCGCGAAACCCCGCCAAATCCTGTGCCAGATCATCACGTATGGATTGTTCAAACGCAGCGCGGGTGACGGCATAACTCGCCGCGAGACTGAGCAAGCTGACAGTGCCAAACAGCACCACCAACACCAGCGCCATCCGAGGCGGCATAGAGCGCCACAACTGCTTCACGCGTCGATCCGGTACCCTGCACCGCGCACAGTTTTGATCAACTCAGATTCGAACGGCTTGTCTACTTTGGCCCACAAACAGCTCACGTGTGTCTCGACCACATTTGTCAGCGGATCAAAGGACAAATCCCACACCCCCTCCAACAGCATCGTGCGCGTTTGTACGCGCCCCTTACGGCGCAACAAAAACTCCAACAGCGCGAACTCACGCGGCAGTAAGTCAATCTCCTGCCCTGCCCGTTTCACTTTGCGTGTGAGCAAGTCCATCGTCAGGTCGCCAACTTGCAGAGCTGTCTCCTGCTCAACCGCTTGTGGCCTACGGCCGAGGGCCGCAACCCGCGCCGACAGTTCGCCAAAGGCAAATGGCTTTACCAGATAGTCGTCACCACCTGCGTTCAGGCCACTAATGCGATCTTCAACCGATCCCATCGCTGTCAGGAACAAAACAGGCGTGATGTTACCAGCGCCCCGAAGCGTTTTAACCAGCGTCAAGCCATCCACATGCGGCAGCATACGGTCCACAATGAGCACATCATGACCACCACCGGTTGCCGCAACCAGCCCCGCACGCCCTTCGGTCACCAGATCGACCAGATGGCCCTCTTCGCGCAAACCGCGCGCGATGTAGGTTCCAGTGGTCGCGTCATCCTCAATCACAAGTATCTTCATAACATCCTATGTAGGGACCGACGCCGCCCAGCGCACCCTGTCCTATGTTACAGTTTTGTATAGGCCCGCAGGGGTGCCCCGTAACCTTGGATCCCCATCTGTCTCTCAATCGCAAACAGATGCATGAGGAACCAATATGCAATCTTTACTCTCAAACACTGCCCCCTTCGCCCTTGCCTTGGCGCTCAGCCCTGTTGCAGCCCTTGCAGTACCAGCTGGCGGATACGGTGATCTGGTCGAACAAGTGGCCCCTGCTGTAGTCTTTATCGAGGTCACCAGTGAAGCTGCGCCCACCCGCGTCCTGCCTGACAATATGCCCGAAGCACTGCGCAAGCGCTTTGAACAGCAAACTCCCCAAGCGCGTCCACAAGGCGGCTTGGGGTCGGGCTTTATCATCTCCGAAGAGGGGCAGATCGTGACCAACCATCACGTTGTTTCAGGTGCTTCCACTGTCAAAGTGACGCTACAGGATGGTCGCGAGTTTGATGCCAAAGTCATAAGCAGTGACCCTGCGACTGACATTGCCCTATTGTCGATTGAGGCGAACGTTGATCTCCCCTTTGTCAGCTTTGGCACATCTGAGCAAATGCGCGTAGGAGATGAGGTCGTCGCCATGGGCAACCCCTTCGGCCTCAGCTCTACCATGACCAGCGGGATCATCTCGGCCAAATCACGCGATATCAATGCAGGTCCCTATGACGAGTTCATACAGACCGATGCGGCGATAAACCGTGGTAACTCTGGTGGGCCACTTTTCAACAATGACGGAGCTGTGATTGGCGTAAACACTGCCATCCTCTCTCCCGGTGGTGGCTCTGTCGGGATCGGTTTTGCCGTGCCATCCGATGTCGTGCGCGATGTAGTGGCAGACCTGTCCGATGATGGAACCGTCACCCGTGGCTGGCTCGGCGTAAACATTCGCCCGATGAGGGATGAGGTAGCCCAAGTTCTCGGCTTTGAAAGCTCAAAGGGTGCTGTCGTTGAAGCCGTCACAAAGAACAGTCCCGCCGCTGCCGCAGGGCTTGAGAAGGGTGATATCATTTTGAATTTTGATGGCACCGACGTTACAGCGCTGGGGGACCTCACCCGTGCGGTCGCTGCGAAAGACCCCGATGACAGCACCTCGGTCACTGTGTTGCGCCGCGGCAAAGAACTTTTTCTTGACGTGACCATCGGCACTCTTGCGCCGCAAGAAGCCTGATCTTCACAAGGTTGGTGCGCTTATCCCCATCAGCGCACCATACGCGCTCCTCGGCACTACCCTGAGGAGCGATCGCCCCGATGCGCCCCCGCATCGGGGCCTTTTATGTGTAGGAATGCCGCAGGCAAAAGCACTGGTACGGCACAAAAACTGTGTGTATCTTTCGCCCCATGACGAGAGCTTTGACCCTTACTGTGCGGACTTGTGTTCTGGCACTTGTGACGTTGGCATTGCTGACTGTGCCGTTTGCGCACCGCGCTGGGGCGGCGCCTGTCACACCACAAATGACCCAATTCTTGTCGATAGGCGGCAACCTCGCAGATATCTGCGGAGAGACGGGCGGCCATATCAACGCAGGTTGCGAGAGCTGTCGTATCGTGGGCGCGATGCTAATTCCGCCTCATGTCCAACCCGTTCAAGCCGTGTTATTCAAGACAGTTTTTCTAAGCGGACTGCACGCTCAGGTCAGTGCAGATCTGGCTGTACAGTATGCCCAACCTTCTGTGCGTGGACCGCCACTAGGCTGACGTTTTTAAACTTCCAAACACGTCAAAAACCGCAGGCGTAGACCTGTGACCTATCATAGGAAAACATCATGAATATTCTTACAAAAGCAGCACTCGCTGTGCTTTTTTCTGCTGGCATTGCACAGGCTGGCGACTACATGCTTGGCGATGTCAAAATCGACCACCCACGTGCATTCGAGACAGCAAAATCCGCCTCTGTGGGCGGCGGCTACATGACAATCATTAATACTGGAATCAGCGATGACACCCTCATTGGCGTACGCATAGCTGAAATTCCGCGCATTGAGTTGCATCTCTCTGCCACTGACGAAAACGGTGTGGCCACCATGACCAAGCAGGAAGGCGGTATCCCACTGCCAGCAGGCGAGACTATTATGCTTACGCCCGGTGGGTTGCATGTGATGTTCATGGGACTGGGCGGTGATCCATTTGAGATCGGCGAGCAGATCAAGGCGACGCTTGTCTTTGAGACCACAGGCGAAATAGATATCGCATTTGACGTCGAAGCACGCTCAGCGGGTGATCACGGCGGTATGAAGCATGGCGGTCACGGTACAATGGATCATTCGGGCGAGACAAAGTCAGACTAATCCCACTAGGGCAGGCTGAAGCGCATCTTTGGCCTGCTCACAACTTGGAAATCTTCTCCAAACAGCGGTTCAAAATCTCCCGCTCCTCTTCCGAGAAATGCGCAGACAGCTTTGCATCATAGGATTTCGCAGCCTTGAACAAATCTGCATAGACCCCCTCTCCCTGACGGGTGAGAGATAGGGTCTCGTGCCTGCGGTCACGCTCTTGAGTTGTGCGCACAAGGAATCGCTTCTGTTCCAACGCATGTACGGCGCGACTTACTTTAGTCTTATGCAGGCTAGCGCGTTCACAGATGCCTTTGGCCGTCATGGCGCCGTATCGGCCCAAATGAAACAGCACCCGCCATTCTGTGCGCAACATGCCATAGCGTTGGCGATAATATCCTTGAAATCCAATACTTGTAGCCTCCGCCGCTTGGTTAAGGGCGTAGGGAAGAAATCGGCTCAGATCAAAATCATCATCATTCATTTTTGTAACTTACCTGTTGTTAGTTACAAATCAAACTAATATCTGCTACAGAAGTTACGAGGGGATTTCCAATGAACAAAACACCAGCACCACATGGCTTGCAAACTGCCGGGACCACAGTCGGTACAACAGACGGATATATGCCGGGGCTCGGCAATGATTTCGAGACGGAAGCCCTGCCAGGTGCATTGCCTCAGGGCATGAATTCTCCACAAAAAGTGAATTATGGCCTCTACGGAGAGCAGCTGAGCGGCACCGCCTTCACTGCGCCCAGCCATCAGAACGAGCGGACGTGGTGCTACCGCATTCGCCCTTCAGTCAAGCACACACACAGGTTCACAAAGATCGATCTTCCCTACTGGAAATCCGCACCTTATGTGGACCCCGACGTGACCTCATTGGGTCAATACCGCTGGGATCCCGTGCCGCATTCTGATCAGCCACTGACATGGCTGACAGGCATGCGTACCATGACAACAGCTGGCGACGTGAATACCCAAGTGGGCATGGCCAGCCATGTTTACCTCGTCACCGACAGCATGAAAGACGCGTACTTTTACTCCGCAGACTCCGAGCTGCTGGTCGTCCCCCAAGAAGGCCGCTTGCGGTTCGCCACTGAACTGGGCGTGATCGACATCGAGCCGCAGGAGATTGCAATCATTCCGCGAGGCCTCGTCTACCGTGTTGAAGTGCTCGAAGGCCCTGCGCGCGGTTTTGTCTGCGAAAACTATGGTCAGAAGTTCCATCTTCCTGGCCGCGGTCCTATCGGTGCCAACTGCATGGCCAACCCGCGTGATTTCAAAACGCCAGTCGCCGCATTCGAGGACCGCGATGCGCCCTCCACAGTGACGATTAAATGGGCGGGCCAGTTCCATGAAACAAAAATTGGACATAGCCCATTGGACGTTGTCGCATGGCACGGAAATTATGCGCCATACAAATACGACCTGCGCACATACTGCCCTGTGGGCGCCATCCTGTTTGATCACCCTGATCCGTCAATCTTTACTGTGTTGACCGCTGATTCAGGCGTTGAAGGCACTGCCAATATCGACTTTGTCCTGTTTCGCGACCGTTGGATGGTGGCTGAGGATACGTTCCGTCCGCCGTGGTACCATAAAAATGTCATGTCGGAGCTGATGGGCAATATCTTTGGTATCTATGACGCCAAGCCCAAAGGGTTCATCCCGGGCGGTATGTCACTGCACAACATGATGCTGCCACACGGGCCTGACAAAAATGCCTTTGAAGGCGCGTCAAATGCTGAGCTGACCGCGCAAAAGCTGGAAAACACTATGTCCTTTATGTTCGAGACACGGTTCCCACAGCACCTCACACAATTTGCTGCTAATGAAGCGCCCTTGCAGGATGATTACATCGACTGCTGGAGCGATATAGAAAAGAAATTCGACGGCACACCGGGCAAAAAGTAACGCCTGCTGCATAATATCTAAGGAATACGCATGACACTGATGAAATCATGGGTCGAAAGCGCCAACAGCGCAGACACCCAATTCCCACTCAACAACCTACCTTACGGTGTGTTCACCACCAACAGCCTAGAGCCGCGGTGTGGTGTGGCCATTGGCGATATGATCCTCGATCTCTACGCCGCCGAAGAGGCCGGTATTGTTGAATTGGCCGAGGATGCCGTGTTCGACGTGCCCTATTGGAATGATGTCATGGAACTGGGGCCAGAGGCATGGACGGCTCTGCGCGACCGCTTAACCCAACTGCTGGCAGACGGCTCATCCGAGCAGGCAGCTGTCGCACCTTTCCTGATCCCGATGACGGATGCACGCATGGAACTGCCGATGGTTGTGGCGGAGTTCACTGACTTTTACGCAGGCCGCCACCATGCCACGAACGTAGGCACCATGTTCCGCGGAGCAGAGAATGCCTTGCCACCCAACTGGCTGCACATTCCCATTGGCTATAATGGTCGGGCCTCCTCCATTGTCGTATCAGGCACAGACGTCATCCGCCCGAATGGCCAAACCAAAGCGCCAGATGACGATATGCCGTCCTTTGGTCCGTGCAAACGCCTCGATATCGAGTTGGAGATGGGTGCCATTGTGGGAACGGCATCCGAGTTGGGCCATCCCGTGAGTGTGGCACAAGCCGACGAGATGATCTTTGGTTACGTCCTGCTCAACGACTGGTCGGCACGCGATATTCAAGCATGGGAATACCAGCCCCTTGGACCGTTCCAAGCCAAGGCATTTGCCACGTCCATCTCACCATGGATTGTCACCCGCGCCGCATTAGAGCCGTTCCGCACGTCTACGCCACCGCGTGAGTTTGACCTGCTCCCGCACCTCCAAGAGCCAAAGCCGATGCTCTATAACATCGACCTGAGCGTTACGTTGCAACCAGAAGGCAGCGATGCGGTCACCATCTGCGAGACGAATTACAACGAGATGTACTACTCCGCGCCGCAGCAACTTGCCCATCACGCCAGCTCTGGCTGTGCCATGACACCAGGTGATCTTCTCGGCTCCGGCACCATCTCTGGCGCTGAAAAGCACCAGCGCGGCAGCCTGCTGGAACTGTCATGGAGTGGAAAAGAGCCGCTTGATATCGGCAACGGCCAAACCCGCAGCTTTGTTGAGGATGGCGATACGCTGACCCTGCATGGCGCGGCAAAGGGCGATGGCTTCCAGATCGGTTTCGGCACCTGCACTGCGACCATCAAACCCGCTGTCAAATTCCCGTAAAACACTCGTAAGGATACCAAAATGGCCAAAGCATTTGCCTCCCAAGGCGACATGAGCGAAAAGAAAATCACCTTTGACGAGATCGGCCGCGATTTGTGGGCGTTCACTGCTGAGGGCGACCCAAACTCTGGTGTGATCATCGGCGACGAGAGCGTTATGATCGTAGAGGCGCAGGCAACTCCGCGCCTTGCGCACAAAGTCATCGAAAAAGTGCGCACCGTCACTGACAAACCGATCAGCCACGTTGTGCTGACCCACTATCACGCAGTGCGCGTGCTGGGTGCTTCCGCTTATGGCGCTGACCATATTATCATGGGCGAAGCAGCTCGTGGCATGGTGATGGAGCGCGGCCAGGAAGATTGGGACTCTGAGTTCCAACGCTTCCCCCGTCTGTTCGAAGGGTATGAGTCCATCCCTGGCCTCACCTTTCCCACAACCACGTTTAACGACCGCATGACCGTGCATCTTGGCAACCGCCGCGTAGATCTCATGCACCTCGGCCGCGCCCATACTGCAGGTGACATCGTGATCCATGTGCCGGATGAAAACGTGATGTTCACCGGCGACATCGTTGAAGATCACTCCGCGTGCTATTGTGGCGACGGCCATTTCGCCGAATGGGGCACCACGCTGGATGCAATCAAAGCATATGACGTGAACTCCATCGCCCCCGGTCGTGGTGGTGCGCTCATTGGCAAAGAGGCGGTGAACCGTGCAATCGAATCCACACGTGATTTCGTGAATTCCACCTACGCCCCCGCAGCACGCGTCGCGGCACAAGGCGGCACGCTCAAGCAAGCATGGGATGCCGTGCGCGCGGAATGTGATCCCAAGTTCGCAGACTACGCGATCTACGAGCATTGCCTGCCCTTCAATGTCGCCCGTGCCTATGACGAGGCCCGCGGCATCAGCCACCCTCGCATCTGGACTGCTGAGCGTGATCTGGAAATGTGGGCTGCCTTGCAAGGCTAAGACCAAAAGCGAGAAGCGGGCGCGCCCAACATTGAGCGCCCGCTTTAGATTCATTGGGAGAAATCAAAATGGTTGCCACACGATACAAAACTGCCTTCCAACTCTACCCTTACGAAAAGGTAGCAGCGCAAGATAATCCACCCGTGGGCCACCCAGTCGTAATCGTCGGCGGTGGCCCAGTCGGCCTCGCCCTCGCCCTTGATCTGGGGCTGAAGGGCACGCCTGCTTTGGTACTGGATGATCACGACGGTGCCGGGCTTGGCTCCAAAGCAATTTGTTTCGCCAAACGGACGCTAGACATCGCCAACCGCTTGGGCGCAAGCCAGCCAATGGTGGATAAAGGCGTGGTGTGGAACGTGGGCAAAGTCTTCCATGACGACCACAAAATATTTGATTTCAACCTTCAGCCAGAAGCAGGCCACCGCAATCCTGCCTTCATTAATCTGCAACAACCCTATTTTGAAAAATACCTCGTGAATGCAATCAATGCGGCCCAAGCCGATGGTGCGCCCATTGAAATTCGCGGACGCAATTGCGTGACTGCACTGGAAAACCACGGCAGCTACAGCACACTGACGGTTGAGACACCCGATGGCTCCTACACGCTGGAGGCCGACTATCTCATTGCCTGTGACGGTGCGCGCTCACCTCTGCGCGACATGATGGGGCTGAGCTTTGACGGGCGTGTGTTTGAGGACAACTTCCTGATCGCCGACGTGCACATGAAAGCTGATTTCCCGACCGAGCGGTGGTTCTGGTTTGAGCCGCCGTTCAAGGACAGCGGCCAATCCGCACTGTTGCACAAACAACCCGATGACATCTGGCGCATCGACTTCCAGCTGGGTTGGGACATCGACCGCGAGAAAGAACTCGACCCCGCCCGTATCCGTGCACGCGTTGATGCCATGCTGTCCTCCCAAGCGGGCCATGTGCCAGAATACGAATTGGAATGGACCTCAATCTACACATTCCAATGCCGCCGCATGCAGAAGTTTCGGCATGGGAATATAATCTTTGCAGGTGACAGTGCGCATCAGGTCTCGCCCTTTGGCGCACGCGGTGCAAATTCAGGCGTGCAAGACGCGGATAACCTCGCATGGAAGCTTGATCTGGTGCTCAAAGGGTTGGCTGGTGACAGCCTCCTGGGCTCTTATGCAACCGAACGTGAACATGGCGCTGACGAAAATATACTGAACTCTTCTCGCGCTACGGACTTTATGACACCCAAATCGGAAGTGTCCAAAATCTTTCGCAACGCCGTGTTGGAACTGGCAAACACCCATGAGTTTGCACGTCCTATGGTCAACTCGGGCCGCTTGTCCGTGCCATGCAATTATATGGGTTTCGATCTGTTCGGAGATGACGCATTGGGAGGGCCCGATGGCACAAGCCCCGGAATGCCCTGTCCTGATGCCCCGCTTGATGATGGATTTCTGCTGGATCATCTCGGTGGTGGATTTACCATTCTCGCCATTGGCACCGAAGTGCCGGATATCTCGGCCCATGGGATCAACGCAAAAGCAGTAAATCTTCCTCAACCACCCGCAATGCTCAAGTCCCGCTATCTTGGCGATGCAGAGCAAGGTGTGTACTTGATCCGGCCCGATCAGCACGTCGTTGCCCGCTGGCCGAGCTTTGATGAACCTGCTCTTAAATCGGCCCTCGCACGCGCCATCGGAAAGGTCTGAATATGCTCAACCTCAAGGCAAACCTTCCTGACCCCGATGGTTTCTACAACGAATTGATCCAAGCACATGACGGGCTGAGCAAAGAGCAGAGCGATGCATTGAACGCGCGACTGATCCTCACGCTGGCCAACCACATCGGCGACCGTGATGTCCTGTCACAAGCGCTGGAGGCCGCAAAATGAGTGATGTTGTTCTCTGGGACTACCCAAAATCCTCAGCCAGTTACCGCGTGCGCATCGCGCTCAACCTTGCTGGCATCGACTACCGAATTGAAACAGTGGACTTACTCGCAAAAGATAATCTGAGCGCCGATCACCTTGCGCGCAATCCGCAAGGTTTCGTGCCCGTACTTGATATCGATGGACACCGTTTCACGCAGTCATTGGCGATTCTCGATTACCTTGATGCAACGCGCTCCCTTCGCTTTTTACCTGCTGATCCCGCCCAGCGCGCTCAACAAACTACACTTGCGCATGCGATTGCAGTAGATTTGCATCCCGTCTGCAATCTTTCCGTGGCAAGCTATGCCACACAAGGCGCGGAACCTGCACGTACCGACTGGATGCGCCATTTCATCACGCCGCGCATGGCATCATTCGAGCAGATGTTGGGGAACTTCACGCAAGCACCTTATTGCTTTGGTGAGACGCCCAGCCTTGCAGACATTGTCCTTATGCCACAAATATACAATGCGATCAGATGGGGCGCGGAATATGCGGACTGCACGCGGATCAATTCCGTTGCCAAAGCATGCGAAGCGCATCCCGCCTTAGCAAAGGCACACCCAGATCAATAAAATATCTGCCATTTTGGATGGCTAGAACGTATTGCTGAAGAGCATGTTTATATAGCGATTTCGGAGATTTGGTGCACCCAGAGCGATTCGAACGCCCGACCCCCTGATTCGTAGTCAGGTACTCTATCCAGCTGAGCTATGGGTGCACTACGGGCGGTTTAGTATTAGCGCTCGGGCAATGCAAGCCCCCTAATCACCCTAATTTAGCTGAAGCACAAATTTCCTTAAATCGCGCCATCACCCTTTGGCAAAGTGATCAAGAATTCGGTTCCCTCACTCCCTGTGGCCACCAGTTTAATATCACCACCATGCCCTCGTACCAGTTCTGCTGAAATAGTGAGGCCAAGACCTGAGCCGCCTTTTCGAACAGATCCCTGAAACGCAGAGAACAGGTGCTCTTGCGCCTTTGGAGGCAGTCCAGGCCCCGTATCCGTCACAGATATAAGCCATTTTGTTTGCGTCTGTGTGGCCATGACAGTCACCATGCCCGGACGCCCTGTTGCCATTATAGACTGCCGCGCATTCCGTACCAAATTGCCTAGAACACGGTGCATTTGCTCTGGGTCCGCTCTTATCCAAAAGCCATCGGCTACTTCAGCTGACAAGACAACTTCATCTTCCCCCGCAGCCAGTCGCTCACCATACAAGACGTCTTCAACCACATCTGCCAAAAGCACTTGCGTCAACGTGGGTCCAGGCTCCTCCGCCTTACCAAACGCGAGCGTCGATTCGCACAAATGCACAGCACGCGTAATAGAGCCCACCAATTTAGGGGCCATCCGCGCCACAACGGGATCCTCAGACATTTCAATCCGGTCCGTAAACAGCTGCGCCGAAGTGAGAATATTGCGCAGATCATGGCTGATTTTGCTCACGGCTGAACCCAACTGCGCCAAACGCTCTTTTTGGCGCAGCGCACTGGTCAGTTCTGTTTGTAAAGACTGAAGCGCCTCTTCTGCCTCTCGCAACTCGGTCACACCCGCAGAAGGCACAATAATCCGTCGCGCATCTTCAGGCGCTGCCGCATAACGCTGCATATGACCCACAACACCCTTGATCGGCTTGACCAAGAAAATCCGCAGCGCCACGAACAACAGCAAGGCCGTGATCACCGAAATCACCGCTGAAAGCACCAGAATGCGCAAGCCGTAGTCGATCATGGCCGCGCGCATCGGCGCTGTTTCCATCGTGACCTCGATCAGCAGCCCCGCATCACGAACAGGAGCACCGATCACTCGGATAACTTCGTTCTGAGGCGCAGCCAGTCTTCGCATCGCATCGCAGATTAAAAGAGCCGCTGAGCTATCCCGCAGATCGACAGTGCCTGCGATAATCTGTGCCATGGGAGACGTAAGAACAAGCTGGCGCACTTCGTCCCTGCGCAACACGACGTTGAACACTTCTGCATTGCGCAAAAGCTCTGCTTCGAGGTCGGCATCGATCATCTCATCGGTCAGTAATGTCAGCGAAGCAATCTGCGCCCGCTCCAGCCGGTCCAGCATATAGCTTTCGCGAAACCGCGCGATGGACGGAACAAAAATCAAGATTTCCGCGATCATCACAAAGATCGTCGTGAGGATCAGCAATCGGCCAGAGAGAGAATTGATCATACTAGGGTTCCGACCTCACTCGGGACGGCGGGTGGGGCGTCGTCGCAGACGCGCGCCACTCCATCACGGAACGAACCGTTGCACAAATCCTACCACACGCTTGACCAGATCACTTTCAAACAGGCGGGGGCTGAAATATGCACCTGCCGCCCGTTTGTTAATCTCACCAATCGTTGGATAAGGCGCTACCATAGCGGCAATCTGGCTCATCTTCATCTTATTGGCCAGTGCCAGCGCCCAAAGATTGATCAGTTCGCCTGCCTGATAGCCAACGATTGAAGCGCCCACGGGTCGGCCTTTGACGACCATCACTTTGATAAACCCTTTTGTCTCACGCTCCGCAATCGCACGGTCATTGTGCGTGTAATAAAACCGTACAACCTCTAATGCAGTACCGTGTTTCTTCTCGGCCTCTGCTTGCGTCATCCCCACCTGCGCAAGTTCAGGATCGGTATAAGTCGCCCATGGGATATGGGACGTCTTTGCTTTGGACGGCAGCCCGAACAGCATAGAGCGGATAATCACACCAGCGTGATATCCTGCGACATGCGTAAACTGTAAGCCCCCTGCAACATCTCCGATTGCATAAACGCGCTTGTTGCTGGTGCGCAGACTATCATCCACTTCGATCCCATTGCGGCTCGGCTTAATCCCACCAGCCTCGAGGTCCAACGTGTCAGTGTTCGACTTGCGTCCCACTGCCATCAACAGATGCGAGCCCTTGAAGACCCGACCATCCTTGGCCACGACTTCAATCGCACCAGCTTGACCACGTATCTCGGCGGCAAGCGCGTCTTCCGCGATCTCGACGCCTTCTTCTTTCAGCGAAGACAGCACAACTTTGGCAAGTTCAGGGTCATCCTTGCCCATCGCTTTGGCACCCTCAATTATAGTCACCTTACAGCCCATGCGAATATGCGCTTGAGCCATTTCCATCCCAATGGGACCACCACCAATGATCAGCAAATGCTCTGGCGCTTCGCGCAGGTCAAACAGCGTCTCATTCGTCTCATAGGGCACATTCTCCAGCCCAGGGATCGGTGGGACCAATGGCGATGACCCTGTCGCAATAACGATGCGCCGCGCTTTGATGACTGTATCGCCAGCCTGCACTTCGGTTGATGAAATGAATTTGCCAAACTCGCGGATGACATTGATGCCGAAACCTTCAAACCGCTCTTGGCTGTCCACAGGCGCAATCGTCGCAATAACATCCGCCACATGATCCTTCGGGGAATGGTATGCGTATTTTGACGC
>CAWVZA010000054.1:0-15937 GCA_963934545.1 uncultured Sulfitobacter sp.
GTCATCTCATGGCGTATGGTGCTCCATCCAGTGTTTATGCAGATCGTACCACTGTTCCATTGCAACGGCTGGAACCACACATGGATGATGCCCCTGATTGGCGGCACGCTGGTTTGCGCCCGCGACATCACCGCCTCCACCATCTTCAACGCCATCGCGGATGAAGGCGTCACCCACTTCGGCGGCGCACCAATCGTGCTCAACATGCTGGTCAACGCAGATGCAGACGATCGCCGCGAGTTTACCCATATGGTCGAAGTCGTCACAGCAGGTGCGCCTCCCGCCCCAACGACATTGGGCAAGTTCGAGGCCATGGGATTCAACGTCACCCATGTCTACGGCCTGACGGAGACTTATGGCCATGTCACCGAATGTATCTGGCGCGAGGAAGACTGGGGCGCATTAGACAAAATCGCCCGCGCCGCTGTGAAATCCCGTCAGGGCGTTGCCTATCCTATGATGGAACATATCACCGTCATGGATGAGAATATGACAGAAGTTCCTCGCGACACGGCAACCCAAGGTGAGATCATGATCCGCGGCAACTCGGTCATGAAGGGCTATCTCAAAAATCCTGATGCAACCAAAGAGGCCTTCAAGGGTGGCTACTTCCACTCGGGTGACTTGGCCGTGCAGCACGGCGATGGCTATATCCAGATCGCAGACCGCGCCAAGGACATCATTATCTCCGGCGGTGAGAATATCTCGTCTGTGGAAGTCGAAAACACGCTCATGGGCCACGATGCTGTGATGCTTGCTGCTGTAGTCGCGAAACCCGATGAAAAATGGGGCGAAGTTCCCTGCGCCTTCATTGAGCTAAAGCCAGGTGTAGAAGTGGATGAGGCCACGCTGATTGCCTTCACCCGCGAGACCCTCGCTGGTTTCAAAACTCCTAAAAAGGTCGTTTTCCAAGAGCTGCCCAAAACCTCGACCGGAAAAATCCAGAAGTTCGAATTGCGCAAACTCGCCGCAATACTCTGACACAAGCACCCAGAGTTTCATCGAAACTCTGGGTGCAAATTTTCTGCGACGATTTGAAGTGTGGCCGACCTACAGCGTTTTCTCGAATCGCCAGATGTTTACAGGACACGTCCCCTCGGATGTCTCAGCTTCAAACACCTCTACACCCATATTATCCCAGCCTGCCTTGACATAAAACGCTGCCGCACGGTCATTGCCTACGCTACACCCCAGCCATGCACGCGGCCGAGACAGCCGCGCCTCCGCCTCAACCATGAGCCGTTTTGCCAACCCGCTCCCGTGATGCGCCACGTCCAGATAGAACTGATACAACTCATCACCGTTGATCATAAAGAACCCGACCACAACACCGTCCACAACGGCAACATAGGTCTGCTCTAAATGCGCCTTAGTCCGCGCCACAAATTCCGCAGGAACACGCAGCGCAACCAACGCATCGTCCACCACAGCGGCGTGCCCGATGTGCCACCCCATATGCCACATCTGCGCAACGACCTGCACGTCGTCCTCATTCGCCAGTCTGATTTCCATATCACCCTCTGCGCCCATTGCCCTGCCCCACTCAAATGCTAATGTGGCGCCATAACAAGCCCGAGCAGCACAAACATATGACGGCACTAACCAAATATGACCGCCTTGAGGCCACTGGCCTGTGGCGACCTGACCCTGACGGGCAGCGGCGCGAAGTGATCGTGTCGATTGGCAATGCCACCTTGATGATTGCCGATATGAACGACCAAGCAATCACCCACTGGTCCCTCGCAGCCGTGGCACGCGCCAACTCAGGCGCCACTCCTGCAATTTATTACCCCGACGGTGATAAGGAAAAAGGCGAAACTCTCGAACTGCCCGAGAACGAGGCCGAGATGATCGACGCCATTGAGAGCTTGCGCACTGCAATCGCAAAAACGCGCCCGCGACCAGGCCGCTTGCGCTGGCTGGGTGTTTCACTCTCTATTGCAGCTGTGGCCGCAGTGGTCCTGTTCTGGCTCCCTGCTGCCATGCGTGACAACACTTTGCGCGTGGTCCCACAGGTAAAGCGTGAAACCATTGGCGTGGCTCTTATCGACCGAATGCAACGTGTCACAGGTCCGATGTGCAACGATGCGGCTGGCCTACGCGCACTGCGCCGGCTCGGGTCACGCCTTGAGACGCGGAAACTTGCTGTGGTTCCTGCGCTTGGCCGTCCCGCCTTGCACTTGCCCGGTGGTGTCATCGTGCTTGATCGCTCTGTCTTTGAGGACTGGGAAGAGCCTGACGTCGCCGCAGGCTACATCCTGTCAGAGCTTGCCACTCAGCTTGAGCGAGACCCTCTCGCCGATTTACTCAACGTGGTTGGCCCTTGGGAGAACTTCCGCTTGCTCACCACGGGTGAAGTCTCTGGTGAAGCACTCGACGCTTATGCCGAGCACTTGATGACAGCGCCCACCAACACACCCGACACTGCCAACCTGCTCGCCTTGTTCGAGGCCTCCGACGTGCCCTCCAGCCCCTTTGCCCGCGCCTATGACATTACGGGTGAAAGCACACTTGAGCTCCTCGAGGGCGACCCGATGAAAGGTCGTGTGACAGAGCCATTGCTGCCTGACAGCGCGTGGCTGCGCTTGCAGAGCCTCTGTGGCGGATGATCCTGTTTGATGCGGTGACCACCGCACTGCTTTCGCCGCTTCTCCTGATCCAAGCGCTCCGCGTGCGCAAATTCGCTCTTCAATTGTCCGAGGCATCGGGGCCCCACTCTGGAACGATCGGCGATGGCTCTCCGTTACGCCTGCTGATCATCGGAGACAGTTCCGCTGCAGGTGTCGGTGCCACAACCCAGAGCCAAGCCCTCGCAGGCCAGCTCACAGCCGCACTCAGCCTGCAGAACGCAGTGCAATGGACCTTGATCGCAACAACTGGTGCAACCACGGCCAGCACGCTTGCAGACCTGAAACGTCACCCTCTGCCGAAGGCCGACATTGTGCTCATTATCCTTGGTGTGAATGACGTTACCCACGGTGGTTCCCAATCTTCATGGACGCGCAATCACGCAACTCTGCGTAGCCTTTTGCGCGAAAAAACTGGCGCACGGCGCCTTTTCATTGGTCAGATACCGCCTTTGGGTGCTTTCCCATTGCTCCCCAATCCGCTGCGCTATTTGTTGGGCCGTCGCGCCATCCGCTTTGATGCAGCTCTCAGGGCAGCATTGGCGCATGAGCCTGATACACGATACGCACCACTGCCCGACATGCTCGACATAAAAGACATGGCCGAAGATGGGTTTCACCCTGGTCCGCGCATCTATGCTGCATGGGCAAAAGAATTGGCCCGCCGGATCATCTCCGACGGGCCAATAAATCAAATATAGTACAGTAAGGCCTTACCGCGCGAATGCGTTATACCCTGCACCGCGCAAGCGGCTGACCGCGCGCTTTATGTCGTTCGCGCCACCAAACGGGCCAGCAATCACCAAACGCGTTGTCTGGCCGTTGCGGGTATAGCGACCAACACGAATGGGCATTACCATACGCTGTGCGGCGGCACTATCGTTGAACGCGCCAACTTGCACGAACCCGCGCCCAGCAACTTCTGCTTTGGGCTGCGCACGCTTTGCTGTCGCCTTTGGTGCAGCTTTCGGAGTTGAACGGCTGGAGTAGACAGGCTGACGCTGCACAGTGGCAACACGCGCCTGACGCGGCTCTGGCGAGAAGACACCCACCACGTTGCGCACAGGGCGTTTCAGGATCTGACCGTCGCGCTTCACGATTGTTACCTGACCCAATTCACGCTACTGCGTTGCATAGTCGGTGTAAGGATAAACCAGCGGCACAGAAGCTGTCACATCAGATCCATTTGACTGATTGATCAAGCGACGGGGCACAGTGGAGGACCAAATCAGGCTCATTGCCTTGTGACCTGCCAAGGACTGCTCGGCACGCTTCGGGTTCAAACGGCCATCCGTCCAAACCTGCTTGTAACCATGCGGGGTGCGTACATTGGTCGTGTTCACACGGTTGACGGCAACATGACGGGGCACGATGCGTGTGTGCGGTGCAACCCGAACTGTCTGGGCCGTTGTCGCAACGGATTGGGGAGCTGTCACAGCAACCGGACGTGGCGTAGGAGCTGTAGAAATACGTGAGCCCAAAATCACACCTGCTTGAGGACCACAGCGTACGGCAAGCTTACCGGTGCGCAAGTATTGGCTGCTTAGAGCGGAAGCGCCCGCACATGCGTTGGACCCTTGCGTCACGGCAACACGGGCAACCCGCTTGGGTGCAGGTGCTGACTGCACAACCTTTTCGACAATCGGCGCGGGGCGCTTGGCCACCTGACGCACAACTTTAGGGGCAGGCTTGCGCCGGACCTTCGCCTTGACCGCTTTCGGTTTTACTTTTGGCTTGGGTGCAACACGCACGACAGGCTTAGCGATTGTGATCTGCGTGGCAGTGACAGCAGCGGCTTACACGGGTGCAGGTTCGTTCACTTGCCCTGCGAATGTCGGCTTGAACCCCCAAACACCTGAACGCTTACGTGTAACCCGCGGAACCCAAGATACGTTTTCATCGACCCCTGCCCGAATAAATACACAGCCTTTGCTGTCTACATATTGCTTACCTTTATAGGAGGCAGCAGGAAATTCGGCAGGTTCACTGCCTGGACGGGTTTGTTCAGCAGCGGCACCAGCGGTGACTGCTCCGGATATAATGGCGATTGCAACAAGTTTACTAAGTTTCATTCATGCCCCCACAGAATACAGAGGTCAGAATGTCAAAGCACCAAGGCCAAGTCTAACGATAGCGTGAACAATCGCCTTACTTTTGCCATATTATCATGAATTTGGCGACAGCTGTCGCGTGATTGGCAACAGTGACCGACCCATTCCAGCGTTTCTTAAGACGGCAGTGCTCCGAATCGGCCAAGAGAATCGTATGCCTTCTCTTGGCCGCTCCTGTTTTATTTGGTGCCAAACATCCGGTCACCAGCATCGCCCAACCCGGGAACGATATACCCCAACTCGTTGAGCTTTTCATCCACAGACGCCGTCACAATCGGCACATCGGGATGCGCTTCTTTCATCCGAGCGATGCCTTCTGGTGCCGCCAGCAGGCACAAAAAGATAATGTTCGTAGCCCCTGACGCCTTAAGCAAATCAATCGCTGCCACAGACGAATTACCCGTCGCCAGCATCGGATCAACCGCAATCACCAAACGGTCATCAAGGCCCTCAGGCACTTTGAAATAATACTGCACAGGTTTGAGCGTTTCCTCGTCACGGTAGAGCCCTACAAAACCCACACGTGCCGATGGGATCAACTCCAACACACCGTCCAACAGGCCATTGCCCGCCCGCAGAATACTGATCAGCGCCAGCTTCTTGCCGTCGAGTGTCGGTGCATCCATTGTCTGCATCGGCGTCTCGATCTGCTTTGTCGTCATCGCCAGATTGCGGGTTACCTCATAAGCAAGCAGTTGGCTAATTTCGCGCAGCAACTGGCGGAACTGGGACGTAGACGTATCTTTGTCGCGCATGATGGTCAGTTTATGCTGGACCAGCGGGTGGTCCACGACAGTAAGGTGTTGATCGCTCATATCCGGCTCCTTGATTGACTAAGGAACCTCTACCCCGAGATGGCGGGCAACAAAAGCCGCCACATCCTTAAATCCGATATGCCCCCCATTCTGACCGAGCGTTCCTGCGCCCAGACCCGCCACCAGAACTGGCACTCGCTCGCGTGTATGGTCCGTGCCAATCCACGTGGGGTCATTACCGTGATCCGCCGTCAGCACCATGATATCACCCTCCCGCATCTGACTAATCACCACACCAATCTCGCGGTCAAACCATTCCAGCGCACGGGCATACCCCGAAACATCGCGGCGGTGGCCATACAGGCTGTCAAATTCCACAAAATTCGCAAACGTGAGACTTCCGTCAGGCGCACCGCGCACCAAATCCGCCAGATGCACCATAAGCTCGGCATCAGTGCCTTTGCGCACTTCGTCAAACCCCTGCATCGTGAAAATATCACCAATCTTACCAACCGCGAAAGTGGCACCGCCCGCGTCCTGCACCCAGTTGCTCAAAACAGGGCGCGGCGGCATGATCGCAAAATCACGGCGGTTTGGAGTACGGGCAAATCCCACCTCCGCATCGCCCACAAATGGCCGCGCAATAACACGGCCCACCCGTTGCTCATGCAGCAAGGGCGCAATATCAGCACAAAGGGTCAGCAACCGCTCCAGTCCGAAAGTCTCTTCATGGGCGGCAATCTGGAACACACTATCCGCAGAGGTATAACAGATCGGCATCCCCGTGAGCATATGCCCTGCGCCCAACGATTCGATGATCGCGGTACCAGGCGCATGACAATTCCCAAGAATGCCGTCCGTTCCAGCGGCTTTTGCCACCGCCGCAATCAGATCAGCGTCAAACGACTCTTCGACCCGTTCAAAATACTTCCACTCCCACGGGACGGGCAGTCCAGCGAGTTCCCAATGCCCCGATGGCGTATCCTTGCCCCGCGAGATTTCAGTCGCCACTCCCCAAGTGCCATACAAGTCCGCATTCAGTGACGCGACCTCCAACCCGCTCGCATTCTCCAACGCAGCCCTAAGCCCGAGCGACACCAGCACAGGGACCTGTAGCTGTCCCGAACGCCCCTCCTCCGCATGTCCCGCATCACAGGCCTGCGCGATATGGCCCAGTGTATTGGCCCCTGTATCAGGCACATCGCCGTTAAAAAATGTATGTGCGTCAGGTGCACCACCGATACCAACGGAGTCCATCACCACTAAAAACGCGCGCGCCATCAGCCTACGTGCTCCACAATTAAATCAGGCACAGAGGCCGCCACATCGCCCAGCACAATCGCCCCACGCACCGCTGCCAAGGCGCGATCCGCTTGCATGGGCCTTGCCGCATGGATCACACACAACGGTTGCCCCTTTTCTACCCAAGTGCCTAAGCGCACAACGCGCGAAAGGCCCACCGAAGGGTCCACCGGATCACCCTCGATCATCCGCCCCCCGCCGAGGCCGACCACCACAAGACCCAGCGCTTCACCATCAATCGCTTGAACATAGCCACTGCTCTGCGCCGTCACTTCGCGCATCACTGTCGCCTCTGGCAGGAACCGTTGCCAGTCCTCCACAAACCGCACTGGCCCGCCAAGGGCCGCAATCATCGCGCCAAATTTCTCCGCTGCACGCCCATCCGCAATCGCCGCTTCAATCATCGCAGCACCAACATCCGTATCCTTTGCCAGCCCCACACCGCTCAGCAACACACCGCCCAGCGCTGCACAAAGATCAACGATAGGACCGCGCACATCGCCGCGCAAAACCTGCATCACTTCCGCCACTTCCAGCGCATTGCCAAGGCTTGGTACCAGAGGTTGGCTCATGTCACTAATCACTGCCTGCGTGGGGCACCCCGCCGTATTCGCCGTGCCGACCAAGGCCAGCGCCAAATCCCGCGCAGCATTCAAATCCTTCATAAACGCACCAGAACCTACTTTGACGTCCAGCACCAACCCCTCCAGCCCCGCCGCAAGTTTCTTGCTCAGGATCGAGGCCGTGATCAAATCCAGACTGTCTACAGTCGAGGTCACATCGCGCACCGCATACAAACGCTTGTCCGCAGGCGCGATATCTCCCGTCGCGCCCACAATGGCACAGCCCACCTGCCCCACGACACTACGCAACCGCGCCTCGTCCAGCATCACCCCCACACCGGGGATCGCCTCCAGCTTGTCTAGCGTGCCACCCGTATGGCCCAAACCGCGCCCCGAAATCATCGGCACATACGCCCCACAAGCCGCCAGTGCGGGCGCGAGCACAAGGCTCACACAGTCGCCCACACCGCCTGTGGAGTGTTTGTCCAAAACAGGCTTGTCCAAATCCCACGTGAGCACATTGCCCGAGGCGCACATCGCACGCGTAAGCGCCACGCGCCCCTCTTGGGTCAGCCCGTTGCGGCACACACCCATGGCAAACGCACCCGCCTGCGCAGCACTCAACGTCTGGTCCGCCAGCGCGCCCGCTACCCACGTCAACTCATCTGCATTTAATGGCTGGTCATGGCGCAATTTCGCCAAAATACGCTGCGCTTCCATTCAGCCACCCAAAAACGATGGATCGAACGCACCTGGCAACAACTCCCCGATGGTGAGCGTGCGCTCAACCCCGTTAACAGTCGCCATACGCACCAGTACGTCCTTAATACCGAACTCCACCAGCTTCTGACGGCACCCGCCACATGGCGTCACAGGCAGGGGCGATCCCGCCACCACATAAGCCTCCGTAAAAGATGTCTCGCCCGCTGCAACCATGGCAGCAATCGCACCCGCTTCCGCACAAGTTCCCTCAGGATAGGCAACATTCTCAACATTGCACCCTGTGTAAAGCGTCCCCGACGCCCCTCGCAGCGCCGCTCCTACTTTGAAATTTGAATAGGGCGCATACGCATTCTCACGTACAGCAAGTGCGGCGTCTCTCAAATCTGTCATCGGGGGGAATCTCCTGCCATATTGACCTTCCACCCTAGCCGCGCATGCCACAAGATGCGAAGGGTTTTCGACTCCTTAATTCCCCCGCAGTAGACCATCAGAAATCGCGCTCGAGAAATACCCACTAGCGCTTTGGAAATAATAGTTTAATATTAAACTAAATTCAAAAGAAGGCCTGCATCATGACCGAAAAATCGTCAACACGCCAAGCTGCCCTTGACTATCATGCCCTTCCCAAGCCTGGAAAACTTGAGGTCCGCGCGACAAAACCGCTGGCGAATGGCCGCGATCTGGCCCGTGCCTACAGCCCCGGCGTGGCAGAAGCGTGCATTGAAATCCAAAAAGACCCTTCTACCGCAGCGCTCTACACCTCCCGCGCCAATCTGGTCGCCGTGGTCACAAACGGCACCGCAGTCCTCGGCCTTGGCAACATCGGCGCGCTCGCCTCCAAACCCGTGATGGAGGGCAAGGCGGTCCTGTTTAAGAAATTTGCTAACATCGATTGCTTTGATATCGAAGTGAACGAATCCAACCCTGAGAAACTCGCCAATATCGTCTGCGCGCTTGAGCCATCATTCGGTGCGATCAACCTCGAAGACATAAAAGCCCCCGATTGCTTTACTGTGGAACGCATCTGCAACGAACGGATGAACATCCCCGTCTTTCACGATGACCAGCATGGCACGGCAATCGTCGTAGGCGCCGCCGCGACCAATGCGCTTTACGTGGCCAAGAAGAAATTCGAAGACATCAAGATCGTCAGCACAGGCGGCGGGGCCGCAGGCATCGCCTGCCTCAACATGCTGCTCAAGCTTGGCGTAAAGCGTGAGAATGTCTGGCTCTGCGACATCCACGGGCTGGTGTACGAAGGCCGCGAGATCGACATGAACCCGATCAAGTCCGAATACGCGCAAAAATCTGACCTGCGCACACTTGATGATGTGATAAACGACGCAGATATGTTCCTTGGCCTGTCGGGCCCCAACGTACTGACCCCCGAAATGGTCGGTAAAATGGTCGAAACACCCATCATTTTCGCCCTCGCCAACCCCAACCCCGAGATCATGCCAGACGCTGCCCGCGCTGTGCGCCCAAAAGCAATCATCGCCACAGGCCGTTCCGATTTCCCAAATCAGGTCAACAACGTACTCTGCTTTCCTTTCATATTCCGTGGTGCGCTGGACGTAGGGGCCACCACCATCAACGACGAGATGAAGATCGCCTGCATCGAAGGCATCGCAGCACTCGCTCGCGCCACCACAAGCGCGGAGGCCGCGGCCGCCTATCAGGGCGAACAGATGACCTTCGGCGTAGACTACCTCATTCCCAAACCCTTCGATCCGCGCCTTGTGGGCATTGTCTCCTCCGCCGTAGCAAAGGCCGCGATGGAGACGGGCGTCGCCACCCGCCCCATCGCCGACATGGAGGCCTATAAAAACAACCTGGACAGCTCGGTCTTCAAATCAGCCCTTCTGATGCGGCCTGTGTTCCACGCCGCCCGCGCCACGTCCCGCCGCATCGTATTCGCCGAGGGCGAGGACGAGCGTGTGCTGCGCGCCTCCCAAGCCATGCTTGAGGAAACCTCTGAGAAGCCGATCCTCATCGGCCGCCCTGAAGTGATCGAACGCCGCATGGAAAGAGCAGGCCTGAACTTCAAACTTGGCGCGGACGTGGATGTGGTGAACCCTGAGAACGATCCGCGTTATCGCGATTATTGGGGAACCTATCACGGTCTTCTGGCGCGGCGAGGCGTCTCGCCCGATATTGCAAAAGCGATCATGCGCACCAATACCACAGCCATTGGTGCCGTCATGGTCCACCGCGAAGAGGCCGACAGCCTGATCTGTGGCACCTTCGGAGAGACCCGTTGGCACCTCAACTACATCGAGCAGGTCTTGGGCCGCGACAACAAACGCGCTCATGGTGCACTGTCGATGATGATCCTTGAGGACGGCCCTCTGTTTATCGCCGATACCCAAGTGCATCTGCACCCCGACCCCGAACAACTGGCCGAGATCGCAATCGGTGCTGCACGACATGTGCGCCGTTTTGGCCTCACACCCAATATCGCTATGTGTTCCCAGTCGCAGTTCGGCAATCAGGGCGACGGCTCTGGCAGCCGCCTGCGCAAGGCAATCCGTATCCTCGATGCGGGCAACCACGACTTTTCTTATGAGGGCGAGATGAACATCGACACGGCTCTTGATCCAGAATTACGCGCGCGTCTGTTCCCCGACAACCGCATGGAAGGGCCCGCGAACGTGCTGGTCTTCGCCCACGCCGATGCGGCATCTGGTGTGCGCAACATTCTCAAAATGAAAGGTGGCGGTCTCGAAGTGGGCCCGATCCTGATGGGCATGGGCAACCGCGCACATGTTGTCTCGCCGTCTATCACCGCGCGTGGGCTACTGAACATGGCTGCCATCGCAGGAACACCTGTCGATCAATACGGCTGATCAGGCCAAAAAGGCGGGGATAACTTCCCCGCCCAAACACAGCCACATGATCGTGGGTTCACATCAAATCGCACAACGCCCGCCCGATCCTGATGTAAATTTATTTACCGAAGCCACCCTATATTTCTAATTGCCACTTGCCGTACCGCCATTGCTGCGCCTTAACTCCCCCAAATACCGAGGGAGGATTACGCCATGGGATACGCAGACGTTTACAAAGCCGCACAAGACAATCCAGAACAGTTCTGGCTAGAGCAGGCAAAAGCAATTGATTGGGTAAAAGCGCCCAAGCAGGCCCTCTTTGACAAAGGCGCCGACCTCTATGAATGGTATGCGGACGCTCAGGTGAACGGCTGCTACAACGCTGTGGACCGCCACGTTGAGAATGGCCGCGCCGACCAAGCTGCGATTATCCATGACAGCCCGATTACAGGCACCAAAGAGACGATCACCTTTGCCCAACTACAAACCCGCGTCGCCGCCCTCGCAGGGGCACTGGTGGTCCAAGGCGTCACAAAAGGCGACCGCGTCATTATCTATATGCCCATGGTCCCCGAAGCCGTTGAAGCCATGCTCGCCTGCGCGCGCATCGGTGCCGTACACTCCGTCGTCTTTGGCGGTTTCGCCGCAAACGAGCTGGCCGTGCGCATCGATGATTGCACTCCAAAAGCGATTATTGCTGCCTCCTGCGGGCTGGAGCCAAACCGCACCGTTCACTATAAACCCCTGCTCGACGGCGCCATTGAACTGGCGACCCACAAACCTGATGCCTGCATCATCCTTCAGCGCAAACAGGCCCCCTGCGATCTGCTGGAAGGTCGTGATTTCGAATGGGAAGAGGCCAAAGCGCTCGGCACACCTGCCGATTGCATCCCCGTCGCAGGCAATCACCCCGCCTATATTCTCTATACCTCAGGCACCACAGGCGCCCCAAAGGGCGTCGTACGCCACACCGCAGGCCACCTCGTCGCCCTGAACTGGACTATGAAAAACATCTATGATGTCGATCCCGGTGATGTGTTCTGGGCCGCGTCTGATGTTGGCTGGGTCGTAGGCCACAGCTACATCGCATACGGCCCCCTGATCTACGGCAACACAACTGTTGTGTTCGAGGGCAAGCCCGTCGGCACACCCGATGCAGGCACCTTCTGGCGCGTGATCTCCGAGCATAACGTCCGCAGCTTCTTCACTGCCCCCACAGCCATCCGCGCGGTCAAACGCGAAGACCCCAAAGGGCTGGAAGTCAAGAAATACGACATCTCCTGCCTGCGCGCCCTCTACCTCGCGGGCGAGCGCGCAGACCCCGACACCATCATCTGGGCACAAGACGTGCTGGGCAAACCCGTCTATGACCATTGGTGGCAGACCGAAACAGGCTACACCATCGCGGGCAACCCCGCTGGTCTCGAAGCACTTCCTGTCAAAGTCGGCTCACCCACTGTGCCCATGCCCGGCTACAACGTGCAAATCCTCGACGAGGCGGGCCATCCTATACCCGCAGGAGAGCTGGGTGCTATCGCGATCAAGCTTCCCTTGCCCCCTGGCACGCTGCCAACGTTGTGGAATGCCGAAGACCGCTTTCGCAAAAGCTACCTCACGCACTTCCCCGGCTTTTATGAGACGGGCGATGCAGGCATGATCGACGAGGACGGCTACCTCTATATCATGGCGCGCACAGATGATGTGATCAACGTAGCGGGCCACCGCCTCTCCACTGGCGCCATGGAAGAAGTCCTTGCAGGGCACCCAGATGTGGCCGAATGCGCCGTGATCGGGGTGAGCGATGCGCTCAAAGGCCAGTCTCCGATGGGCTTTGTCTGCCTAACCAACGGCGTGAATCGCCCCCACGACGAGATCACAGCAGAATGCGTAAAACGGGTACGCGACCAAATTGGTCCAGTGGCAGCCTTCAAACTGGCGCTTGTCGTCGACCGCCTGCCCAAAACACGCTCAGGCAAAATCTTGCGCGGCACCATGGCCAAAATCGCCGACAATGAGGAATTCAAGCTTCCCGCCACCATTGACGATCCTGCGGTCCTTGATGAAATCAAAGCAGCCATGCAAACTATCGGTTACGCAAAAGGCTAGCCCAAAGTCTCCCCGAAGCGTGGTGACCAAAATGCAATCTGAGTTTTGCGACCTCAAACAAAAAAGCGGCCCCCAGTTGGGGACCGCTTTTCCTAAATATTCCAGCTACACTCAGAGGCTTTCAATGAAGTCATCGACTTCTTTCTTGGCTTCTTCTTTTATCTTACCGTATTTGGCCTGAATTTTACCTTCAAGCTCTTCTCGGTTGCCCTCGGCTGCGTCCAGTTCGTCGTCTGTCAATTCGCCCCATTTCTGCTGCGCTTGACCTTGTATAGCTTCCAGTTGCCTTGAATTGTGTCCCAGTTCATAGCGGGTCTCCAATCTATCTGTCTGTGTTGTCAGCGTGTTCACGCCGCTTCACCAGACCAACATGCATAGAATGAATTAGTTCCACCCTGTCAGACAAATTTTGCGGAAAAGCCCTCACGGGTTTATGCGTCCACAACACAGCCAAACCTGACTTTAACTAAACTGTTCCGAGATTAGACGCTCTTCCAGTCCATGCCCGGGATCAAACAGGATTGTATGCGATATGCTCGGCTCCGAGCGTATCTCAACCGTTGCCACATCGCGGTAACTGGTCCCATCCGCATCCGCCATCACAGGCCGTTTTTCAGGCTCTAGTACGTCAAACCGAACTGTGGCTGTTTTGGGCAGCAACGCACCGCGCCAGCGCCGTGGCCGAAAGGCCGCCACCGCCGTTAGGGCCAGCACATCCGCGCCAATCGGAAGAATCGGACCATGCGCGGAATAATTATAGGCCGTTGATCCCGCAGGTGTCGCGACCAGCGCCCCATCACAAACCAGCTCCTGCATACGCAACCGCCCGTCCACAGTAATCTGCAACTTCGCCGCCTGCGGTCCCTGCCGCAACAGCGCCACTTCATTGAGCGCCAGCGAATGGGATTCCCGCCCGTCCGTATGGGTGGCTTTCATAGACAGCGGATGAATCACCGCAGCTTCTGCCGCAGCCAGCCGCTCACGCAGATCACTCTCAACATAGGTGTTCATCAAAAACCCGATGGTCCCGCGATTCATTCCGTACACAGGGGCGGGCAACTCCTGCGTCTCATGTAGCGTTTGCAACATGAAACCGTCGCCGCCCAGCGCTACTATCACTTCCGCGTCCGCAGGCTCTACATTCCCATAGCGCCCGATCAGCGCCGCACGCGCGGTCTGCGCCACAGGTGTTGGACTGGCCAAAAAGGCGATTCTCTTAGACATGGTGTTTCCGATCTGCGCCGTGTTCCACTTAGACAAACATAATATTCCGCCATGCACCAGCACCGCCCATCAAAACCGCGACTGCGGCAAAATGCAGGGTGCAACGTCAGCGCGGCGCATCTATCTCATGCACAGTCGCTTTCACATCTTCACCAACGCGTACGTTTCCGATACGAAACACCAAAGCCAGACCCAAGCTCAAGGAGCCACCATGTCAGATTTCTTTACCCGCAGCCTCGCAGACACCGATCCCGCTATCGCAGAGGCCACCAACAAAGAGCTGCACCGCCAGCGCACCGAGATCGAATTGATCGCCTCCGAGAACATCGTCTCCGCCGCCATCATGGAAGCGCAGGGCGGCGTGATGACCAACAAATACGCCGAGGGCTATCCGGGTCGTCGCTATTATGGCGGCTGCCAACACGTCGACATCGCTGAGCAACTGGCGATCGACCGCGCCTGTGAGCTTTTTGGCTGCGGCTTTGCAAACGTACAGCCAAACTCCGGCTCCCAAGCGAACCAAGGCGTGTTCCAAGCACTGCTCCAGCCCGGTGATACCATTCTCGGCATGTCCCTCGACGCAGGCGGTCACCTCACCCACGGTGCCAAGCCGAACCAGTCTGGCAAATGGTTCAACGCCATCCAGTATGGCGTGAAGCGCGAAGACAATCTGATCGACTATGACGAAGTTCAGCGCCTCGCCACCGAGCACCAACCAAAGATGATCATCGCAGGCGGCTCAGCCATTCCACGCGCACTCGACTTTGCCAAAATGCGCGAAATCGCCGACAGTGTTGGCGCCTACCTGCTCGCAGACATCGCCCACTTCGCAGGTCTGATCGCGGCTGGTGAATACCCCAACCCCTTCCCACACGTACATGTCGCCACAACCACCACGCACAAAACCCTGCGCGGCCCACGCGGCGGCATGATCCTCACAGACGACGAGGCACTGGCGAAAAAATTCAACTCCGCCATCTTCCCGGGTATCCAAGGCGGCCCCCTGATGCACGTCATCGCAGCAAAGGCTGTGGCCTTCGGCGAAGCGCTCGATCCGTCGTTCAAATCCTACATCCAGCAGGTCATCAAAAACGCCCAAGCCCTTTCTGATCAATTGATCAAAGGCGGCCTCGACACGATCACCCACGGCACCGACACACACGTCCTGCTGGTCGATCTGCGCCCTAAAGGCGTCAAAGGCAACGCAACTGAGAAGGCTCTCGGGCGCGCCAACATCACCTGTAACAAAAACGGTGTGCCGTTTGACCCTGAAAAGCCAATGGTCACCTCCGGCATCCGCCTAGGCTCCCCCGCGGGCACCACACGCGGCTTTGGCGAGGACGAGTTCCGCCAGATCGCCAACTGGATCATCGACGTCGTCGACGGCCTCGCTGCCAACGGCGAGGAAGGCAACTCAGCCGTCGAGGCCAAGGTAAAAGCCGAAGTAGAAGCGATGTGCGCCAACTTCCCAATCTACCCAAACCTGTAATCATAGGCATCTGAATGAGCGAAGGCCCCGACAGTAATGTGCGGGGCCTTTTTAAATCTATCGTCAAGGTTTGCTCTGCGGACTTAGCTGCCGTCTGTTGTTTCTGAATCAATGTTCGCTTTGGCTGCGCTTAAATGTCGTTTCGGGTTGGACAGGCTTTGTTGCACAAATAGCCTTTGCCAAGGATTCACTGTCTGACTCCATCGTGT
>CAWVZA010000055.1:0-15874 GCA_963934545.1 uncultured Sulfitobacter sp.
CTTAAGCTCGTGTCGCGCAACGCGCCGCTCTCGATGGCCTGCACCGTGGAGATGATCCACCGCTTGCGCGGGCCCAGCCTGACAATGGAAAAGGCGCTCAACCTTGAATACCGCTTCACTGCGCGGGCGATGGAGCATGGGGATTTCATTGAGGGAATCCGTGCTGCAATCATCGACAAAGACCGCGCGCCGAAATGGCAGTTTGCGGAATGCGATGTGCCCGCGGCGGCAGTGTCCAAAATGTTGCGGCCCTTGGGGCCAGATGCACTCAAACTCTAATGGGAGATACAAATGAGCAGCACTAAAATCGGGTTTATCGGCCTTGGAAACATGGGCGCGCCGATGGCGCATAATCTGGCGAATGCCGGCCATACTGTTGTGGGGTTTGATACGGCTGGCACCACAGCCGAGGGTGTCAGTGTCGCAACAACAGCCGAGGCGGCTTGTGAGGGTGCGGATTTCGTTATCACCATGCTGCCCAACGGCGCGATCCTGCGCAGTGTTGCGGCCCAAGTGCTGCCTGCGATGAAAGCGGGCGCCACGCTGATTGATTGCTCAACAGTAGATGTGGAGAGTGCGCGTGATGTGGGTGCGCAAGCCGCCAAGATGGGGCTTGACTTTGTCGATGCGCCCGTTTCTGGCGGTACTGGCGGCGCGTCTGGTGGCACGCTGACGTTCATGACGGGTGGCACGGATGCGGCCTTTGCAGCCGCGAACCCGCTGTTTGATATTATGGGCCAGAAGGCTGTGCATTGCGGCGAGGCTGGTGCGGGTCAGGCAGCCAAAATTTGCAACAATATGATCCTTGGCGCGACCATGATCGCCACATGCGAAGCCTTTGCTTTGGCGGACAAACTTGGCCTCGACCGTCAGAAAATGTTTGATGTGGTCAGCACCTCATCTGGCTACAGCTGGTCAATGAACGCCTACTGCCCCGCACCGGGTGTCGGGCCTACGTCTCCTGCGGACAATGATTACACCCCCGGCTTTGCGGCGGAGTTGATGCTCAAGGATTTAGGCCTGAGCCAACAAGCAGCAGAAGCGGTTGACGCAGATACGCCAATGGGTGCGTTGGCCCAAGCGCTTTATGCTAAATTCGTTGATGAAGAGGACGGCAGGGGGCGCGATTTCTCGGCTATGTTGCCCCGTTTGGCAGCACGCAGCCGCGGCATGTAATGTCGCATTTGGGCATTTTTGCGCTGTATCGCTCCCTAGGATGGAAGGGAAACAGCCAAGGACGCCCAAATGCCCCTGCCCTTTGACACGTTTGCCGCCACGCTAAACTATGAAGACCTGCCCGAAGATTTGCTTTGGACGCTGAGGCGCTCGTTCACGGATACGATGGGGACAGCGGCAGTCGCCTCCACCACCGAAATGGCAGATATTGCACGGCGCGGTGCTTTGGCAGTCTTTGGTGCGGGCGGTGCTGGTGCAGCACGCATTTTGTTGCATGGTGGATCTGTCAGCCCTGTGGGTGCGGCTATGGCGGGTGCGTTCACCGTAGATGCCATTGATGCGCATGACACCACATCACCAGGTAAGGGGCATGTGGGGTCAGCTGTGTTCCCCGCTCTTTTGGCCTTCGCAGACGCTCTAGATCGGCGCGTAACAGGCAAGGAGTTCACCGTTTGGCTTGCTGTCGCATATGAAGTCAGTAGCCGCGCAGGATTGGCCCAACACGCGACCTGTGCCGATTATCATACATCAGGTGCTTGGACCTCTACTGGTGTGGCGACTGCGGCAGCACGCGCATTGGACCTGTCCGCAGACCAGATACGCCATGCGGCAGGGATTGGGGAGTATCACGGTCCGCGCAGCCAGATGATGCGGTGTATTGATCATCCAACAATGGTGCGTGATGGCGTGGGCTGGGGTGCGCCGTCGGGCCTCACAGCGGCCTATCTCGCAGCAGAGGGGTTCACAGGGGCACCTGCGCTGACATGCGAAGACGCACCGGAGTTCTGGGAGGATCTGGGCACGGCATGGCGCACGGTTGAGGACACCAGCTACAAGCCCTACCCATGCTGTCGCTGGGCGCATCCATCGATTGATGCTGTTGCTGACCTGATGGCCACGCATGGATTGGTGTCAGGCGACATCACAGGGGTCGAGATAAAGACGTTCCATCTTGCGACGCGGCTGGCGGGGCATACGCCCGCGACTTTGGACGAACTGAGCTATTCCATCGCATTCCCAGTTGCCTGCATGATCGTGCGTGGCCAGATTGGTGTGCCTGAGCTACAGCCAGAGACATTGCAAGATCCTGAAATTTTGCGGGTAAGCAAAGCAACGCAACTTATTGATGATGCCCATTATACCAAAATTTCAGTTGGCAAACGGTGGGCCGAAGTGACCCTTCGCTGCACTGGCGGGCGCAGCTTTACCTCGCCCCCGCGCAGCCCGCGTGGGGATCGCGACTTGCCCATCAGCGATGCGGAGATATCGGATAAATTCCACCGCTTTTCCGACCCTGTACTGGGCCGTGCGCGCGCGGATGAAATTGAGGACTTGTCTGGCCGCTTTGACAGCCTTGATGCAGGCGACTTCAGCCGCCTACTTGATTTGTGTCTGACTGCGCCCTGACTACTCCGCAGCAGCCGCTGCGCGGGGCGTGAGCATAGGCTTGAGGTATTTGCCAGTATAGCTGCCCTCAACTTCGGCAACCTGCTCTGGCGTGCCTTTGGCGACCACTTGACCACCCCCATCACCGCCCTCAGGGCCAATGTCGATGATATAATCTGCGGTTTTCACCACATCGAGGTTATGCTCGATCACCACAACAGAGTTTCCTTGATCTACCAACTCATGCAACACTTCCAACAGCTTGCGCACATCCTCGAAGTGCAGACCTGTCGTCGGCTCATCCAGAATATAGAGTGTGCGGCCCGTTGAACGCTTACTGAGCTCTTTGGATAGCTTCACGCGCTGCGCCTCGCCCCCTGACAGGGTTGTCGCCTGCTGGCCCACCTTGATGTAGCCAAGGCCCACACGCACCAGCGCATCCATTTTCTCACGGATGGGCGGCACGGCAGTGAAGAAGGTCTGCGCATCTTCCACCGTCATATCCAGTACGTCAGCGATACTCTTGCCCTTGAACTTGATTTCAAGCGTCTCACGGTTGTAGCGCGCACCTTTGCAGGTCTCACATTCCACATAGACGTCGGGAAGGAAGTGCATCTCAATCTTGATCACACCGTCGCCCTGACAGGCCTCACACCGCCCACCCTTAACGTTGAACGAGAAGCGGCCAGGCTTGTAGCCCCGCGCCTTACTCTCGGGCAAGTTCGCGAACCAGTCGCGCATGGGCGTGAAGGCCCCCGTGTAAGTCGCGGGGTTGGAACGTGGCGTGCGGCCGATGGCGCGTTGGTCGATATCGATGACTTTATCGAGATACTCGAGACCCTTGATCGTCTCGCAGGGTGCTGGGGTCTGGCGTGCGCCATTGAGGTTCATTGAGGCCGTCTTGAACAATGTCTCGATGGTCAGAGTAGATTTCCCCCCACCAGACACGCCCGTGACACAGACGAACTGTCCCAGCGGAAAATCAACTGTGACGTTTTGCAAGTTGTTGCCCGTGGCCTTGACCACTTGCAGCTTCTTTTTGTTCCCCTTGCGGCGTTTGGCAGGCACTTCAATCTGGCGTTTGCCTGTCAGGTACTGCCCAGTGAGGGAGTTTGGATCGTTGGCAACTTGGTCGGGCGTTCCGTGGCTGACCACACGACCACCATGCACACCTGCGCCCGGACCGATATCAAAGACATAGTCGGCTTCACGAATAGCCTCTTCATCATGCTCGACCACGATGACTGTGTTACCTTGATCGCGCAGGTTTTTGAGTGTCAGCAGAAGGCGATCATTGTCACGCTGGTGCAAGCCGATGGACGGCTCGTCGAGAACATAAAGGACACCAGTGAGACCAGAGCCGATCTGGGAGGCCAAACGAATACGTTGGCTCTCGCCTCCACTTAATGTTCCACTTGAACGTGCTAGTGTAAGATACTCTAATCCAACATTATTCAAGAATCCAAGGCGCTCCCTAATTTCCTTTAAAATTGCCTTCGCGATCTCGTTTTTCTGCGGGGTCAACTGCTCTGGAACCTTGGTGCACCACTCGAATGCTTCGCGGATCGACATCTGAACAACATGTCCTGCGTGCAGCAGACTGTCGCCTTTACCGATCTTCACAGCAAGCGCTTCAGGGCGCAAACGGAAGCCTTCGCAAGTCCCACAAGAGCGATTGTTCTGATAGCGCTCAAACTCTTCGCGAATCCAGTTGCTGTCGGTCTCGCGATAGCGGCGCTCCATGTTGGGGATCACACCCTCGAACACGCGGCTCACTTCGTAGACGCGGCCACCCTCGTCATAGCGGAATTTTATCTCTTCCTTACCAGAGCCGTAGAGGAAGACCTGCTGGATTTTTGGATCAATATCTTTCCATTTGGCGGATTGGCTAAAGCCATAGTGGTTGGCAATCGCCTCAATCGTCTGCTTGAAATATGGGCTCTTGCCTTTGCGCCATGGCGCCAACGCACCATCATAGATTTTCAAATTCTGGTCAGGCACCACAAGCCGCTCATCAAAGAACAGCTCTTTGCCCAGACCATCACAGGACGGACACGCACCAAAGGGCGCGTTGAACGAAAACAAGCGCGGTTCAATCTCGGGAATGGTAAAACCGCTCACGGGACACGCGAACTTCTCTGAGAAGGTAAAGCGCTCTGGCTCGCCTTCGCTGGGGGCTGTCTCAAGGATCGCGATGCCGTCCGCCAAATCAAGCGCTGTGCGCAAACTGTCCGCCAGCCGGGTCTCAAGCCCTGTCCGCACCACGATGCGGTCCACAACCACATCAATGTCATGGCGGAACTTCTTGTCCAACGTAGGCGGCTCGTCCAGCTCGTAGAATTCACCATTCACTTTGACCCGCTGAAAACCAGTCTTACGAAGCTCAATAAGCTCTTTCTTATACTCGCCTTTGCGGTCGCGGATGATCGGGGCCAGCAAATAGGCGCGGGTCCCCTCCTCCATCGTCATGATCCGGTCAACCATGTCTTGGACTTGCTGAGCGTCAATTGGTTTGCCCGTGGTCGGCGAATAGGGTGCCCCAACGCGCGCAAACAGCAGGCGCATATAGTCATAAATCTCGGTGACTGTGCCAACAGTCGAGCGCGGGTTTTTCGATGTGGTCTTTTGCTCAATCGAGATCGCAGGGCTGAGGCCGGAGATATGATCAACGTCCGGTTTTTGCATCATATCAAGGAACTGACGCGCATATGCGCTCAGGCTTTCAACATAGCGGCGCTGCCCTTCGGCATAGATCGTGTCAAACGCCAAAGATGACTTACCCGAGCCCGAAAGACCCGTAATTACTACCAACTGATCGCGAGGAATATCCACGTCAATGCTTTTGAGATTGTGTTCGCGCGCGCCGCGCACTTCGATATTTTTTAGCTCAGCCATGGTGGCACCCCTGTCATTCCTACCAGACATAGGGGCGGCTGGGAGATTCTCCAATGCAAAAATGTGAACAAACGGTAAACATCAAGCGTTTCTGCGATACTTCTCCAGTATGAGGTGGAAGATCAGCCCCATGACAAAGGCAAACCCTGCAAGGACAGGCAAGCTTGGGTATCCCCACCCCATGAGGGCGAAGGCCATCACAGGCGCTCCAAGTGTATTCCCAAGGTTACCTATCTGCGCCATCGCACCATTGGCCTGTGACTGCTCTGTGAGGGTGCTGTTAAGCTCTAGCACCGACGCAAGCTGGCCCCTTGGATCAGGCCCAGCACACCTGCAAGGGTCAAACAGCCCAACACACCCGCAGGAGCGAGCCAGAGCCAGATCATACAGAGCGCAGAGAGGGCAAAACCGATCATCACCACTTGGACAGCGCGCATCACACGCAAAAGCGCCACACCAATGGTCATCGAGACTGCTATCACGACCAAGGGCATCGCCCCGATCACCAATCCACGCAGAGCCGGATCAAGGTAAGGTGGCAGAACAATGAGAATAGCAACAAAGCAAAAGGTTTAGAACAGCCAGCCTATGGCAGGCGCTGATCCTAGCAGAACTGTAAATCGTTTTGTGAACTCTCAGCATGGAGCCAAGTGAGAGGACTGTCACAGCGCCCTCATCGGGCAAGCGACGCAAACGCGGGCTGAGGTAGAGGGCAAAAGCCGCCATATACGCGGCGTGGAAGATAAACAGCGCGGGAATGCCAAACGTCACAGCAATGGGCCGCCCCAGCCAAACCATCAGGGCAAAAGCGATGCCAAAGACGGTCCCCCACAATATCAGCGCCAGACCGCGCTGCGCATCGGCGGCAATCTGAGCAATCAGTGTGGGTGCCGCAACGACCAATGCAAGGTGGGACGCACCTTCAATCAGGCGCAACACAAACATAACGGGGAGCGGAGGCATGAGTGCTTGGCCCAGTGATACAACAGCCCCCAGCCACAGCGCCCAAAGCAACGAGCGGCGATACCGCACTTTTGAGACCAACATGGCCGCAACAGCGCCCAAAATTATGCCAATGACGCCGATCATGGAAACCAGCCAGCCCAGAGCAACTCCACCGTCGGGGTAAATGTTGCTCAGCAGATCGTAGATGACTGCAAATTTGGCGAACTGCATGGCCGCGTCCAGCCCTGCGCCCCAAAGCGCGAGTATCAAAGGCCACGATCCGGTCATTAGCTGCGCTCGGCCATTGCCCATGCGCAAATTGGAAACATCGGATCATTCTCGATGTCATCTTCACCCTCAATGTACTCGGGGGGCCATCTCTCTTCGAGGTTTCGCTGTGCCACGTGACGGTTGCCCCATTGGAGCGTCTGAATGAGGTTCTCCTCAAACCCGCACTCGATGAGAAAATTCTTGAGCCCGCGTGCAGACCAGCGCGAATTGTCCATCGGTGCCGCGTGAAACGGAACAAAGAACGGCACCGCCACCCAAAACTTGTCGCCCTTCTTGAGCATCTGGCGCACATGCTTGGTCGCAATGTAGGGGCGGTCGAGATGCTCCCACACTTGGTTGGCGAGGATCAGGTCAAATTTGCGTGGCTTGCCCGTCTCAGAATCGAGGTAGGGACCCGCGCAGATGTGATATTCAGGGTAGCGGAACTGCTCATAGGTTTTGAAGTCAAATTGCGTGCCATAATGGCCGGACACTTCGGCCATTATGAGGCGGTGCGGCTTGAGATCCTGGATCATTTTGCGGGACGCAGGCCCCATGACAACGCGATTTACACTTACCATGGGTTGAGTGTGGCAGCGGCCCTCAGGAGGGTCCAGCCCATTCGCGGGCCGTTACCCCGCTTGCTCCAGTCGGGCCTTCGACGTGTTGCACTAAAGATATGCGGCGAAGGGGCTTGGACAGGCACTGCATTGAAAGAAAAAGAATATTGCCAGCAGTGCACGCCAGCCGCGCAGCACTGAGCACACCAGCCGCGCAGCACTGAGCACACCAGCGGCGGGCCATCCTCCAGCAATGCTGCCGCCTCTTCCGCGTCATACTCAAGCACTTCAATCTTCGCGCCGCCAAAGGCTACGGCATAGTGCGAATGATTGGTCGCCATGTGGAACATATCCACTGACGACCATATACCTGCGCCACCCAGTTTGGCCTGCACAAGTGCGATGGCGAACGGCCCATCTACGCGGGCAACACAGATCAAGCGCGACACAGGCGGGGCTTACATGTGGATGACTTTGTCATACGCATCGAGCACGGATTCGTGCATCATTTCCGACAGGGTCGGGTGTGGGAAGACAGTGTTCATCAGGTCTTCTTCGGTGGTCTCCAACTGGCGGCCCACGACATAGCCTTGGATCAGCTCGGTCACTTCGGCACCAATCATATGCGCGCCCAGCAACTCGCCTGTTTTCGCGTCGAAGATGGTTTTGACCATCCCCTCCTCTTCACCCAATGCGATGGCTTTGCCGTTGCCCAGAAACGGGAAGCGGCCTACTTTGATCTCGTATCCCAGCTCTTTCGCTTTCGCTTCGGTATAGCCGACGGAGGCGACCTGCGGGTGGCAATAGGTGCAGCCTGCGATGCTCTCGGGCTTGACAGGATGGGCGTGCTTGCCCGCGATCAGCTCTGCCACCATCACACCCTCATGGGATGCTTTGTGCGCGAGCCAAGGTGCGCCTGCGATGTCACCAATGGCATAGAGGCCGTCGATGCCCGTGCGACAATATTCATCGGTAACAACATGCGTGCGGTCAATCTTGACGCCCAACTCCTCGAGGCCAAGATTTTCAACATTACCAACAATGCCCACGGCACTGATCACGGTGTCAAATTCCTTCGTGACAGTCTTGCCGCCCACTTCGATATGGGCGGTCACTTTGTCACCAGCGCGGTCGAGCTTTTTGACCATCGCCTTTTGCATGATCTTCATGCCTTGCTTCTCGAATGACTTCTTCGCGAAGGCAGAGATTTCTTCATCTTCAACAGGCAGAACGCGGTCCATAACTTCAACCACAGTCGTGTCAGCGCCCAGCGTATTGTAGAAGCTGGCAAATTCGATGCCGATGGCACCAGAGCCGATAACGAGAAGCTTTTTGGGCATGTGCACTGGCTGGAGCGCGTGGCGGTAGGTCCAGACCAGTTTACCATCTGCCTCAAGTCCCGGCAATTCGCGGGCGCGCGCACCAGTGGCGAGCACGATGTTCTTTGCGGTCAGATTTTCAGTGCCTTTGTCAGTCTTCACACTAACCTTCCCCCTTGCAGGGATCGTAGCATCGCCCATCACAACGATGATCTTGTTCTTTTTCATAAGATGGCCAATGCCACCTGACAGCTGCCCCGCCACTTTGCGAGAGCGTTTGACAACTGCATCCAGATCATAACTGATGCCTTCCGCCTTGAGGCCGAATTCCTTGGCGCGATGCATGAGGTGGAACACTTCGGACGAGCGCAGCATCGCTTTGGTCGGGATACAGCCCCAGTTAAGACAAATACCACCGAGGTTTTCACGCTCGATGATACAGACCTTCATACCAAGCTGCGCACCACGGATCGCGGCCACATAGCCACCCGGGCCTGCACCGATAACAATCAGATCAAAGGACTTGTCGGCCATGGGCACCTCACACGTTTCAGTAGAAATCAGATATAGTTCAACGTTAAACTAACCCAGAGAGTGCCGCAATAGCTACAGCTGCAATACAGATATGCAAAAGCCCGCACTCTTAAAGAACGGGGGCTTTTAATAAAATTAGGAAGGTCTGCTGTTAAGCTGCGATATCTGCCTCAAGCTGGCGCAGAGTGTGGCCGTAGCCCCCTCTGGCCGCATAGGCCACTTCGTTGCGTGTCGGATCACGCGACAAGGCTTCGTTGCGATAAGGAAAGCGGCCAAATTCGCGAATGACTTCACGGTGCGCTTGGGCATGGAGCAAGTTGTTCGCGCCGTTTTGTGGCATCCGCTCAACCATGAGACGGATGCAACGGTCCTGATCACACAGGTTTTCAGAATGCATGAGCGGAAGGTAAAAGAACTGCCGCGCAGGTGCATCAATCTTGAGGTCCCAACCTTTGCATATCGCACGTTTCGCTACGGCCAAAGACAAGGCATCCGTTGCAAAGGCATCCCCACTGCCGCGAAACATGTTGCGGGAGAATTGATCCGTGAGGATGAGATACGCAAGTGCGCCGGATGGATAGGTAAGCCACATGCTCAAAGCGCCGTCGCGTGCCGCATCCCAAGTGCTGAGAAACGTATCACGAATTTTCACATCGACAGCACTGTCTACCGCATACCAGCCATCAGGCCCGACACGGTCTAACCAGAACTCAAGTACCTCTTGGGGACCAACCATCGTTTTATCCTTTTTTGCACAAACGCTAATTCGTTCAGTTAAGGATAGTTTAACGGCATTTCCTACACACGAATTGCGACAAAACCGTCATGTTTAGCGCAATCATTGACCCGTTGAGACATAAAGTTTCATTTAGGTGGCAAGTATTTGCCGTATCATATCGGCTCTTGCGCTGCCTCTTCGTCCTCTAGCTCGTTCTCGATGACGTATTCCTGAGCAATCTCCATCGCCACGCGTGTGGCCGTGGGACCCATTGGAACATAAGAGCCAGTTTCGTCCACAGGTACAGATACACCCACAGTGGAGCGGTAGCCTGCATAGAGGATCATCGCGCCAAACAAGATGGCCGTGAAAAGGTAGAAGCCTGCGGGACCCAATGATGTTCCCATCACCCAACCTGTGATCATAGGCCCCAAAATCGCGCCCAAGCCGTTGATAAAGATCAAGCCGCCCGACGCTGCTGCCATATCGTCATGCTCCAAAAAGTCATTGGTGTGGGCGATGAGAAGGGAATAGAGCGGGTTGGCCATGCCGCCGATGACAAAGGCGGAGACAAGCAGCAACGTGAAGACTTCGCCCTTAAGCATGCCCAAAATACACCCCAAACCACCAATAACAGATACCACAATCACCAGATAGCGACGGTCCATACGGTCCGAAATCCAGCCGATAGGATATTGCAGGATCACAGCGCCGATAAAGAAGGTCGCAACGAAGGTCGAAATTTGAACCACGCTCAGCCCCGCTTCGGCGCCATAAACCGAGGACATGCCGAACTGCGCAGAGAAGATGCCACCCAAGATAAACATGCCGACACAGCCGAGAGGCGAAAAGCTCATCAATTCCTTGAGGCTCATGGGTTTTGTCGCCTCAAAAGCAGGTGTCGGGCTGATCGAGAGCAAAATAGGCGTGATCGCCACACTCACCAAGACGGATGGAATAACAAAGAGAATAAAGCCGTCAGGCTCCGCCACAAGCAGCATCGCTTGGGCCGCGACGATGCCCAGCGTCTGGATGATCATATAGAGTGAAAGCGCCTGCCCACGGTTGGAATTGTCGGCAGCATTGTTGAGCCAGCTTTCCGCCGTAACATACACCGCAGAAAAGCAGAACCCGATCAGCACGCGCCCAAGCGCCCAGATCCAGATGTATGGAAAGGTCGGATAAAGGATCATCACAGCCGAGATAGCAGAGGCCAAAGCCGCGAACACACGCACATGCCCCACACGGCGGATCATATTGGGGGCCATGCGCGAACCGCCAAGAAAGCCCACAAAATAGGCCGACATCACGATCGACATAGCGAACGTTTCAAAGCCTTCAATCTCGCCACGGATACCCAAAAGCGTACCCTGCATGCCGTTGCCCAGCATCAGAAGGAACATACCGAACAAAAGCGCCCACGCGCTGGTAAGGACCTGCCACATACGTCGTCTCCTACAATGTCTATATACCCCTAACGCCGCGCACGGTCGCTTGTAGGGTTCACATACGACTCAGTTCAGTCGCTTTTGCGCGGCGGTATCAGGAGTGATGCATCTCCGTAAGAGAAAAACCGATAATTTTCGTTAATCGCATGAAAATAAATATCGCGGATTGTTTGCGCGCCCATAAGCGCCGAAACAAGCATCATCAAAGTGGAGCGCGGCAGGTGGAAATTGGTCATTAGCGCGTCGGCCACATTAAAGTGAAATCCGGGTGTGATGAAGATATCTGTGTCCCCCTCCCACGCAGCAATTTCACCGCTCTTGCTTGCTGTCTCGATCAAGCGCAACGCCGTGGTACCGACAGGGATCACGCGCCCCCCCGCCGCTTTGGTCGCTGCGATCTCGGCTGCGGCTTGATTGCTCACCTGCCCCCATTCGGAGTGCATTTTATGGTCAGCGATATCGTCTACTTTCACGGGCAGGAACGTACCTGCGCCGACGTGCAAAGTGACATAGGAGAAATCGACACCCATCTCGCGGAGAGTCGACAGCAGTGGAGCATCAAAATGCAACGATGCTGTAGGCGCGGCTACAGCCCCTGAATTCTTGGCCCAGACGGTTTGATAGTCCAATTTATCTTGGGCATCAGCTGGTCGTTTGGCGGCGATATAGGGCGGCAGTGGCATCGCCCCTGCGGCATTGAGGGCAGCATCAAAGTCATCACCAGTCAGATTGAACCGCAAGAACCCCTGACCATCAGCGACATGCTCCATCGTGGCGCGCAGAGTGTCAGAAAATATGACGCCCTCACCAATCTTCAACTTCTTCAGCGGCTTGACCAGCGCAGACCATATGCCTGCTTCGGCCTGCGGCTCCAGCAGTGTGACTTCGACCTTCGCGCTCACCGGCCCTTGGGCGCTGTCGCGGTGGCGCACGCCCGACAGACGCGCAGGGATCACGCGGGTGTCGTTGAGCACCAATCGGTCGCCTTTGCCCAGCCATGATATCAGGTCATGCACTTGGGTATCGTGGATTGCATCGCCATCGGCCACCAGCATTCGCGCAGAGGAGCGCGGCTGTGCGGGGCGCACGGCGATCAGGGTTTCGGGCAGGTCAAAGTCAAAATCACTGAGTTTCATCAGCGCGCTTTAGCGCCCTTCCTAGCGCTCTTCAACGGGCCTTTGTGCCGGAGCCTTCGGCACAGGCGCTGTTTCGCCTTCCACATGGGGCAATCTGGTTTGAAGTCCGCGAAAAATGTCACGCAGCCCCCCAGGTGCCAGAACCGATAAGGGGTTAATTGATACTTTGGGCGATTTGGCAGCACCCCTGAGGCTGTAATTGAAGCCGAGCAGCCCTTCCCCCTTGCGGGTCAACACAGAGCCGATGCCGTTCAGCAGATAGACGGGTGTGATCACCCCTTGCATAGCGATCTGGCCACTGTCGGTGGCATAGACCCCATCCATCGACAGGCCCAAAGATGCGCCAGTTGCACTGCCGCGGCTCAGAGTCATCCGACTTGGCGTCAGGCGAAACTCGGCCTCAACCTCGTCAAAGTAGATGCCATCACCGTTCATCTCGTTCACAAGCCCCACGATGGACATGGAATTGACCAATGCAGCAATAGCTGGGGCATCCTTGATCGAAACACCCGTGACTTTGAGCCGCCCGTCAAAGGCGCTGCCACTCCCCACGGGCAAAAGCGATACATCGAGTGTGCCGCCCACGGCCTGCTCCGCAACACCAGCGGACCGCAGCACGCCCCCTGCATCCGCAGACGTGAGGCGAACTGCCGTGCGCCCACCCTGTGGGACAACACGGCCCGACACACCGGTGCCGCCGTTCACCCGTGCCTCAAACGGACCATCAAGGCCGCCAGTGGTATTGAACGTGCCTGCCAACCCTTGGAGCCACAGCGTATCAGTCACTTGAAGGCGGTCGAGGACCACGCGCATGGGCGGGTTCGGGGGGCCAGCAGCACCGCCGCCACGTCCTGCCTGCCCGCTGCCACCAAACTGTGCAGTGCGCAGATCAAGTCGTCCCGAACGTACCACCACTTGCGGCGCACGCCCCGCTCCGCGCCCGACAAGTGAAGCTTTTACATCAAGCCAGTTGCCAACTTTGAGCTGGCGCAACTCCAGTACGCCCAAACCGCCGCCGTCTGCCAGCGTGATGCCACCCTGCGCGCTTAGCCCTGCCCCGCTCAAGGATATTGCTCTGACTTCAGGCTTTGCGCCCAACCGAATGTTCATGTCGAGCGCGCCTGCTGCTCCACTCTCTTTGCGCCAGCCTATTTGCGGAACTTGCAACGTTGCGCCGCGCAAGCCTGAGCGCAGTGTCATTTGCGTTGATTTTCCGCGTTCGAAATCAATGCCGATGTCTGCTTGGGTCGCCCCCTTCAGCATCCCTTCGGGCAAGGCCACGTTGAATGCGCTCAGGGCTTGGGGCGTTATCCTTGCAGTACCGCGCAAGCTGCTCTTGTCGGAGCCTGCGCCGATAGGCTGCTGCCAACGGCCATCGAATGCCACGCCTTCCAGCGTGCCTTTGCCCGCGATCTCTACGCTTTTGTTGTTCGCGACCAGTCCCATGCGAGATGATCTGAGTACGCGTCCTTTGATCAGGTTCGTACTTGTGAGATTGAGCAAGTCACCCGTTACATCGAACAAAACATCTGCTGGACTGCCCCCCCGTTTGAGCGGAAAGTTCAATGTTCCCGTAACCACCGCCTCCCCAGTGCCAAGTTCGACAGGTAACCCTGTGCGGCGCATCACGCCCATGGGCGGTTGGTCCAGTGTCCAGAGCGCCGCCGTGACGGATGCACGCGCGTTGAGGCGCACGATCGCTGGTGTGCCGCCCTTCACCCCCAGATCCGGCAGGATGAAAGAAGAGCGTTCAACAGCAACCGGACCGCCGACCCCTGCCTGAACAACACCTTCATCCAACGAGACGACAAAGCGTTTGCCATCAAGGCTGGCATGGCCACGTGCTTGGGTGATCGGCGGTAAGGTGCGCAGAAATTTGACCTCAGCATCCTGATAGTCGAAGGCCACGTAAGTGCGCGGGGCGACATTCGGCGCAAGGCGCAGGGCAAAGTCCGCATTGGAAATATCGGCATCAATGAGGTTCGCCGCAAGCCAGTCGCGGGTTTTGGTTTTTACCGCTTGTGGCCAGAGTTGGATGATGCGGGCGGCATCAATTGTATCGGTGCGCGCATCAAGGGCCACTTGCCACCCCTCAGGCTGGGCAGTGAGTGTTCCAAACGCATGGTGTGTTTCGGCGCCGTCAAACAGATCAAGCCGCCCGATATGAATCTTGAACGGATTGGTTTGCAGTCGAAAATCAATCTCGGCCCCGTCCAGCGCGACCGGCTCAGGATAAAAGTCGTAGGGGTTCGCTCGCAGGCGCGTCACCCTGAACTGGCCCACCAGATCTTCAAGCGCGCCACTGCGCAATCCGGTTAGCGATGCCGTTCCTTCCGCCTGAGCAGTCACCCATTTGCTGCTGACCAACAATTCGTCAAATTCCAATAAACCAAGTGCAGCATCATAGGAAAAGTAGCTGCGCGCACCGTCAAATGGGATCGGCAGGGTTTCCTCATTTGGCTGGACCACTCCTGCTCCAATCTGGAGCGTTGCACTGAGCGGGGCCAATGTCCCGTCCTCGCGCACACCAGACCGCACTGCCCCTGAGATCGGGGCCTTAAGTGCGCCCATCCAAGCGAAAGCAGGGCTTTGCCTGGCAATGTCACTGGCTGAGGCGTCGTCGATGCGGACCCCGAACTGCGCCTGCGCCTCTCCGATCACACTGGTATAGTTTGCCGATAATGTTGTAGCTGCGGCTCCCCCGCCCAACAGCGCAAGATCGGCAGATGCCACCAATGCCCCGTCTTTGCGTTGAGCGATCATCCGCCCCCCGCCGAGGGTAACTGCCGTGCCTGCCCTTCGGTCAATATACTGCAACGTCAGCCCCCGCACCTCGGCATAGTCGAGATCCGCAAGCCCCGGTTGCTGCAAGACGTCGTCGATCTGCGCAACAACTCGCCCAAGAGGTGCGGTCTTTGTGGCTGCGGGTGTGCTGCCCATCGTCAGATCGGTCCGGAGCAACAGGCTCCCGTCTTCTTTACGTATCAGTGTGGCAAACACCCCTTGTAGGGCGACTTCGGCGGGTTTTATCTGTCCGCTGCGCAGCGAGGACATAGAGAAGCGCACGCGGGCTTCAGAAAACCGGACAACTTCGCTGCCGCTTTTGTCCGCAACTGCCACATCACGCAAGCGCACGCGCGGACGCCACCCTTCCTGCATCAACAAACGCACCTCGCCAAAGCTGATTTGCAAATCGGGGAATTCCGTCACAAGACGTTCTTCGATGCGGGCCTCCATCCAATCAGGCAAGACGACGGGGCGGTCATACAGAAAATAGACAGCAGCAACCGCGACCAATGTCGCAAGCACCAGCAGCGCCCATACAGCGTTAAACAGGCCGACCAAAACCATAAACCATCCCCGCTTGCGACGGAGGGGTTTTGGTGGTGCTGACTGTTTTGTGTAGGCCATCAGGTTCCCGTCACTGGAAAAGGGTGCTAGTTTTTATGCGGTGTCGCTTGGATTTATGCATTGCTGCCCTACTATG
>CAWVZA010000056.1:0-15499 GCA_963934545.1 uncultured Sulfitobacter sp.
TGTCGCCACGGCCACCCACACAACACGCTCTGGCCACGCAACTGGGCACACGACGTCAGTTGATCCAGAAACAAGCGGATGCCGCAGGTGTTGCCGCTTTGAGTGAAAGTTGTGCTGCTTATGAAACCGCGTAATAGCAACCCAATTGAGTTGCATTCATTAAAAGCAACCCTTTCAGCATGAGAATACCAGTCATGCCCCTGCTCACGATTGAGCTATTGATCGCTTTAGTCATGGCGCATCTGCTTGCCGATTTTGTGTTCCAGACCACCCATATGGTCCTGAACAAGCAGCGCCCAATGATCATGCTGATGCACGGCTTCCATGTCTTTGCACTCACAGCGTTGCTGTCTGGCGGTGCGATGCTACTGGCACTCGGGATCGCACTCAGTCACGTGATAATCGATGCGATCAAAGTCCACCTCGCCCCTGACGATTTACGCAGCTATCTGGTCGATCAGGGCGCACATTTGATTGTCCTCCTCCTAGCTGTGATGTGGCTGCCAGATGCAGTGCTAGCCCATTGGTGGCCGCCGCTGTCGACTGACATGATACAGGTCGCACTGGTTGTCAGTGGTTTGATCACGGCAACCATGGCAGGCGGTCCTGCGGTAGGTCACCTCATGGCGCGGTTTAAATCGGACGCACAGCCAGAGGGGCTGGAATACGCAGGCCGCATCATCGGGCTGATAGAGCGTGGGTTGATTTTCCTCATGGTGATGATCGGGGAACCGTCTGGCATAGGCTTCCTCATCGCGGCCAAATCAATCCTGCGCTTTGACACCGTCTCACGCGATCAAAAGCTGAGCGAATATGTCATCATCGGCACACTTGCCTCTTTCGGTTGGGCGTTGGCCGCCAGTTTCGCCACCATCGCAACAATGCGTGCGCTGGGATATTGATTGCACGACTCAACCCTTGAGATCGCGGCCCCGCCCCCCTATCTATGGATCAAAGGAGCACCATCATGTTCGGCATTCCAGGCAAGCAAGCGGTCACCATGACCGACAAAGCAGCAGCACAAATCATCAAGCTGATGACATCCAAAGGCCATGCAGGCCTACGCATTGGCGTGAAAAAAGGTGGCTGTGCGGGCATGGAATACACCATGGAATATGTTGACGATGCAGACCCAAACGACGAAGTCGTCGAGCAGGAAGGCGCACGCGTTATGATCGCACCCATGGCACAGATGTTCCTGTTTGGCACGCAAATCGACTATGAAACCTCACTTCTTGAGAACGGGTTCAAGTTCAAGAACCCGAATGTCACAGAGGCATGTGGTTGTGGCGAATCCATCAAATTTGATGAGACACTCTTCGCCAAATGACCTTAAGCGAAGGCGATATGTCCTTCGCTTAAGAGCTATTTCACGACATTCCTGATCTCACCACCCGCCGCATGTTCGGTGGAATGGGCTTATATTGTGGATCAACCATATTTGCAGTGCAACTGTCTGACGGACGCATCATGCTTAAGGCAAAAGGCGCGTTTGCAGAGCACATGGCCACACTTGGCGGTGAGGAATGGACCTATGAGCGTAAAGACGGCAAGCAATCCGCCATGCCCTATTAGACCCTGCCCGACGCCATGCTTGATGATCCCCAAGCCGCCTGTGCGTTAGCAGGCGACGCTTTGGACGCCCTTACTTCTTGAGATGAAGACGTCTCGCCGAACCGTGCTGCCAAATGCTCACCCGCCAACACCACTTTGCCTGAACCAAGCGGGGCCACATTGGTGTCATGGGCAGGATTGAAGAACAACGGCACAGATATCCGCTCTTTCATACCGCCCACCACACGGTGAGGTGTGGCACGGACCAATCCATCGGTCCAAACTTCCATCATCTCACCAAAGTTGATCACGAATGTGCCTGGCTCCGCACTCACCGGAATCCAACCACCGCCACGCTTGCGCACTTCGAGCCCGGGAGAGCAATCCGTAGCCAAAAGCGTCAGACAGCCGTAATCGGTATGTGTCGTGATACCGAAATCCTTGGCGCCCGCCCAATCCGGCCTTTGGGGGTAATAGTTCCCGCCCAGCGATGCCATCGGCGTCTCGAAACCCGCATCAAACGCATCACGCGGTGCACCAATGGAATGGGCAACACCGCGCAGCACAGCCATAGCAACTTCGCATGCCTGCTCGTAATAACCCGCGACAACCGCCTCAAACGCGGCAGGTTCACTGGGCCAGATGTTAGGCGCGTAGACAGGCATGCCTCGGCGTGGATCATCCGCCTCCAGCACAACACCACTGTCAAAAAACTGTTTGTAGTCGGGGTTCGCATCAGGATCGACTTGCTCGGTTCCTGCGGCACCCCAGCCGCGGTTCGCGCCCGCACCTGCCATACTGCAGGCCTGTTTTGCGGCATCGGGGAGCTTGAAAAACGTACGGTACGTCTCGATCACGTGGTGCACCTGCCCTGCACTCAAGGCAGTGTTATACAAGGTGGCAAAGCCCACTCCGGTCGCCGCATCACGCATCGCTTCCAGCGCCGCTGCATCACCAGACACCAATGCTTCAAGATCAATAGACAGGATCATAAACCCTCTCCTTCGCAGTTTGCGCCCTCATACCGTGCTGAACTGCGTAATGCCATCGTTGAACCCTCGCAATCGCAATGCTAAGGACGATCAACCCTACAAAGGACATGGCATGCGACGCAAACTGGCAGCAGGCAACTGGAAAATGAACGGCACCGCAGCAAGCCTGACGGAGCTGGAAACGCTGAAATCACTGCTTCCTACCAATGCACCCGACATTGTGATCTGCCCGCCTGCGCCACTGCTCTTTCGTGCCACCCAAGTCGCCAAGAGCGCAGGCATCCAGATCGGTGCCCAAGATTGTCACACACAAGACAGCGGCGCCTTCACAGGCGATATCTCTGCGCCGATGATTGTGGATACAGGTGCAACCTATGTCATCGTCGGCCACTCTGAGCGGCGCGATGCCCATGAGGAACGCGACCGCCATGTGCGCAAGAAGGCCAAAGCTGCAAGTGCGGCGGGCCTAACCGCGATCATCTGTATTGGTGAGACGCTTGAAGATCACGAGGCCAACAACACACTCGACATCATCGCAGGACAGCTTGCCGGCTCCGTCCCCAGTGCTGTGACAGCGGCCAGCATAGTCATAGCTTATGAGCCGATCTGGGCTATTGGCACGGGCAAAGTGCCGACGCTTGAGCAAATCGTCGAAGTCCATGATTTCATCCGTGGACGCCTGACTGCGCGCTATGGTGCTGAAATTGCGGATATGACCCCACTGCTCTATGGCGGCTCTGTTAAGCCGGAGAATGCTGCGACGATTTTCAAAGCAGAGAATGTCGATGGCGCATTGGTCGGCGGCGCATCCCTCAAAGCAGTCGATTTCGCACCTATTATCACTGCCCTCTCCGAGAGTTAAAGCAGCGCACGGACCCCACCAAATCTGTGCGTATTCAATTTTCTTAATCTAATGACGAACATAAAAAGGGCGCAGGACCAATCCAGTCCTGCGCCCTTTTCTACATGTCAAAAAACTTTGACCCGCTATTTCACAATAATCTCCGGTCCCATCATCAGCGTGGGCAGCCACGTCGAGATTGCAGGGATGTAGGTCACCATGATCAAGAAGACGAACAACACGGCAAGGAATGGCAGTGCCGCGCGCACAACATTCATCATCGGCATATTCGCCACACCAGAGGTCACAAAGAGATTGAGACCCACGGGCGGCGTTATCATCCCGATTTCCATGTTCACCACCATGATGATGCCGAGGTGGATCGGATCAATGCCCAGCTCGATAGCGATGGGGAACACCAGCGGTGCCACAATCACAAGCAAGCCTGATGGCTCCATAAACTGACCACCAATGAGCAGGATGATGTTCACAGTGATTAGGAATACCACAGGGCCAAAGCCCGCATCCAGCATCGCCGCCGAGATTTGCTGCGGGATCTGCTCGTCGGTCAGCACATGCTTGAGGATCAGCGCGTTGGCTATGATGAACATGAGCGTGACGGTGAGCTTGCCTGCATCAAACAGCGTGTCGCGGGTATCTTTGTGGAAGAAGGCCGTGACCAGCACCCATGGGCGCGACAGGAAAGAGATATTTGGCTCGTCCCCCTTCACATGTAGTGGGCCCATATCGCGGTAGACGAAGGATGCGATGAAGAAGGCATAGACGGCGGCCACTGCTGCGGCCTCAGTCGGTGTGAACACACCACCATAGATGCCGCCCAGAATGATCACGATCAGAAACAGACCCCAGCCCGCTTCCATCCCACTGCCGCGCACTTCGCCCCAGCCTTTCCACTCACCTTTAGGCAAGTCACGCACCCGCGCGATGATGTAGATGGTCAGCATCAGCATGAAACCAGCCAACAAGCCCGGAATGACACCTGCAAGGAACATCCGCCCCACCGAAACATCAGTGGCGGAGGCATAGACAACCATCACAATGCTGGGCGGGATCAGGATGCCAAGCGTGCCAGCGACGGCAATCACGCCAGCAGCAAAGTCCTTGGTATAGCCGACTTCACGCATGCCCACGATTACGATGGAGCCGATGGCAACCACAGTTGCAGGGCTCGAGCCCGAGAGTGCTGCGAAGAGCATACAAGCGAAAACACCCGCAATCGCCAAACCACCTGGCAAGTGGCCCACGATGGCAATGGAGAAGCGGATGATCCGCCGCGCCACACCGCCTGTCGACATAAACGACGAGGCAAGGATGAAGAACGGGATCGCCAGCAGCGTGTAATGCCCTGCCATCGCCTGAAACAGCGTCTGCGCGATAGAGGCCAGCGAAGTATCGGAGAGCACCAGTAAAAAGATGATGGACGACGTGCCGAGAGACACAGCAATTGGCACACCGATCAGCATCAGGCCGATCACCATCGTAAATAGAATAACAACTTCCATGATCTCAGTCCCCTGCGTTCATATGTGCAACATCTTTGATGTCGTCTTCAGCTTCATGGCTCACGATCAGGCTGGTCGCTTCACCAGTCCAGATACGTACAAACACCTGAACAAACCGGAACAACAACAGCCCCATGCCGAAGGGCAAAATCGCATAAGGAATAAATCGGGGGAGTTTCTCGTAAGTATCGCCGTCATTCATAAACGGCTCAATCCAGCGGAGCCATTCTGGGAATGGAACGTCGATCACTTCGTACCAACCTTGATCGCGGGTTTTCTCGAACCCAGTCGGGAACCAGTGGCCCGAAGTCGCATCAAGGTTCGCAAACGGTGCCCAGTAGTCCCAAGCGCCCTTAAGCACCAGTGCCGCATAGGCGATGCAAACTCCACCAGCGACCAGCGCCAGCATCCTGCGTTTGGGGGGCGATAGCAGATTAATCACTGCATCCACGCCCAGTTGTGCCGTCACTTTGACAGTATAGCTCACGCCGAACAGGACCAGCCATGCGAATAGGAAGGTCACCGCCTCAAGGCCCCAGACAAGACCAGTGTTGAAGCCGTAGCGCAGCACCACGTTAATAAATGTAATTATCGTCATCAAGCCAAGAAGCACAGCAATCGCCGTCTCTTCGATCTCGTTGACGGCGCGGCCAAGGGCCGTCTTTGCCACGTAAGCATGTGCCATGTGAAAACACTCCTACAAAGGGGGGGGGGACGCGACCTCGCGTAAAAAACACCCCGCCCGACCGAATGGCCAAGCGGGGTGCGGTTAGACCAATGTGGTCTTAGTGCTTGGCGTTGATCGCTTGTGCTGCGTCGATGTTCTCTTGGCCGACGTCGGCTTTGAACTCTTCCCAGACTGGCTTCATCGTGGAAACCCATTCTTCGCGACCTGCTGCGTCCAACTCACGAACGACACCGCCCGCTTCGATGATCGCGGCCTTGGCAGACGCGTTCACGTTTGTGGACTCGGCGTTACGCGCTTCGGTCACTTCGGCCACGATTGAGGACAGCTGTGTACGAACGTCCTCTGGCAGACCTTCAAACCAGTCTGTGGAAGTCACGAGCATGTAGTCGATGATGCCGTGGTTCGTCTCTGTCACACCGTCTTGGACTTCGAAGAACTTCTGGCCGTAGATGTTGGACCATGTGTTTTCCTGACCGTCGACAACACCAGTTTGCAGGGCGCCGTATACTTCGGAGAAGGCCATCGGCTGGGGTGAACCACCCATCGCTGCCATCTGTGCCTTTAGAACGTCAGAGTTCTGTACGCGGAACTTGAGGCCATCTGCGTCAGTTGGCAGGTTCAAGGGCGTGTTGGCAGACATCTGCTTCATACCGTTGTGCCAGAACGCCAGACCCAGCAGGCCACGCTTTGTCATGGACTGCTTCATCGCCTGACCAGTTTCGGAGTTCTGGAATTCGTCAACCGCGTTGATGTTCTTGAACATGAACGGCAAATCAAAGATGCGGAACTGCTTGGTGAACTGCTCAAACTTAGACAGCGAAGGTGCCGCCATCTGAACATCGCCTTGCAGCAGTGCTTCGAGAACCTGATCATCGTTATAGAGCGTGGACTGCGGGAATACTTCCATGCAGGCTTTGCCGTTCATCTCTTCGTTGACGCGGCTCTCAAGCAAGCTTGCTGCGATGCCTTTGGGGTGCTTGTCAGTGTTTGTTACGTGGCTCAACTTGATGACGATTTCGCCGTCATCACATGCAGCGGCAACAGCGCCTGCGGACATGGTCATTGCCAGAACGGCTGCGGTTACAAATTTCATGATGTCTCCTCCCAGAGATTTGGTGGTGCGGCAGTTGGTCTTAGCCGCGGTAGGGTACTATTATGCTGGTTTCCGCCTATCGCAAGCTGTCGCTGCCACACTGATCTGAAATATGTATTTTCTTTAGTTTTCATAACAGTATCACCCGAATGAAACTGTGTTAGCGCAAGCAAATATTTTCTGACGTGCGGAATATCGCACCATGCGTCCCATGCCCGTGCGGAAAACCACACACAACGCCATGCCGACTCAGGTGCGAAAATCCTCAGGTTTGATCGCGTAGCGTGCGCATTTGTCATAAAATGTCTTACGCGGCAGCTGTAATGCACGGGCTGCTTCTGTTGCTTGCCCTTTGGCCCGCCGAAGCGCCCCTTCAATCAAGGACTGCTCAACCTGCGCCATATGCGCCACCAGCCCGAGGGTTGCATCCATCTCACCGATCAGCGGTTTTTCCAGCTCGGACATCCCCATGACGAACCGCGTGGCCTCAGTCATCAATGCACGTGCGTTGCCGGGCCATTCCCGCGCCATCAGATCGGCGTCCATTTGCGCGCTCACAGGTGGGGCTGCTTGACCGCTTTGCTCGGCTGCTTGGGCCACATATCTGCGGAACATGACCGGAATATCCTCTGGCCGCTCGGACAGGGCAGGAATGCGCACAGGCATCACTGTGAGGCGGTAGTATAGGTCAGCGTTAAACCGGCCCGCCTCCAGCTCAGCTGCCAGATCACGGGTTGTGCCCACAATCAGCCGCGTTTTGGGTGCACCATCCAGAATTTCGGCCAGCGCCAATTGGCTCTGCGCAGGCAACATTGCAATTTCGTCAATGAAAAGGCTGCCACCCTCCCCTTGGGAAAAGGCTGCCACCAACGCCACAGCGTCCAGATCAATAGCGGCACGTTTCAGGAATGGCCGTTTGGAGCGCAGTGAGCTGAGGTGGATCACTTCGGCAATCTTGGAGATACCTGACCCCTGTGCGCCTGAGAGTAGGACATCGCCCTGCGCTTGGGACACGCGGCGCACATGGGCACGCAGGCCTTGCACCACATCGGACGCGCCAAAGATCATGCGCGCAGCAGGATCACCACTCTCCACCAACTGCCGCAACTCGCGGTTCTCAAGCACAAGGCGCCGCGTTTTGAGCGCACGCTCTACCACCGCCAGGAGATCCTTGGCGGCACAAGGTTTTTCCAGAAAATCAAATGCACCCTCGCCCATGGCCTTTACCGCCATGGGGATGTCACCCTCTCCAGTGAGCAAGATGACAGGAATGTCTGGATCAACTCCGCGCACATGGGCCAACAGATGAAACCCGTCGCGTCCAGGCATGCGGATGTCCGAGACAATCACACCAGCAAACTGCGGTACAATATGATCTGCAGCCACCACAAAAGAACCTGCTGCGATGCAGTTTAGATCAGCCAACTCCAACGTCTGCCCAAGAGCTTCACGCACTGCGGCGTCATCATCGACCAAAAGAACTGTGTTACTCACGCCGCGTGCTCCTGTGCCATGGGCTGCAATGTTACCGAGAAACAGGCCCCCATGTCGGTGTTATGCGCCCTGATCTCGCCGCCCACGCTCTGCACGATCGCATAGCTGATGGATAGGCCCAGCCCTACCCCTTTTGCAGCACCCACATCTTTTGTGGAATAGAATGGATCAAACACTTGTTCAGGCGCTGTGACGCCTGCCCCTGTATCCGTGATTGAAACAATGATCCCCGCCCCTTGCGTGATCTCGATATCCAGATGCCGTGTCTCACGCCCCTCCATGGCATCCAGTGCATTGGTGATCAGATTAATGAACACCTGTCCCAAACGGACCTCCCCCCCCCGCACCCAAATGCTCGACGCTGGCGCGACATGGTGCAGACTTACCCCCAGTGTTTCACGTCGCGCTTGGGTCATGTCGAGCGCCGAAGCTATAACCCCCACCAGATCAACGCGCACTTGCTGCACGCTCTCTTGTTTGGAAAAGGCACGCAAATTCTTGATAATCCGCCCCATGCGGTGCGCCATATCCGATATCCGCGTGAGGTTCTCCGTCGCACGCTCAGGCTTGCCGCGTGCGATAAACTGAACACCATTTTCTGCAAAGGACTGAACCGCCATGAGCGGTTGATTCAATTCGTGACTGATGCCCGCACTGAGTTGGCCCAAAGCACTCAACTTGCTCGCCTGCACCAAATCATCTTGCGCACGCGCCAATGCCAGCTGCGCCTCCGTCCGCTCTGCTGCCTCACGACGCAATTCCGCATTAATGTCTCGCAACGCTTGGGTCCGCGCCCGCACCCGCGCCTCCAACTGGGCATTGGCGCGAGATAACGTAAGACGCCGCTCCGTCGCAAGAAACAGCAGCGCCCCAAACGCCAGACACAAAGCCGCAACAGCCGCTGCTTGGGACGCCGCCAGCCGTCGCACGGGGGCCACGTCCATCAAGACTTCTCCCGACATGCCGATAACAGGCAAATCCTGAGTCAAATGAAGCGCTTCTTGGGGCAAATATGGGCCCAGTCCTACGCGCCAGATCTCATGCGGTCCGATATAGCTCACGTCGAACTCTGGCACGATGCCCAACGGAGAGCGCAGGCCAGCGGTCCCATCGGGGCGTTGCCAAAAGATCAGCTCGGAGCGGTTGGAGACCTGAACCTGACCACGCCCATCCGTGAAAAAGACAGGTGCCGTATCACCGCGCCATGCATAATCAACAGAACTTAGGTCAGTAGACACCACAAAAGCCCCAAGCACATTTCCTTCAGGCCCAAACACGGGTGCCGCGTAAAAGTAGCTGCGCCCCGCACCTACGTCAGCGCCGTAACCCCGTCCCAATGCACCATTCAACGCTCTCTCTACGAACGCCTGCGCATTCAAACTTCCAGCGCCATCTTCGGCCGCCACCAGCACGCGGCCTAAACGATCAATAACCATAACATCCAAGGCCGATGCACGGTCCGCAGCGCCGCGCAACAATGACCTATCCTCAACCCGCACGTCCCCTTGCAGCGCGCGCACCACTTGCGGATGATCAGCCATCACAACAGCCAGATCGCGGTACCGCTGAAGCTGGCCAACAAGCCTGTCACTCGCCAGTGCCAAATCCGCATCTGCCCGCTCCGAGAGCTGTGTCATTCCTTGATGGATCGCGTACCGCCACACCCCGCCCGCCAAAAGCACGACGCAGATCAAAAATAATGCGATGCCAAAGCCGCGCCTGCCAAACCCGTCATTCATGCGCGCCAATTTATGCACCATCACGCCCGTTGACCAGCACAACCATGCTCACGCTTCTGCGCGTGCATCCACACTGACCTGATGGCGTTTCCAGCACGACAGGCCTCGCCAAATACGGAATGCGCAACAGCGCTCCTTCGGACCGCACCTACAGCGGAAGCATCGTCGTCGATTTGATCTGCTCCATCGACAAAAGTGCTGTGACGTTATGGACCCGCACTTCACTTATCAACGCTTGGTAAAAGCGGTCATAGGCTCGCGCATTCTCCACACGCACCTTGAGGATATAGTCGATGTCACCTGCCAAACGGTGCGCTTCTTGAACTTCCGCACGATCCTGGAGCGCCTTGAGGAACTGCGCCTGCCAGTCTGCTTCATGCTCTGATGTGCGGATCAACACGAAAAAGCATGCCTCGAACCCCAACAGCTCGGCATCGAGGACAACAGTCTGCTGCCCAATCACGCCAGCCTCGCGCAATTTGCGAATCCTGTTCCACACGGGCGTCTTGGAGGACCCCACTTCGCGCGCGATTTCATCAAGTGAGCGGCTTGCATCTGTTTGCAGGGCCGCCAAAATTTTCCTGTCTATCTCGTCTATGCGGACACTCATCCCGTTTCTCCTCTGTCTTTGGACTACATGTTCCAACTCACCAGAACATTAGAACAAATGTACTTATATATCCAGACACATGGCGCATGAATGGAATAATGTTCTATCTATGGGGAAGTATATTAGAGGAAACCGCCAAATGGATCACTTCCCAATCTTCCTAAGCACCAAGACTGCCCGCATTATTGTGGCTGGTGGCGGCGACGCTGCGTTGGCCAAGCTGCGCATTTTGATGAAGTCCTCCGCAAAAATCACAGTCTTCGCCCCGAACCCTACGCCCGAGATAGAGCAATGGCACCACGCTGGCAGGGTGACGCTGGTGACACGCGCCATGGACTACGGCGATGCGCTCTGCGCCAAGCTGTTTTATGCCGCCTCTGAGGACGCAGTTGAAGATGCCCGTACGGCCCATCTGGCGATGACCTGTGGCGCGTTGGTGAACATCGTCGACAATTTGCACGACAGCCAGTTCATCACTCCCGCCATCGTGGACCGCGATCCCGTTACCATTGCCATCGGCACCGAAGGCGCTGCCCCCGTACTGGCCCGCGCGATCAAGGCTGATCTGGAAGAACGTTTACCACAAAACCTCGGCACGCTTGCCCGCATCGGCAAGACATTTCGCAAGGCGTCCTATGCCCTGCCCTTTGGCCGTGCGCGCCGTGATTTCTGGCGTGCGTTTTATTTCGATGCAGGCCCCAGGGCCGTGGCCGAGGGCGAGGATAAAGTCCTGCCCGCCCTGAACGCCCTGCTGGACACGCATCTGACCAAACCCGCCCGCGAAGGACACATCGCCTTTGTTGGCGGTGGCCCCGGTGATCCAGAGCTGTTGACGCTCAAGGCACGCCGCGCATTGGATGAGGCTGATGTCGTGATTTATGACCGTTTGATCACACCCGAAATCCTTGAACTCGCCCGCCGTGAAGCTGTGATGATTGATGTAGGCAAGGAGGGCTTTGGCCCCTCCACCACCCAAGAGCACATCAACGCGCTGCTTGTGACGCATGCACAAACGGGCGCACAGGTCGTGCGCCTGAAATCAGGCGATGCCACCATCTTTGGCCGTCTGGATGAAGAGATCGACGCCGTGGATGCCCATAACATCGGCTGGCATATCGTGCCAGGGATCACATCCGCCTCTGCCGCGGTGGCTGCCATCGGGCAAAGCATGACCAAACGCGGGCGCAACGCCTCTGTCCGCTTTTTAACGGGGCACGACACCAAAGGATTTGCCGATCACGACTGGCGCACCCTTGCCCGCGCCGGCGAAGTGGCCGCGATCTATATGGGCAAAAAATCTGCCCGCTTTATCCAAGGGCGCCTACTCATGCACGGCTGCGACCGTCACACCCCTGTGACACTTATCGAGAACGCAAGCCGCCCCGAGCAGCGCGTGATCGAGACAACGCTCGACGCCTTGCCAGCCACCCTCGACGCAGCACAGCTCGGCGGTCCTGCCCTCACCTTCCTCGGTCTTGCGCCCCGCGCTGCACTGGCCGCTGTTCCCGCACTCCCACTGGAGGAATTTGCAAATGCCTAAGTCTTTCAAACCATCCGTTATCACTGCCAATGACCTGCTTGTCGGCGATGTCGTTTATCTCAATGGCGACAACTGGGTACGGACCTTGGCCGAGGCGGAAGTCCTCACCGACGAAGCGGATGCCGAAATCCGCCTGCTGGCGGCATCGGCACAGGTCGCTGATGTTGTAGGCGTCTATCTCAGCACTGTCGATACATCCCCAGGCACCATCCAGACCACACATTTCCGCGAGGCGTTCCGCGCCACCGGCCCATCCAACTATGCCCACGGAAAAAGGGAGCATGCATAATGTACGCCTATACCGATTTTGATGATAAATTTCTGGTGGAGCGGAATGCGCAATTCCGTGCCCAAGTGGAGCGCCGCATCGACGGCAGCCTGACCGAGGATGAATTCAAACCCCTGCGCTTGATGAACGGTCTATACCTGCAACTGCACGCTTATATGCTGCGTGTGGCCATCCCTTATGGCACACTCAACGGTACACAAATGTACAAGTTAGCCGACATCGCGGACAAATGGGACAAGGGCTATGGCCACTTCACCACGCGGCAGAACATCCAGTACAACTGGCCTGAGCTGCGCGATGTGCCCGACATGCTGGATGCGCTCGCGTCCGTGAACATGCATGCGATCCAGACCAGCGGAAACACAATTCGCAACGTGACAGCAGACCATTTTGCGGGTGCCGCGGCGGACGAGATTGCCGATCCGCGCCCCGTGGCCGAGCTGATCCGTCAGTGGTCCACCGACCACCCTGAATTCCAGTTCTTGCCGCGCAAGTTCAAAGTCGCTGTCTCTGGCGCCACCCATGACCGTGCAGTGCTCAAGGCCCATGACATCGGGCTGCAAATCGTTGAACGTGATGGCGTACAGGGGTTTGAAGTCATCGTGGGCGGTGGCCTTGGCCGCACGCCAATGATCGGCAAAGTGCTGTATGATTTTCTGGCGTCCGAAGACTTACTGCCCACGTTGGAAGCGATCGTGTCGGTCTATAACCTGCTGGGCCGCCGAGATAATAAATACAAAGCGCGGATCAAGATCACTGTGCATGAGAACGGCATCGAAGACATTCGCGCCCGCGTCGATGCGCGCTATGCGCTGATCCGTCCTCAGTTCACGGGCGTCGATCAGCAGATGCTTGCCCGCATCGAAGCGGATTTTGCGAAGCCTGCGTTTGTCAGCAAATCACAAGCCCCGTTCGAGAGCGCCTATACCAACGATCCCGTGTTCCGTGCGTGGGCAGATACCAACCTCACCGATCACGCTGCCGATGGTTATGCCATCGTATCGATCTCGCTCAAGGCGCATGGTGCTACGCCGGGGGATGCCACATCGGCGCAGATGCGCGTTATGGCTGATCTCACGGCACAATACGGTCACAACGAACTGCGCATTTCCCATGAGCAAAACGTGATCCTGCCTCATGTGCACCGCGCTGATATGCCTGCCCTTCATGCCCGCCTCAAGGAAGCTGGGCTTGGCACCGCCAACATCGGTCTGATCTCGGATATCATCGCCTGCCCTGGCATGGATTATTGCGCACTGGCCACGGCGCGGTCGATCCCGATTGCGCAGGAAATCGCCACACGGTTTGATGATCTCAAGCTGGAGCATGATGTCGGACCGCTCAAGATCAAAATCTCCGGCTGTATCAATGCCTGTGGCCATCATCACGTGGGCCACATTGGCATCCTTGGCCTCGACCGTGCAGGCGTGGAAAGCTACCAGATCACGCTGGGCGGTGACGGTACCGAAAACGCAGCCATTGGGGAGCGTGCGGGCCCCGGTTTTTCAGCGGATGAAATCATTCCGGCAATCGAGCGTCTGGTCATGGCCTACCTTGATCTGCGCACCGAGCGGAGCGAGACGTTCCTCGAGACCTACCGCCGCCTCGGCTTCGCACCATTCAAGACAGCGCTTTATCCTGAGGCAAAAGCAGATGCCGCTTGATGAGCCTTTAGGCGCACAAGTTGACGCGCTAAACACAGCGCTCAAGCACCATGCAGCAGCGGATGTTCTACGCCGTGCGTTTCAGGCCGCACCCAATCTTGCACTCGTCTCCAGCTTTGGCGCGGAGAGCGTAGCGTTGCTGCATCTCGCCTCGCAGGTGAAGCCTGACGTGCAGGTCTTGTTCATCGACACCATGCTGATGTTTCCCGAAACGCTGTCGTATCAGCGCGAGGTGGCGCGTAAGCTGGGTCTGCGGCGTGTGAAAGTACTGCGGGCGGACACGGCAGCGGCTGACCCAGATAACACGTTGCATCTGCGCGATGTGGATGCCTGCTGCGCTTTGCGCAAAACAGATGTCCTTAACACTGCACTTGCAGGCTTTGATGGCTGGATCACAGGGCGCAAGCGGTTCCAGTCTGGCAGCCGCGCCGACCTCCCCGCCTTTGAGATCGAAGAAGGCACAGGCCGCATGAAGGTCAATCCGCTGGCCCATTGGTCGCGTGCAAACGTGCAGGATTACATGGCCGAGAACAACCTGCCGCGCCATCCGCTGGTGGCACGCGGCTACCCTTCCATCGGGTGCGCGCCTTGTACATCGCCTGTGGCGGAGGGCAAGGACCCGCGTGCAGGCCGTTGGCGCGGACAAAAGAAAGAAGAGTGTGGCATCCATTTTGTAGACGGAAAAATGGTGCGAATAGGAGCAACGACATGACTGTGATTATAAACGATGCGGGATTTAACGCCGACGATTGGACGCAAGGATACTGCGTCACTGGTGCGGCGAATGACGGCACAGCACTGGACTTGACGTCTGATGCGCAGCCCGAAAATATTGTCCTGACGCCTGCGCTACGGATGATCCGCGTTGATTTTCCGTCTTCGGCGGACGGGCGCGGGTTTACCATTGCGCGTGCCTTGCGCCTGCGCGGCTATACGGGTCGTCTACGGGCAAAGGGTCATGTATTGGCCGATCAATACGCCATGGCGCGGCGCAGCGGGTTTGACGAAGTCGAGATTGATGACACCCTTGCGACCCGCCAACCTGCGGATCAATGGGCGGCGCGTGCCGATTGGAAGAACCACAATTATCAGGCCCGATTGCACGGCTAAGCCCCGCATTGCGCTGCCTCCCTCAATTATCTAAGAAAAGGACCGTGGAGCAGTGCTCTGCGGAGAAATTATGACCGAGCATAGACCTGTGACAACTGACACCGCAAAAGCCGTCCCCACCCTGCCCGACGCGCAGACTGTTACTTCTGTCACCCATTGGACGGACCGCTTGTTTTCATTCCGCGTGACGCGCCCCGCGAGCTTGCGCTTCCGCTCAGGCGAATTTGTGATGATTGGCCTGATGGGCGAGCCTCACCCCGAAACGGGCAAGGTAAAGCCCCTGCTGCGCGCCTACTCCATCGCCTCGCCTGCTTGGGATGACGAGTTGGAGTTCTACTCGATCAAGGTGCAGGACGGCCCAC
>CAWVZA010000057.1:0-15324 GCA_963934545.1 uncultured Sulfitobacter sp.
GCGCAATATGCTCACGCTTTTGGTTCATCAGGAAGTTGGCGATACCGACAGGTGCCTTGATCAACACTTCGCGCGAGCGGCGACGTGTGCCTTCTTCCTCAATCGTGCGCAGGATCGACAGGGCAAGGTTATCATCCGAGCGAATAAGGCCCGTGCCATGACACGCGTGACAAGGCTGTGTAGTTGCCTCGATCATACCGGGGCGCAGACGCTGGCGCGACATCTCCATCAGGCCAAAGCCCGAAATACGGCCAATCTGGATACGCGCACGATCCGTCTTGAGCTTGTCTTTGATCAGCTTCTCAACAGAGGCGTTGTTGCGGCGCTCGTCCATATCGATGAAGTCGATGACGATCAGGCCCGCAAGGTCACGCAGACGCAGCTGACGGGCCACTTCCGCAGCCGCTTCAAGGTTGGTTTTGAGGGCTGTCTGCTCAATGCTGCCTTCTTTGGTCGCACGGCCAGAGTTCACGTCAACGGCAACCAATGCTTCGGTCGTGTCGATCACGATATAGCCGCCAGAGGGCAACTGTACTGTCGGGTTGAACATACCGGCGAGGTAGGCCTCAACCTGATAGCGCGCAAACAGCGGCAGCGTCTCTTCATAGCGTTTTACGTTTTTCGCGTGGGACGGCATGATCATCTTCATGAAGTCCTTGGCGATGCGGTAACCGCGCTCACCTTCAACGAACACTTCGTCGATGTCGCGATTATACAAATCGCGGATCGAGCGTTTGATCAGATCGCCTTCCTCATAAATCTTCGCTGGTGCGATGGACTTGAGGGTCAGCTCGCGGATTTGTTCCCACATGCGTTGGAGGTACTCATAGTCGCGCTTGATCTCGGCTTTGGTGCGCTTGGCACCCGCCGTACGCACGATGAGGCCAGCACCTTGCGGCACTTCGATCTCTTGCGCAATTTCTTTGAGTTTCTTACGATCTGGTGCGTTCGTGATCTTACGGGAGATACCGCCGCCACGTGCGGTGTTTGGCATCAGGACGCAGTAGCGTCCCGCAAGCGACAGATATGTGGTGAGAGCAGCGCCTTTGTTGCCGCGCTCTTCTTTGACGACCTGAACCAGCAGAATTTGGCGAACTTTGATAACTTCTTGGATCTTGTAGCGACGGGCACGCGGCTTGCGTACGGGACGAATCTCTTCGCTATCATCTTCATCCGCAACAGACTCGATGCTGTCGTCTTTTTCAGAAGCTGAGGCTTTGTCATCCTCTTCGTCGTCGCTGTCAGAATCATCATCGTCTGAAACATCAGGCGTCTCAACAGGCGTTTCCTTAACGCGCTCCATCGGGGAGGAGGCTTCGTCATCAGAGACTTCTACTTCGTCGTCACCGTCCAGATCGACAGTTTCCATACCCTCGATTTCGGTTGATGTCTTGGCATCGTCCGTTACCGTATCTTCAGCCTTGAGCTTGCGCGAACGCGAACGGCGCTTTGGCTTTTCGTCTTCATCTTCCTTAGCCGCCTGCGCTTCGGCATAGGCACGCTCTTCGGCCAGCAGCGCCTCACGGTCAGCCACTGGGATCTGATAATAATCAGGGTGGATTTCAGAGAACGCAAGGAAGCCGTGGCGGTTTCCACCATAGTCCACAAACGCAGCCTGCAACGACGGCTCAACACGCGTCACTTTTGCAAGGTATATGTTGCCAGCTAGCTGGCGACGATTCTCGGATTCGAAATCGAATTCTTCGACTTTGTTTCCATCAACCACAACGACACGGGTCTCTTCCGCGTGGGTGGCATCAATAAGCATCTTTTTAGGCATTTTACTCTTTTGCACTGGCGCGGACGCGCAGACCTCCCAGGGGGAGCTGCACGGTGGGCCAAGTGTCTTGTCAGGGCGATTGGTGACGGCACAGCGGTGCAGCAGCCCAAAGGGCCGCTCCCGATACTGCATTCAGCTCTTGCGCGCGTCATCGCGGTTCTTCTCCGATGCGGGACCCACGCTCTACATGAGCAAGGCGCGCCGCGCATCCATTTAAAACTGTGTCATCTCGGGCGCTTGGCCCTCAACATCCAGCAGCGTCTGCATTACCGTTTCCGGCACGATCGGTCTGTCGCACATCGGCGTGTGCCTGCAGCAACAGCGAAACTCACATCCGGATCACAACCATTGCGTGTTTCACGCAACGCGATCCGTACCACTAAATAAGAGCACGCAGACACCAAACACAATGGGCAATCACCTCAAATCAGCGCAAATCGACTGGAATGGTAAAACTCGGTTCAAATTTGCCCGTTCAGGAACACCTACAAGATATTGCTGTCGGCCAAATTTCCGCATAGAGTTTAAAGCGAAAATCATGGTGCTCACGCACTTATTGATGCACTTTAGGAGACAATATGCGATATTTTACGCGCCCTGCCCTGATGCTTTGCATGACAGCCATGGCTTTGACTGCCTGTGATCCAGCAGAGTTTGATTCCGACCCCGATGTGCGCCGTGATGCACGCGCAAACCGCACTTGTGTAAAAGCAGCAACGACACAAGCCGGGTCACCCAGCCAACTCAACACAACTCTGCCAGTCGTAGAGGTCAATCAGTACATCATTGATGTTCCCGCAGATCAGGAACGCTGGATGTGCCGCACAGACGACGAAGGCAACGCCAGCCAGCTCTATAAAATGGGCACTGGCTGAACTATCCACTACAACACGAAAAAAGGGCGCATTGATTGCGCCCTTTTTTGTTGTCTGCACGATTAGCCTAGAGGTAGTCGGACCTCGACAATTGATACTTCGCCATTTTCTCGTTCAGCGTCCGGCGCGGCAGGCACAGCTCGTCCATAACACTCGCGATGGACCCCTTGTGACGTCGCATGGTATTGTCGATCAACATTCGCTCAAACGCCTCAACATATTCTTTGAGCGGCTTGCCTTCCGTCGTCATCACGGGCTGCATTTCGTCATGCTCGGACATCAACAGCGATGCGATGGTGCCCGACCCGCGCCGCGATTGCAGCACTGCGCGCTCTGCCACGTTGATGAGTTGACGCACATTGCCTGGCCATGGCGCTTGGAGCAGCTGCGCCGCCTCTTGTGCCGTCACTTGCGGCGCATCACAGCCGTATTCATCTGCAAACTGATCACTCAGGCGCGTGAACAACGTCAGAATATCTTCACCGCGTTGGCGCAGCGGCGGCACAGTGATGCGCAATGCAGCCAAACGGTAGAAGAGATCCGAGCGCAGCACATCTTCCGACGTGCGCCCCGCCTCTTGCAGATTGGAAATGGCGACAATTCGCGTCTCCGCAGGAGTACCCTGTTCATTAATCGCCGACAGCAACCGCGCCTGCAATGTCTCGGACAATGCCTCCACATCTTCCAGCACCAATGTGCCGCCGCGTGCTTCTTCAATCGCAGGCAACTGGGCATCCTCGGGCTGCATCGGTCCGAACAAACGCTTGCTCAGCGCCTCTTCTTCAAAAGCTGACGCACTGACCAGCACAAACTTTTTACCAACGCGGCTGCCTACAGCATGCAGCGCATGTGCGACCAGAGTCTTGCCTGTGCCTGTCTCACCGTCGATCAGCACATGACCATCAGCTTGGCCAAGATCGAGGATGTCTTCGCGCAGACGCTCCATCACAGGGCTTTGTCCGATGAGCTTTTTCATCAGCTGGCCGCCATCCGACAGCTCACGTCGTAGCAAACGATTGTCCATCACCAGACGCCGCGATGCGGTCGCCTTCTTGGCCAGCTCACTCATACGGTCAGGATTGAAAGGTTTCTCGAGAAAATCAAATGCGCCGACGCGCATTGCCTCAACTGCCATCGGCACATCGCCGTGGCCCGTGATCATGATCACAGGCAGTGCTGAATCGCTGCCCATCAGCTTTTTCAAAAACTGCATTCCGTCCATACCCGGCATTTTGATATCCGAGATCACTATCCCCGGATAGTCTGGCCCGAGGGTTTTCAGGGCATCTTCTGCACAGGAAAACGTCTCAGTGTCATACCCCGACAAGGCCAACCATTGACTAATCGACTGGCGCATATCCTGCTCGTCATCGACAATCGCAATCTTCATCGCCTGTGCCATATTTTTACTCCGCCGCCTGTGTTTCTGGTTCGCCGTCATAGATCGGCAATTGCATCTCGAATACCGCGCCTACGCTCTGTCCATTGCGGGCCATAAGCCGCCCGCCCAGATCGCTCACGATCCCCGATGAAATGGCGAGGCCGAGGCCCACCCCGTCACCGGGCTGTTTTGTAGTGTAGAATGGCTCGAAGAGCGCATCCAAGTCCTCAATGCCGGGACCATTGTCGCGCACGGTCAAAGTCGCAGTCTCTCCAGCGCTCAAAATGATCTCCACCTTGGGGTGTCGTTCTGATTTGGTGGCATCAAGGGCGTTGCGCAAGAGGTTCACCAAAACCTGTTCGATCCGCATCCGGTCCCCAAGTGTAAAGACAGGCTCTTCTGGCAGGATGCTTTCAATCTGCACTTGGCGCTGGCGCAATTGCGGTTCCATCATGCTCAAGCTCGACGCAAGCGCGTCGCCCATATTCACAGGCGAAAACACCTCTTGGCCCTTACGGGCGTAGGATTTCAGCTGTCGCGTGATGGCGCCCATCCGCTCGATCAGATCATCAATCCGTTGGAATGAACTCAGCGCTTCTTCGGGGCGGTTGCGACGCAGCAAGAGACGCGCACCGGCCAAATAGGTCTTCATCGCCGCAAGGGGTTGGTTCAATTCGTGGCTCACTGCGGCCGACATCTCGCCCAATGCTGCCAATTTGCTCGATTGTTCAAGGGTCTGTTCTGCGACCGCAAGCGTCTCTTGCACGCGCTTTCGCTCGGCGATTTCACGCTGTAGCGCCGCGTTCAATGCGCGAAGCTCTGCCGACTCGCGCTGGAACAGTGCGGCACGTCCCGCCGTTCGCCTGCTCAAAAAGTAGAAAGTCAGCGCAAGAAGAATCGCAAAGCCCATGACTTCGAGGGCAAGAACACCGTTTACCCGCTCTCGAACACTTGCATAGGTTGTGTAACTGATCATGCGCCAGCCGCGGAAATTCACCCGCTGCTCAAGCCGCATCACCGCCTCACCCCGCAAATACGCATCAGGCGGCAATGCCGTCCAATCCGCAGTCGCTTGAATGGCGCGTTCAATCGCACCCTGTGGCGTCTGATTGGCCAACGCCTCTTCCTCGGTCTTTCCACGCCAGCGCGGCTCAGTCGCGAGGATAATCTCGCCCGTGCTGCTGGTCACGATCACTGCATCGGAAATCCCAGCCCACGCCCGTTCAAACTTCTTGAGGTCCACCTCGACAGCGATCACACCAACCGTGGTCCCACCATTCTGAATGCGGCGCGAATAGAAAAAGCGGTAGCCACCCGTATCATCCAACATCGCGCTGAAGATCGTCGCATTTGAGCGAATTGCATCGACGAAATAGGGCTCGGAGCGATGGGATGCACCCAGACGGTTTCGGTCTGTCGCAGCAACTGTGCGCCCGTCGGTATCGAGTAGCATCAAAGATGCGGCACCAATCTCTTCAACAAATGAAATCAGGCGTTGGGTCGAGAGGGAGTAATCCGCACTCTCAAGCGCCGCAATCAGCGTAGGGTCACGCCCCAACAACTGCGGCACAATCGCGTTCTGCCGAAGCTCCGCCAGCAGGTTCCCGCCATAAAGCGCTATCCGCAATTCCGCACGGTTACGTGTGCTTTCCGTGAAACGGTCCGTCAGCAAACGGTTGGTCACTGAAATCACTGCAACTGCAAAGATCAGCATAACGATGAGCGCGATGCGCACCCGCCAGCTTATCGCAGCGGGTTGCCATGGCAAATTTGAAGTCGGGAGGTCATATTTCATATCCAGCACCGTAGCACAGGGCACTGCATGCTCAAGTCAGGCTGTCGTCAGCGCGCCCGTCAATGCGCGGAAGAGCGCCACTCCGTCGGTTCCGCCATGATTTGCATCAGCGGCACGTTCCGGGTGCGGCATCATACCCAGCACACGACGGTTGTCTGACAGTATACCAGCAATATCCGCCTGTGCCCCGTTGGGGTTGTCCGTGTATGTAAACGCAACGCGATCTTCACCCTTAAGCATCGCAATCGTCTCAGCATCCGCGAAATAGTTGCCGTCATGGTGCGCAATCGGAATATCAATGACATCACCAGCAGTGTAGCCGCTGGTATAATCAGAAGCAGACGTCTCGACCTTAAGGCCAACAGTCTTGCAGATATACTTGAGCCCCACATTGCGCAGCAACACACCAGGCAACAGACCCGTCTCCGTCAGAACCTGAAATCCATTGCAAACGCCCATGACATAACCACCACGCGCGGCATGATCGGCCACAGACTTACAAATCGGAGAATTGGCAGCAATGGCACCACAGCGCAGGTAGTCACCGTACGAAAACCCACCTGGAATGCCTACAATATCAACACCGCTCGGCAAGGTACTATCTTTATGCCAGACCATTGTGACATCGGCCCCTGCCTGCTCGAATGCGACGGCCAGATCGCGGTCACAGTTCGACCCGGGAAATACAACAACTGCTGCGCGCATTAGGACATCTCCACCGTGTAGCTCTCGATCACAGTGTTCGCGAGCAGCTTTTCACACATCTTTGTCACGTCAGCCTCAGTCGCGCCTTCGGCGAGGTCAAGCTCGATAACTTTGCCCTGGCGCACACCCTGCACACCGTCAAAGCCCATCGCACCCAAAGCGTGGCGCACGGCCTCACCCTGCGGGTCCAATACGCCATTCTTCAACATCACATGCACACGAGCCTTCATTTCTTCACTCCATATCTGCGCCGAGCGCGGGAACGACGGAACAATTCCAACCGTCACAAACCCAACCCAGCGAACTTAATCTCAATAAAAACCATTCTGTGACCATATCAAAGCTGGTTGAGGCCACTTCGCAATGATGCACCATCTCTAACCAATCAGGCCCACCATCATCACTTGGAAGTAAAAGAACCGAAATTCCTTTTTCCTCAAAAACTGACTTCACATCATCCTGCACAACAGCATCCGCCAAAGACGGGTCAGGATAGCAAAAATGCGAAACCTCCCGCGTCATTGTTCCGTCATCGCCGTGGCTTGTAAGGTTGGCGCGCACCAAATCATTCGATGCGGGCCAACCTACGGGCGCTACGGATTGATCGCCTTCGTCAGTCATCAGTTGATCAGTGTAGGCTTGATCATTGGCGTAGACGACTTGGGCATCACACCCAAACGTGTGGCCACTTCTGTATAGGCATCTGTAAGAGACCCCAGATCGCGACGGAACACATCTTTGTCCAATTTACGACCCGTTTCCATATCCCACAAACGACAGCTGTCAGGCGAAATTTCATCCGCAACGATCAGACGTTGAAACTCACCGTCATACACGCGACCAACTTCAATTTTGAAATCGATCAGCTTGATACCAACGCCGTACATGATGCCCGACATGAAATCATTCACCCGCAGTGCAAGGCTCAGAATATCATCCATGTCCTGCTGGCTGGCCCAACCGAAGGCTGCGATATGCTCTTCTGAGACCAAGGGATCACCAAGGGAGTCGTCTTTGTACGAATACTCGACAATCGGACGTGGCAACTGCGTGCCTTCTTCAATGCCCAAACGCTTGGACATGGTGCCTGCTGCATAGTTCCGCACGATCACTTCGAGTGGAATAATCTCGACCTGACGGACAAGCTGCTCGCGCATATTGAGGCTTTTGATGAAATGGGTCGGGACACCAATCTGGTTAAGACCCGTCATAAAATACTCGGACAAGCGGTTGTTCAGAACGCCTTTTCCATCGAGGACGGCCTTCTTCTCAGCATTGAATGCTGTCGCATCATCCTTAAAGTACTGAACAATCTTTCCAGGCTCAGGACCTTCATAAAGGATTTTTGCTTTGCCTTCGTAGATTTTCTTACGGCGGGCCATGGGCGTCCCCTGTAGTTGCCAGGCGCGGGGGATTCCCGGTGCCCTGTTTGCACTCTCTTAGTGGAGTGTGCCCAGTGCTGCAAGCGTGCTGCCGTGCAACATCAAGACCCCAATCAAATTCATAACGATAGTGAAGATTATGAATCTTGCTCTTTCCTATGCCACATGAAAAAGCCCAAAGTGAGGGAATAGAATATGCGCCGTTCCCGACTATTTCTTTTTCCGCGGAGCCCACATTATGTCGAACCCACTCACCGATCTGCTGGCTGAAAAAGGTGTCCTGCTGGCCGATGGCGCAACAGGGACTAACCTATTCAATATGGGACTGATGGCAGGCGAGCCGCCAGAGTTCTGGAACACAGACGAGCCTGACAAAATCCTCACCCTCTACCGTGATGCAGTGAATGCAGGTTCTGACATTTTCCTCACCAACAGCTTTGGCGCCAATGCTTCGCGTCTGAAATTGCACAGCGCCCAGAAGCGCGCGCATGAGCTCAGCCGCGTCTCTGCCGAACTCGCTCGCGAAGTTGCTGATACCGCTGGTCGCAAAGTAATCGTAGCAGGCTCCGTTGGCCCCACAGGCGAGATTATGGAGCCGGTTGGCACCTTGTCGCATGCAACGGCCGTGGAGATGTTCCATGAGACAGCAGATGGCCTCAAAGCAGGTGGCGCCGATATTGGCTGGCTTGAGACAATATCAGCGCCCGAAGAATACCGCGCCGCCGCCGAAGGGTTCGCGCTGGCGGGGTTGCCATGGGTTGGCACTATGAGTTTTGACACAGCAGGCCGCACTATGATGGGCATGACCTCTGCTGCCATGGTCGAGATGGTTGGTGAGATGGACAACGCACCTTTAGCCTTCGGTGCGAACTGTGGAACAGGCGCATCTGATTTGCTGCGCACCGTTCTCGGATTTAGCGCAAATCACCCCAAACAGCCCATTGTTGCAAAAGGGAACGCAGGTATCCCGAAGTACGTCGAAGGTCACATCCACTATGATGGCACGCCCGAACTGATGGCGACTTACGCCCTGATGGCCCGCAACTGTGGCGCACAGATCATTGGTGGTTGCTGTGGCACCATGCCCACCCACCTTGAGAAGATGCGTGAAGCCCTTGATACGATACCAAAAGGCGACACGCCCGCATTAGAAGAGATCAGCGCAGCACTTGGTGGCTTCTCTTCCGAGAGTGACGGCACAGATGGCAACGCGCCCACCCGCGCCCCGCGCAAAGGACGTCGCCGCAGCTAGAGCGTTAAAATCCTACACAGATCATGAGCACTGCGTCGCGGTTTACTCCTGTGTTGTCGCAAATGCTTTAGTATTTTCACCGGTCTCTGACAAAACTGGTCAAAAGTCATGGCCACAAGGCCTGCCACGCAAAGGGAACACCATGTCTGAAGAAGACGATATCATCCTTGCCGATCTGGACGACGAAGAACTGGTCCAACAGATGTTCGACGACCTTTATGATGGTCTGAAAGAAGAGATTGAAGAATCCGTCAACATCCTGATTGCACGCGGTTGGGTACCCTATGATGTCCTGACAAAAGCGCTGGTGGGTGGCATGACGATCGTTGGCGCCGACTTCCGCGATGGCATCTTGTTCGTGCCCGAAGTGCTGCTTGCTGCCAACGCAATGAAGGGTGGCATGTTCATTCTCAAGCCGCTTCTGGCAGAAACAGGCGCACCACGCGTCGGCAAAATGGTTATCGGCACGGTCAAAGGCGACATTCACGACATCGGCAAAAACCTTGTTTCCATGATGATGGAAGGTGCGGGTTTTGAAGTGGTCGATCTGGGCATCAACAACCCCGTTGAGAACTACCTTGAGGCGCTCGAAAAAGAAGGCCCTGATATCCTTGGCATGTCTGCCCTTCTCACCACCACAATGCCCTACATGAAAGTTGTGATCGACACGATGGTCGAGCAGGGCATCCGCGATGATTATATCGTATTGGTCGGTGGCGCACCTCTGAACGAAGAATTTGGCAAAGCCATCGGTGCAGACGCCTATTGCCGTGACGCCGCAGTTGCAGTCGAGACCGCAAAAGAGTGGGTTGGCCGCAAACACAACAGCGCGAACGCATGAACCAGATTTCAGACTTGATCAAAGGCCCTGCACTGCGGGGCCTTTTTTTCGTAGCGCGACAATCCTTATCTTGAGCTGTGAAAGGATACCCTATGCCCCTCGCCCCATTCGCTTTGCTAATCACGTCTGTGATCATCGCCGCAGGCTTTTCTATCTGGCTGATCACATCGCTGGGTCCCATGGCCCTGATCATTGCTTTGCCCGTCTTTCTGATCGCAACGGCGGCCCTAATGTACCTGCGCAAATGAAGCTTTCGGACACCCAACTCACCGAAGAAGGCCTGCCACTGGGCACAGTGCGCGGAAAAATTCTGATCATCGCCTGCGGTGCATTGGCCCGCGAAATTATTGATCTGAAAGAGGCGAACGGCTGGACCCATCTCGATCTCACTTGCCTGCCCGCCAACTACCACCTCTACCCCGATAAGATCACAGATGCCGTCCGCACAGCCGTAACCAAGCACCGCGCCTCCTATGATGATATCTTTATTGCATACGCTGATTGCGGCACGGGTGGCCTGCTCGAAGCTGCCTGCGAAGACCTCGGTGTGCAAATGATTGCAGGTCCCCATTGCTACAGCTTTTTCGAAGGGAATGACCGCTTCGCCCCAATTACCCAAGACGAGATCACAACCTTCTATCTCACCGACTTCCTTGTGCGCCAGTTTGACGCCTTCATAATGAAGCCCATGGGCCTCGACCGGCATCCAGAACTGCGCGACATGTATTTCGGGAACTATGAAAAACTGGTCTACCAAGCGCAGACCGACGACCCCGAGCTCACAACAAAGGCCGAACTCTGCGCCGCCCGCCTCGGCCTGAAATTCGAGCGCCGCTACACAGGCTACGGCGATCTGAAAGACACCCTTGCAACCCTCTAGCCTATCTTTCTTGGCCTTAAATACTCTGGGAAAATTGGCCAAGGGCAAAGGGGGCAGCGCCCCTCCAACTTATTACCCAGCGCGCGCTGCCGTCTCGCGCACCCGCTCGATCATTGCCGTCAGCCCGTTGGAGCGTTGCGCGGACAAATGATCGTTGAGCCCCAACCGCCCCATCTCCGCCTTGGCATCAACAGCCAGAACTTCCACAGGCGTCAGCCCGTTGTAGAGCGTGCGTAAGACCGAAATCAAACCCGATACAATCATCGCATCAGACGCGCCGTCGAAATGTAGCTTGCCCTCTTCCATCTCGGCATGCAGCCAGACTTGGCTGGCGCAACCATCCACTTTGAGCGCAGGCACTCGCAGCGCTTCATCCAACGCCTCCATAGACTTACCCTGATCAATCACATGGCGGTAGCGATCTTCCCAATCGTCCAGAAATTCAAAATCCTCAACCAGCTCTTCGAATTGCGCAGTGGCCATGTCGTGGCTCCTATTTGATCTTATTTCGCTTGAGGTAGGGCTTACTTACCCAAACGTCCAGCCCCACCCCTTCCCAACGGCGCAGGGATACGGTAGGCAGTGTAAAACGTCAGTATTCAACGGCAGGTCCTATGCGTATTTCCCTCACCGTTCTTTTGGTTGCTTCCATGGGCCTTGGCGCCTGTGGCGTCGTGCGCGACAGCGCGCTCAATCCGACAAACTGGTTTGGACGGTCAACGTCCGTATCCGTAGAGGAAGCATCTACAAACCCGTTGATCCCTGCCCAAGGTGGCCTGTTCGCAGGCCGCAGAGCAAAGAACGCCCTCTATATGGGCACGCCATTTGACGAGATTGTTGACCTTAAAGTTGAGCGCATTCCAGGGGGCGCAATCATCCGTGCAACGGGACGTGCTGCACGCCAAGGGACATATTCGGTACAGCTGACCCCAGCCAATGAGGAAGAAGTGCCAGTAGACGGTGTGCTTACGTATCGTCTTGAGGGGATTGCCCTAACCAACACGGCAGCGGGGACACCGCCCACCCGTGATGTCACCGCAGCGCGCAAGCTCACATCGCAAGACTTACGCGGTGTGCGCAGTATCCGCGTTGAAGGCCAACGCAATGCACGGGTTGCACGTCACTAACCTTTTTCAGTTTATCTGAATCTTGGACTATGCGTTGCCACAAAGCGTGCGGATTAAACCCGCACGACTTTCACGTCATTGCCAACGGCAGTCAGCGCGATCTTACCTTCGCAAAGCGCTACAGCATCATTTCCAAACACTTCCAACCGCCAGCCGCGCATGGCTTGGACGTCACGCGCACCAGCAGCAATCGCATCCAGATCAGAAGCACTGGCAATCAGTTTGGCTGCGACGCTGGCACTTTCGGTTTTGGCTTTGAGCAAGACACGCAGCAAATCGGCCAGCGCAGGGTTCACTTGCAGCTTTTCACGACTACGGTCCGCCTGTGGCAGATCATCGTTCGAACAAGCAATGCCAGCAGCAACTGCTTTGAGGATGCCATCCGCAATATCGCCCTTACGCGCATCGCGTAACAACAAACGCGCACGGCCCAGTTCTTCGTGGTTCTTGGGCTTGTTCGAGGCAAGCTCTACCATCGCATCATCTTTATACACGCGGTTGCGCGGAATATTGCGCTCTTGTGCGTAAGCTTCACGGAACGCCGCCAGTTCACGCACGATTCCGAGAAACCGACCAGAGTTGGTCCGCGTCTTCACCCGTTTCCAGGCAGCACGCGGGGCGGTAATGTATGTGTCAGGATTGGTGAGCACTTCAAGCTCTTCCTCAACCCATTTGTGGCGCCCTGTTTCTTCGAGCTTGGCGCTCAGAAATTCATACACCTGACGGAGGTGCGTCACGTCCGCCAACGCATATGTCTTTTGTGCATCGGTCAACGGACGGCGCGACCAATCGGTAAAGCGTGACGTCTTGTCTACACCTTCCTTGGCAATCTTGCGCACCAACGTCTCATAACCCACCTGCTCCCCAAAGCCGCAGACCATCGCAGCAACTTGGGTGTCGAACAGCGGGTCAGGGAAAACTTGTGCGTCTACATAGAATATCTCGAGATCTTGGCGTGCTGCGTGAAACACCTTCACCACAGACGTATCGCGGAACAGCTCATACAGCGGCTCCATCGACAATCCATCCACCAAAGGATCAACCAACACTGCTCCACTGTCATCGGTACCCGGCATGGCAAGCTGCACCAAACAGAGCTTGGAGTAGTAGGTCCGCTCGCGAAGGAACTCCGTATCGACTGTGACAAAGGGGTGGTTTGCAGCTTCCGCGCAATAAGCGGCCAGCTCTTCGGTGGTGGTAATCGTACGCATATGGGCAAATATCCTATTTCTGCCTATAGCGGTAAAGGACTGCGCAAGGATTGACCAGCCAGCTTTGCAAAATCTCAGGCGTGAAGTATCAGTGGATCACGTTCTCCTGCCACAAATCGGCGCAGCACTGCCGGATACAGGCGGTGCTCTTGCACCAACACCCGTGCCGCCAATGTGTCAGGCGTGTCACCTTGCAGTACAGGTACGTGCGCCTGCCCAAGGATCGGTCCGTCATCCAGCGCAGCGGTCACTTCATGCACACTGCAACCATGCATGCTGTCACCAGCCTCAAGGGCGCGCGCGTGAGTGTGCAGCCCTTTGTACTTTGGCAAAAGCGAGGGGTGAATATTAATCATCCGCCCCGTCCATTGATCGATGAAACCTGCGGTAAGCACCCGCATAAAACCAGCAAGACAAATCATATCAGGTGCAAAGGGCTTCAGCGCCTCGCTGATCGCTGCCTCAAACGCAGCGCGATCACCTGCAAAGGGTCTATGATCCACTGCGACTGTTGGCACACCGCGCTCGGCGGCGCGTGCCAACCCGCCTGCATCGGCACTGTTGGCCAGCGCTACACACGGCACGCCCTGATGCCCTGCCCGCGCCATATCATTCAGCAGCGCCACCATATTGGAGCCACCACCCGAGATGAACATCGCAACCCGCATCATCAGACGAGGCTGCCCTCGTAGGCGACACCTTCTTCTTCGGTTACGGTTCCCATCGTATAGACGGTCTCGCCCATATCGCTAAGCATCTTGGCAGCCGCGTCCGTCTTGTCCGCAGGCACAACAACGATCATGCCGATCCCTGCGTTATACGTCTTGAGCAGTTCCGCCTCATCCATACCGCCGTGCGCCGTGAGCCAGCGAAATACCGGCGGCAATTCCCATGCGTTCAGATCAATCGTAGCACCCAAACCCTCAGGCAGAACCCGCGGCAAGTTTTCAGTCAGACCACCGCCTGTGATATGAGCCAACGCATTGACCATACCTTCACGTGCCGCAGCCAAAGCAGGCTTTACATAGAGCCTTGTGGGCGTCAGCAAGGCTTCACCGAGCGTGCCAGCATCCCACGGGCATGGATCGTCCCACTTCATACCGGAGTGCTCAACAATTACGCGCACAAGGCTGTAACCGTTGGAATGCACGCCATCACTGGCTAGTCCCAACAATACATCGCCAGCAGCGACATTGGCAGGCAGCGTACCGCCCCGCTCCATCGCGCCTACGCTAAAGCCTGCAAGATCGAAATCGCCCTCGGGATACATGCCGGGCATCTCTGCCGTCTCGCCGCCAATGAGCGCACAGCCAGACAATTCACAACCCTTGGCAATGCCTTCGATAATCCGCGTGGCGGTATCCAGCTCCAGCTTGCCCATGGCAAAGTAATCAAGGAAGAACAAAGGCTCGGCACCTTGGCACACCAGATCGTTGACGCACATTGCAACCAGATCAATGCCAACACAGTCTACATTGCCCGTATCAATCGCAATCCGCAGCTTCGTACCGACACCGTCCGTCGCGGCCACCAGAATTGGATCGTTGTATCCAGCTGCTTTGAGATCAAAGAGCGCACCAAAACCGCCCAAGCCTGACATTACACCCGACCGCGTTGTACGTTTGGCCGCTGGTTTAATCCGCTCAACAAGCGCATTGCCCGCATCAATGTCCACACCCGCGTCCGCGTAAGTGATACCGTTTTGTCTCTCAGTCATTCTCAAAAGCCTCTGGCTGGAAAATCCGTTGCCCTGCGACCTAAATCATATCGACCCAAGTCGCAACGCAAACCCTTGACGAAACCGCCAGACCGCAATACCCAGTCTCTAGGCGGGCCTGTAGCTCAGTTGGTTAGAGCAGAGCGCTCATAACGCTTTGGTCGTAGGTTCGAGTCCTACCGGGCCTACCAAAAATCCGAATATTTCTATTTTTTCGATGCCAAAAATGCCCGCGGAAACTCAAAAAGTGTCTAGCAGGCCCAACCAGTATTCACCAAGAGTGCCCACGGCGATTAACGCGTGCCAATACTTTGGCAAGGGGCCTTAGGCTCTGGACCCATTAATCCGCTTGAGACCATCAGGGTGGCGTGATTCAAG
>CAWVZA010000058.1:0-15275 GCA_963934545.1 uncultured Sulfitobacter sp.
TTTGCACTTGTGATTACAGCCTTCGGAGATTTTCAGATAGCTGAAGTGGCGCGGCGTGAGCGAGACACGCGAGGCAGGCAGCAGATCAATGAATGGATCGGGAGAGGGTGGCACGGCAAGGTGCACGGCGTCCAAGACCTGCTCGTATTGGTGCGGGCCAGTGACGGCGAGGATGCGAGGGTGGTGTTCGCGGATATAATCAGGCTCTGCGCCCAAACACCCTGTCACGATCACGCGGCCATTTTCGGTGAGCGCTTCGCCAATGGCGTCGAGGCTCTCTGCTTTGGCACTGTCCAGAAATCCGCAGGTGTTTACGATCACAGCATCTGCACCAGAGTAGTCGGGGGAGATTGCGTAGCCTTCGGCGCGCAAGCGGGTGAGGATACGCTCACTGTCCACCAATGCTTTGGGACAGCCAAGGCTGACCATGCCGATAGTCGGCTGGCTCGTGCGCTTAGGCTCGGAGAAAGTGGCTTTTGGTGCCAGATCGGGGCGGAGGCTTGGGGGATTTGTGCTCATGCGCTGGCTATAATCTACGCGGGTGCGTTCGGCAATCAGTCAGAGTTTGGTGACGGGCAAACCAGCGCCAAGCCACCCTGGTCCTGCGCCAGAGCCGAGCATGCCTTCGGGCACGTCTATGATATTGGTGAAGCCTGCCTCGGTTAGCCTGCCTGCAAGATGGCGCGAGCGGACTCCGCGTGCGCAGATGAGGGCAATCGGTGCAGTTGGACTTGAAACTTGGATGAGAAGCTTTTGCACAAATTCAGGATCGCGCATGTCGAGTGGGATGGCACCGACAGGAACACCCGTGCGCGCCCATTCATCGGGTCGACGTATATCAATCAGGGTGAAATCACCCTTGCTGGCGCCCAAAAAGGCAGATTGCACCGTAAGATCGGCAGCTTGAACACTGCCCGTAATATTAAACCAATAAGCGGCACCCACACCACCCAGTGCCAAACACGCAATAAGGGCGCGGCGGCGAGATACGAGGGGTTGAGACGTGGCGTGGGTGTTGCTCATGGATTTAGCTTTTTGGTGCAGCGGATGACCACTGGGGAATTGTCCGCTCGGAGGCTGGCTGTGGGTCAAGGCTTGGCCAGTTGTCCGTTGGCATGTTGATATGGCCCGGAATGTCTTCTTCCCAGAAGCCTACAACATTCGTAGTGATGTTGAGAAAGAGTTTGTCATCAACGATGCGCCAGAGTGTCGGATTACCTGGTACTTTGCCGCCCTTTGCAACGCCATAAGCGCAGTGGCCGTCATATTGGGGTGCATATTTTGCGGGGTTGGCTGTGAACAAATCGCGGTTTGCCTCGGAGGAGAAGGCGAATGTTGAGCCATTGTGCTCTGCGGTGATGGACTTGTCGCCCTCGACCGGTGCGGTGTTGGTTTGGCCAACTGAATTTTGTGGCAAGGAGAAATAGGCGACGACATCATAGCCCGACACGGCAAAGCCTGTCTCGTCGATGATTGATCGCCAGAAAAAGCAGCATTGGCAAAGCTGAGCGCGGTGGCGGCAGCGGCGATAGAGAGGGCAAAGCGGTTCATGTGTAAGCTCCTATTCGGGTTATGATATACCCAAAGCCTAGCCAGACAAGACTGTCTGTGCATGTCGCGTTTGCGTGACCTCTCACTTGTGTGAAGCAGAGCAGAGTTTATCGCACGATTATTTCAGGATTGGCGGCTCACCCGCATCGCCACCGGGCAAACGAGGGGTTTTCTGTAATGTTTCCATCTGAGGCAAGTCAAAGCGCAGGCCTACTTTCATAAGCTTTGTTACAGTTGGATCGCTGTGATTGAAAAATCCGACGTCCATAGCGCCAGCTTCGATACCCGAAAATGTAAGTGCTTCGGACGCAGCACGGACAAGCGCGTCTTGCGCACGCGGGATCGCGTCGATGAAAGCCAACAGATGCCCGCGCCCGCCACCTTCATACGCGACACCGACCAACCATGCGTTCGCAGCCATGCCAGTCGCTGTGGCCAGCTTTTCGTCGATTGCCGTGATGAGCTGTTCTGGCAGACCCTTGGGCGGAAGCACGCTTTCGATCTTGGCCTCAACTTGTGACGCCTCATTCGTTAGTGTCTCGCGCAGCCATGCCACGGCGGTATCGGGCAGAAGGATCGCCGAGGGAGCGACATCCATGTTGAGGGCAATGCCCAGCGGTTGCGCCTCCAACATCGCGGCCACGTTACGGCCAGAGAGAGCAACATACGCACCTGCCTCGCCCGCATATTGCGCAAGGCGCTGGGCGCGGTCGAACGCCAGTAGATATTGAGCGCCCTCAAACTCCAGCACTCGGGGATTGATCTGGTCACCGACAGGCTCGGCCTCCAACAGCAAGAATAACTCCACATCAGCCATACGTTCATAAAATCGCAGGCGCGCAGTGTCATCCTCGGGCGCAGCCATCATGGCGGCATGTGCTGTATCCAATGGGGTCTCTGTCATGTCATCACCTCAGCAACGGCGGCTTGCAGACGGGGGAGTACCTCAATCGCAAACCACGGATTTTTCTTGAGCCAACCCGTATTGCGCCATGAGGGATGTGGCAAGGCGAAGGTGCCGCGGGGGTGCTTCTCCCAATCCCGCACAGCTTGGGTGACAGTGGTGAAATCTGGCAGGTGGTAGCGCATGGCATGGCCGCCGATCAGGACGGTTAGGCGGATGTCGGGCACCATGGCCAAAGCATCTTTGCGCCATGTTTTGGCACAGATTGGTGGGGGCGGCAGGTCACTGCCCTTTTTATCATAGCCGGGAAAGCAGAAGGCCATAGGGATGATCGCAACCCGTGAACGGTCATAGAATGCATCTTCATTCAGCCCAAGCCAACTGCGCAAGCGCACACCAGAGGCATCCCAAAACGGTGTGTTGGCTTTATGTACTTTCATCCCCGGCGCTTGGGATGCGATGAGCAAACGCGCCCCTTTTTGGAACCAGACCACAGGATTGGGACGGTGCGCAGTTGCGGTTGCGGCAAAACGCTGGTCGCACAGGGTGCAGGCACGCAGATCGGGGTGAATGTCTTTCATATTATTGTAGGTAAGCGGATGCGCCAATTTGCCAAGCAGGGAAGAGCATTATCGCAGAATAGCATCAATTTTTAGCTGTTTCTGCAGGTGGTTCTTACGGCAATTCAGACGTCTTCGCAGACGCTGGAATTCTTGTTGTCGGTCCTGTTGTACATTTATTTCCAAATCGGAAATAATATGGTCACAATCTGTGGTTAGCCGAACCTACATCCTCCGTAAGAGAGGGACACACTTCACCCCGTAAACAGAGGCGGAACAGGCACTTAATGCTGGCATTTCGTAACGTTTCCAAGTCCTTCTGGACAGGCACACAGCACAAGGTCATCCTTGACCGTGCATCCTTCCGCGTCGAGCTTGGGAAATCAATGGGCATCCTTGCGCCCAACGGGACAGGTAAAACCACGCTCATCAATATGATGGCGGGGCTGGAAAAGCCTGACGAGGGCGAAGTTTACCGCGGGTGTAACATTTCTTTTCCGCTTGGTTTCATGGGTGCAGCCGTTGGTAAGGTCTCCGCGATGGAGAACTCGCGCTATATTGCGCGGCTCTACGGGCTTACTTCTGATTATACGGGCTTGATCCCGATTATGTCGAGAGCTTTTGTCGTTGGCTGTGTGGCCTTGGTGAATACTTTGACCAACCTCTCGGTACATATTCGGCGGGGATGCGCGCACGCTTTTCCTTCGCTCTGATGTTGGCGCTTGATTTTGATATGTATCTGATTGACGAAGGCATGCCATCCACAACAGATGTAGAATTTAACAGAAAAGCAGGAGAAATCCTGCAAGAACGCCTGCGAACGACCACAATTTTAATTGTGTCGCATCAGGCGGAAACGCTAGAAAAATTCGCATCAAGCGTAGCCCAAGTGCCGAGACAGAGGGTGCAACACCGCCCTCCGAGGCGCCAAAACTGCTGCGCCGCGGCCGTCCGCGCCTGCGCAACAAATGCCTCCGCCCTCACCGCGCCAAGCTGCGCAACCGCAGCAACCGCAAGCAACTGCAAAATCGGGTGAAGTTGCATCGGCCGCACAGGTCACAGGTGCGCAGGACATGGATGCAATTCGCCAAGAAGGTCTGACAGGTCGTCAGCTGCGGATGGCGCGGTGCGTGGCGCAAAAGCACGGGCTTCCTGCGACCTCGGATTTTGACGCAGTCCGCTTGTTGCGGGCCAAAGGGATCGACCCCTTCCAACGCTCCAATATGTTGGAGCTGGTGGTGCCTCAAGCGGGCGGTGCCCAACACGAGGGAGGTCCAGGCGATGTTATGGCCACGTTGCCAGCCGTCGCTGGTGGCGCCGGAGCAGGTCGGGTGCAGCTGCCCCAAACTGTCCAAGCGGGTGGAACCAAACTGCCCTCGACCGAGGTCAGCCCGATGGAGCGCCGTACACGCGAAATTTCGGATATTCAGAAACCCATCTCACGCCGTCGTCGCCGGAAGACGGGTTTGCTCATCGTTCGTTTGGCCTTCTTCGTGATCCTGCCAACTTTCTTTGCAGGCTATTACGTCTACAAAGTGGGGACGCCGATGTACGCCACAGACAGCCAGTTTTTGATCATCCAGAACGAGGGTGGTGGCGGCCCAAGCCCGTTTGGTGGCCTGTTACCAACGCAGTTTGCGAACTCGGCAGACAGTATCGCGACCCAAGCATACTTACAGTCCAAAGACGCGATGCTGCGGCTCGATGGTGATGCAGGGTTCAAAGACTACTTCACCCAAGAGAGCATTGATCCGATCCAACGGTTGAATGATGATCCAACCAATGAAGAGGCCTACAAGCTTTATAAAAAGAACGTCAAAATCGGATACGATCCAACAGAGGGCGTGATCCGTATGGAAATCATTGCGGCCGATCCGCAGGTTGCGACGACATTCTCCGAGCGATTGCTCAAGTACGCAGAAGAGCGGGTGAACAGTCTGAGCCAAGACAAGCGTGATAGCGGTATGAACGATGCCGAGATCGGCTTTGGTAAGGCACAGAAGGCGCGCCGTGACGCACAGCAACGTTTGATCGAGTTGCAGGTCGAAAATGGTGTGGATCCCGAAGCGGTGATTGCTGCGATCCGGACCCAGATCACCAACTATGAGACACTGCTGATTGAAAAGCAGCTGGAGCTTGCGGCTCTCTTGGACAATGCACGGCCCAACCGTGCAAAAGTCGAGGGTGCGCAGGGCGATGTGCGCCGTCTAGAGGGTGCTTTGACCCAGTTGAATAACCGGATGAACAATGTAACCGAGGGTACCACCTCTCTGGCGCAACAAGCCGTGAGCCTGCAATTGGCCCAAGCGGATTTGGTGAACGCGGACACCAACTTGCAGCTGGCCCAAACGGGACTGGAGCAAGCACGGACCGAATCGACGCTTCAGGTGCGCTATCTCACTATCGCGGTGCGCCCAGTGCCGAGTGAGGAGCCCAGCTATCCACGCAAGTTCGAGAACACCATTCTGGCATTCCTGATCTTTGGCGGCATCTACTTGATGCTATCGCTGACAGCGTCGATCCTGCGAGAGCAAGTTACCTCGTAACGAGGACCCGAGCCTAAATTTCAAACCGCCCGTCAGAGACATCTGGCGGGCGGTTTGGGTTGTGCACTTTGGCTGGGAAGGGGGCCGCTATTCCGCGGGGATATCTTTTGTCTTGAGCAGTCCCTCAAGCCTTGCGCGTTTTTTCAAGGCGTGACGCACGATAGCAGGCTCGCGCAGTGTGTAGGGGCTGTCGAGGCGGAATGCAGAGCTGGCGCGATCCGACACTTGCAGGCCAGACAGTGCTGAGAGGGGCACTGAAAATACAAGGCTGAACACGATTGGGACAAGCCAAAGGGACACCAATCCCGCAAGTAAACCGCTCAGCAGGATGGCACCAAGTATCATCTCAACCCAGTGAAATTTGACCAAGGTGGACCAGCTGTGCTGGCGCGCTTCACGCGATTGAGGTGCCCATGCCTTCGAGCTGCTGGTGAGCGCGCGCAACACGGCCTTGGTCTGTTGGATCATCATGATCGGGGCGTAGGCGATGGAGAGCGCCACTTCGACAATGAAACTGCGCAGGAAGGGACCCGCACCCCCGAAGACACGCGCTGCACGCGGTGTGGCCGCAATGATACCAGCGCCTGCGATCTTTGGAGTGAGCAGCATGGTATACATGATGATCAGAAACACTGCGCTGTCGATATGGCTCATGGCGGGGCGCCAATCGGGGAACAATGGGTTCGCCTCATTAAAATAGCGGATGACGTTTGTTTCGGCATCTTTTCCCAAGAGCGCCCAGATCACCAAAAGGAAGAACCACGCAGGGCTGAGCAGATAAGCAACTGCACCATGAAACAAATGAGACCTTGAGACAGGGTGCAGGCCTTTTGTGCCCAAGAGGCGCAAGTGCTGCAAGTTGCCACGACACCAGCGGCGATCACGGATCACATAGTCGATCAGGGTCGCGGGGGTCTCTTCAAAGCTGCTCATGACACGAGGGAGAAACCGAACGCCCAATCCCGCACGACGCAGCAGTCCTGCTTCGACAAAATCATGACTGAGGATGAGTTGATCGCTGCCACCGCGCCCCGACAGATGTGGCAGCATTGCGCTGGTGGCGAAGGCTTGGGTGCGGATGATCGCGTTATGGCCGTAGTAGTTCCCCTCAGAGCGCGCCCAAGTGGCCAGCCCTTCAGCGAGCAGCCACCCGTAAGCCACGTTTGAGAACTGTTGCAGCCGTGCAAAAAACTGTCTGTGCGCCGATGAGCATGGGGAAGGTCTGGATCAATCCTGCGCGCGGTGCGGAAGACAATTCGGAAGCCAAGCGGTCAATGGCGCGGCCGCTCATCAGGCTATCGGCATCCAGCACAACCATCCCCTCGAATGTAGCGCCCCAGCCGCGCACCCATTCGGCGATGTTACCGATTTTCTTGTCCGTGTTGTCACTGCGGCGACGGCAATAGACGGTGAAACCAGTGGGCGTTGTGCTGCGCAAATCCTCATATGCCTGCCACTCTTGGGCTGCAATCGCATCGTCGCGGGTGTCTGACAGAATAAACAGGGAGTAGCGGTGCGGTCCTGCGCGCTGGGCCAGATCATGCAGCATGGCCACCGCATTTCCAAACGCCTGCTCCCGCGCTTCCATAGGGGCGCGTGGGGGCATTGCGGCGTTTGGGGTCGCATCTTGCATCAGGTTTGTGTCAACGGTAGAGCCATACTTCGCTCAGAGGGGCCTCGCCCGTGCGCAGTTGCATGTGGAATTCCGCCACCTCTGCGCCCTCGGGCATAAAGGTGAACGCAAGACGGGGTCCATTGGTTTCAGGGTTACGCTGCAAAATTCCGGGTGTGGTGGTGCCGCTATTGCTGCGCAGGGTAACGTCAACAGTGCCCAAGTCTTCGGGTAGCGCGCTGCCGTCCTCGAAATCAATGACCATGACCAGTTCGCCTTCGGGTCGACCGCCCATGGCAGAGCCCAGAACGCGCAGCAATTCAGGCGGAATTGGCGCAGGGTGAGCGCCCCATTGCAATCCGTAGCGCATCTGGTGCTCACTGCTCACTGCTCACTGCTCACTGCGATGGGGGTGGCGGGGCGCCAGTAGGCGACGATATTGTCGTAGATTTCCAGATCGGCAGGAATTTCAACCAGCGTCACAGCACCTACACCCCAGTCACCGCGCGGGGTGATCCAAACTGACGGGCGCTTGTGATAAAGCGCTTCGAGATCGTTGTAATCGCTGAACTCCCGCTTGCGCTGCATCAGGCCAAAGCCTTTGGGGTTTTGATCGCCGAATGCGCTGATCTGCAGAGTTTTGGAGTTGGCCAGCGGTCGCCAGATCACTTCGCCCGCGCCGTTGTGGATCAGTAGGCCGTCACTGTCGTGAACATTGGGGCTGAAGTCGGAAAACCGTGCGCGGTCCGTGGCGTCAAACAGGAACATTGACTTGAGCGGGGCGATGCCCACATGGCCCATATCGGTGCGCGCAAATAGGGTCGCTTCGACCTCCATATCCAGTACGTCACCATGGGTGATCTCGAAGCGGTATGCACCTGTGCAGCTTGGGCTATCGAGCAGGGCGTGGAGCGTGACGGAGCGATCAGTGGGTTGCGGTGTCTCAATCCAAAAGGCGATGAAATCCCGGAATTCCTCGCCCATGGGATCGCCGGTTTTGAGCGCAAGACTGCGGGCGGAGAGGCCATAAATCTCTCCCGTGCCAATGCCGCGGAAATAACTGGCCCCTTGGAACACAGAGTATTCGCTAAATGCGCCGGAGTTGCGCAGATCGGCACGTAAGCGCATGCCAAAATAGCCCATGTTCTCGTTGAGTGGCAGGTCAGGAAACTGGTCTGTGCGGTCGAACACATCAAGATCGAAGACAAGCGGGCTGGCCCCGCCATCGTCCACGACGGTTATTTCTACGCCTTGGGGATAATAGAGGCCGGTCGGAAAGACATCCAAGCGCTGCGGCCGGTTGGTGTTTTCCCAAAGGGCATTGCGATGATCGAACCAGATTTTGCGGTATTGATCGTAACTGATCTGTTCCCACTCTTGCGGAACTTTTGGGCGCGGGACGTAATCGCTTGCCGCGAGCGCCCGCGCACGGTTCTTTACGGTTTGTGAATTGAACGGGGTCATCGTGCCTGTGCGCAAGGGTGCATTTTCAGCCCAAGCGGCAGTTGGAACAGCGGCCAAAGCGGCCAGCGTTTTGAGGACATCGCGGCGCAGCATCAGACCTTCACCCTCCAAGGTTGGGATTTGAACCCGCCTGCACCGTAAGCTGTTGCAACAAGGATCACGGCCCCTCCGAAATTGACCAGCAAAGTGGTCGTTGTCGTGCGTCCAATCATATCCATCACAAATCCCATTACGCGTGCGGTAAACATAGATACAATGAAGACAGCCAAGGACTGCTGCCCTACTTTCAGAATGATTTTAAGCATCCGACCCCAAACCCGTGCAATCAGACTCGTGCCACGCGCCAAAAGGTTGTCGCCTTTTTCACCTGCCAAAACCCAAGCAAGATAGGCAAGCGCGAGGAAATGAATATAGCTGAAAAGACCAAAATCGCTTTTGTCGATCAGTGGTTTTATGGCAATGCGCGTGTCGATAACAGGGTTGCCAGCTTCAGTCACAAAGAACCAGTCGCGGGCGACGGCTCGTACACCGATATTGCTGAGTGGAATGTTGGCTATCACGATTGCAGCAGCAAGAAGAATAAGTACGATATGAACGGGTGGTTTTGGAATCCAGCCGCGCATAAGGGCAAACCCTGTAAAGAACACCAGCTGCCACCCAAAGGGATTGAAGAACCAGTTGCGCTCAGACCAAGGCTCTGCCGGAAGGGCGAGATGGTAGTCGCCAAACAACCAAGCCTGTGCGCCCAGCCAAACTGCGCCCATAAAGGCAAAGACCAATCCAGTGTGGACCGGTTGCAAGGCCATCACGATGGGCATCATGGCCAGCACCACCATATACATTGGCAGAATATCGAAATAATTTGGTACATAAGTGAGCGTTATGAGGCCTAATAACGGTACGGCAGGATCTTCGAAGAACTTCCACAGGTTCAGTGAACCGATGTAGTTTTTGTCAAAGTCGCCGTAGTAATCAAAGCCCGCTATGAGGGCGGCAACAGCAATAAACAGCCCGATGTGTGCCCAGTACACTTGCCAGATGCGGAACCCTACGCGGGCCGAGCCCAAGAACCATTCCGCACATTGAAATGCGCCGCCAAAAGTGATGGCCGAGGCCATGCCAGAGCAGAAGACAAACATCTCGGTGGCGTCGGAGAAACCCCAGCGCGCTGGTATCCACGAGGTTAGAAAATTGCCCGGTGTGTGGGCAACCAGGATAATGAACATCGCAATGCTGCGAAAGAAGTCGAGGCGCAGGTCGCGCACGCGAGGTGCTGCAGCGGCAAGGGAGGCAGGGGTCGTCATATGGGTTCTTCGTCCGGTCTATTGCGCCGCGATTTCGCGTGCTGTGTTGATCTTCTCAAAACGTGTGGCGGCAAAGCGGTCGATATGGCCACCGCGTATTTTCTGACGGTCCCGCAGGATCGCTGCAGTGGCATCATAACGGCCCGCACGCAGTCCTGAGTCGGTTGTGATACGCTCGAAGACATCACGTTGTGCGTGGCTGCCACCGATGGTTTGCATCAATGGGCGGGCTGCCGCCAAGTTAAGAAACGCAGTGTCATAGCGCCCTTCTGAAAATGCATTAAGGCCCGCAAGAGCAGCCGTGCCAGGTGCCTCGACACGGGCAGCCATCCTCAACACGGTTTTCGGAAAAGTCGGCCAACTCTTCCCAGCGTGGACCGATATCCATCCCCTCAAGCTCAAGGCGCATAAGCAGGGACGTTGCATTCGAGATGTCGCGGTAGTCGTCGGTTTTGTCGGCACGGATTTGTGCATCATACCGACCAAGGGCAACGTCCAACTCACCACGCTCCATGTGCAACAGCGCCTTGTGCCACCAGACGTGATAGCGAAAGTTGTTCGAGCGGTCCCATGCTGCCGTGTTATTTTCAATGAGGGCAACGCCGCAATCGGGCCGTGCTGTCATATCGTGCACATGCGCCACGGCATGCCGGCCCCACGCATCATCCGTTGTGAGGCTCAGCCCCTCAAGGCCGACAGCTTCGGCGCGTTTGTACTCGCCTGTCTCCTCCAAGGTGAACGCATGGCGCCCCAATAGATATCCACGCCCCGCATGGCTGGTGGTATGGGCGTCCAAAACGCGTTGTACCGATCTGCGCATGCCGAGGCTGTCGCCCAACATGAAGCGTATGCCATGGCTCAACTTTGCTGATAATGTATCATGCGGCAAAACACGTAAGACCGCTTCGACCGCTGCAATTGCGGCGGTCAGTTTGCCCTGTAACCAAAGATCGAGCGCGGTAATCCAGCCTGCTTCGCGTGGGGTAATGGCGGTTTGGGCGGCACATTCTTTTGCTTTGGCGAGGGCCTCATGCGCTGGGGCAATTACTTCTGCGCGGCCCATCAGCAGACAGAACAGACCACGGGCGGCGTGGCCCATGGCAAAATCGGGTTCCGCCTCCATCAGCTTTCCAAGGTGAACGGGTGTTTGCTGCCCGTGTGAGAGCAGTCCATGGATGACCTCGTTCCAATCTGCGAGAGCGGCAGGTGAGGACAGAGTTACGGGGCATGCGCACATATCGGTTTGGGTCACGGGAGGAACACCTTTGAATTTGATTTGCGGCACATTGAGCGTGCAGCGTTACACTGTGCCTAGCCTAAATCAGGCCCTCTCGTCAGGGGATTGGCGTCTGCTACACGCAGTCGTGAAGCAGTGGTCTGGTTTCGTGAAGTAAGTGACATTCTATTGCAGACTGGCCCTATAAATACAGGCGGCGCATGGCAATATAGGTCTATTCCGGCGGCGTGTCGCCCAGCCATGTTGCAATAACATCAGCGGTGTCTTGCCCAAAGCGCGGGGGAGGGCGGCGATATTTCACAGGAGTTTTGGAAAACTTGAGTGGATTGCCCAAAAGCTGGACCTGACCACCCTTCACGCCAGCGGTGTTCATCTCCTGCACGGACCCGCGCGCTTTTGCTTGATCGGAGGTGAGCGCCTCGCTGATGGTATTGATCGGACCTGCGGGCACTTTCACCTTGCGCAGCGCCTCTAGAATATCGGCTTTTGCCCATGTTTTGAGTGCGGGTTTAATATGAGCCATGAGGGCGTCACGGTTTTCGATCCGACCCAGATTGGTTGTGAAGGCTGTGTTTTCTGCCAGTTCGGGCAAACCAATCACATCGCTGAAGCGCGCAAATTGTGCATCATTACCTACGGCAAGGAGGAAGTGACCATCAGCCACTTCAAATGCATCATAGGGGACAATATTAGGGTGGGCGTTGCCGCGCCGCTCGGGCAGCTCACCTGAGGTGAGAAAGTTCAGCCCCTCGTTCACCAGCCACGCCATTGAGGCATCAATTAAGGCTAGTTCTACATGCTGGCCCTCACCCGTTTTGTCGCGGTGGCGCAGTGCGGTGAGAATGCCAATGGTGGCATACATCCCGCACATCACATCGGCGATGCCCACGCCAACTTTGGTCGGCACACCTGTCGGATCACCTGTTATGGACATTATCCCGCCGAACCCTTGGGCCATCAGATCATACCCTGGTTTATCGCGGTTTGGTCCTGTCTGGCCGTAGCCGGATATTGAGCAGTACACGAGGCTCGGGTGCGCATTGCACAGTGTCGCATGATCCAGTCCGTATTTCACCAACCCGTCAGGTTTGAAGTTCTCAACCACGATGTCTGCACGCGCAGCAAGGCGGCGGATGATATCTTGACCCTCAGGCGTGGCGATATCCACTGCGATAGATTGTTTGTTGCGGTTGGAGGACATGAAGTAGGCAGACAGGTCAGACGTGCTGCCGTCTTCGTTTGGGGCGTAGTTCGGCCCCCAGCCGCGCGTGTCATCGCCACCTGATTTGGGGTTCTCGACCTTGATCACAGTCGCGCCGAGGTCGCCCAACATCTGGGTCGCTGTGGGTCCTGCAAGGATCCGCGACAAATCGAGGACAAAAACGCCGTCTAATGCGCCAACTGTTTCAGATGCGTCCGTCATAGGCCCCTCGCTCAATGGTACATGCAATTACTGTAAACGTATCAGCGGTTTGCGCCGCGGCCAAGGCGGCCTCCAGCTCGGCACGGTTGGTTGCTGTGTGCCCAGCACCGCCAAAGGCCACGCCCATCGCTGCAAAATTATGGTGACCAAAATCTACAGCTGCGTTGCGCAACTGGCGCTGACGCTGTTTGAGTTCAATCAGGGCAAGGGATGCATCCACGAAAACAACAAAGATTGGCTTGATCCCTAGCTCTGCTGCGGTGGACAATTCTCCCGCGATCATCAGAAAACCTGCATCACCTGAAAAAGACACAACAGTACGCTCAGGGGCGCAAAGTGCAGTTCCCATCGCAAGGGGGAGGGCGCAGCCCATTGTGCAAAGGGCGGACGATTGCAACAAACCGCGAGGCTGGGTGCAGGTCCACATCTGGCTCAGCAAGATGCGATGTGCGCCGCTGTCTGCGGTGGCGATTGTATCCATTGGCAAGTTGGTGCGGCAGGTGTCAATAATTGCCGCAGGCCCCCATGCCTCATCTCGTGGCAAAGACGCATTGAGTGATGCTTTGACAGCAGCAATCTCGCCTTGTGACCAAGTGTGCGCTTGTGGGGTTACATCCCCTCCGATCGCCGAAAGGCTCGCGGCACAATCGGCAATGATGCTGAGACTGGCCTGATGCATGTAGTGGTGATTTGTAACAGCCGTGATGTCGATTACACGGTGCTCACGTGCATCCCATATGTCGCGCCAGCCCGGGCGCATCTCAATCGGATCATACCCCACACATATTATAAGATCGGATTGCTGGATAAACGGTATGAGATGGGTGTCGGCCAAAGGAGAGAGGCCAGCACCGCCCAAAGCGAGGGTGTGGTCCTCGTCCAAAAGACCCTTGGCTTTGTAGGTGGTGACGACAGGTATGTTGAAACGCTCGGCAAAGGTGGTGATGGCAGCGCCTGCATTCTGGTTCATGGCATCAACGCCGACGATCATCACTGGGCGCTGCGCATCACTGAGCCACTGCTGCGCGATTTGCAGATCTGAGCCAGTCGGTGCTGTGATAGAAGGAATGGCACGTTGGGCGGGGGGCTGGGCCGCAATCGTGGCATCAGCAATGGAAATCGGAACATCAATATGCACGGGGCCGGGACGCCCCTCTAATGCAATGCCAACCGCTTTGTCAGCAATGGCATGGGCGGCACCCGCGCTGAGTTGAAAACTCGCTTTGGTAATCGGGCGCAAGACGGCTTGCTGGTCGAGCACTTGATGGGTGTAGGTCTCCGCCTCCACAGCATCAACGCAGCCCGACAGCACGATGAGCGGCACGCGGTCTTGCAGAGCAGTGGCGATCGAGTTGACACCGTTCAATACGCCAGGCCCGATAGTAGCGACCATAATACCGGGTGCACCAGTCTGGTGCCACGCGGCCTCGGCCATAAAGCCTGCGGCGTTTTCGTGTTTGCACAGAATGAACGTTATGCCAGCAGCCTCTAGGGAATCCACGATTGTGAGAACCTCACCCCCGGGCATGCCAAAAGCGTGGCGGCATCCTGCAGCATAGAGGCGTCTGGCGATGGCATCAGCGGCGCGGATTGTTTTGGTGTTTGTCATGTCAGTGTCTTTTCATATTGATCAGGCACACTGAACAGGCGGACCCGCCCAACTGCAACTCAAACCTGCGTGGTAAATGTTTCACGCAGCATTGCAGGCGGGCGGTGGAAAATTTCGCGGAAATTTTGGGCACAAAGCCTGCGAACAGGCTTTGTATCGGGCTTAGCGGCGGCGGTCGCGCCGCGTACTCATGGGCTGGAATGCAACGCCCACATGTGCTTCACAGTATGGCTTGCCTTGCTTTACGGGCAGGCCGCAAAACCAGAAATCCTCGGTTGCGGGATCACCGACGGGCCATTTGCAAGTCCGCTCGGTCAGTTCCATCAAGCTAAGCTTTTTGGCCTTCTTCTCGATCTCGTTAACCTTAGCGAGGGCCTCTGGGCTGATCTCGTTTGCAGACGGCTGCGGTGGCAGCGGCTGACCTGCGGGAATGATCTGGTTGCGCGGCGGGCGCACAGCATTTGGCGAAATCGCAGGCTCGGTCTTGAGATCCGGCTTGTGCGAGTTGGTCTTAACCTCAGGCTCGACTGGCGCCGCGGGTTTCGCTTTTGTGGGTACTTTGGGCGTCGCCTTCGCTTTTGGCTCCGCTTTCGCGGCAGCACCTGCGGTTGTCCGGTTGGACAGGCCCAAACGGTGCACCTTACCAATCACAGCATTGCGGGTCACGTCGCCCAGTTCTTTGGCGATCTGGCTTGCGGACTGGCCTTCGCCCCACATTTTCTTCAGAATTTCAACGCGGTCATCGGTCCAGGCCATGGAGGTTTCCTTAGTATAATAAAGCGGCCCGCAGGGGACCGCTTATGCAAAGTCAGTCTTCTACAATAATGGCTGTGGCGGCAGGTGCAAGGCGTCACACTGTTGTAGAGGGCTCAGGTACAGGCTTTTTCAGTCGTGCCTCGCGCAATGCAAGCCATATTGCTCCTGTTATCATGATTATTGCACCTGAAACTGTAATGTAATCAGGGACGACACGATAAAACAACAAATCGTACAGAGCGGCAAATATCAGTGTGGCATAGCTGAAGGGGGCCACAAAACTTGCATCTGCGCGCGCCATTGCGTTCA
>CAWVZA010000059.1:0-15001 GCA_963934545.1 uncultured Sulfitobacter sp.
ATCCGTCTGGGGTAAGGGGTAGTCCGGCCGAAGGATGATTTGTGCAACAAAGCCCTGTTGCATTACAATCCCCGGGTGCGGTCGTGGGCAAAAACACGCTCACAACCGGTCTTTTAACTTAAAGCCCTTGCACGGAGCTGCAAAGGGAAAATTTACAGACTCGTCACCGCAACTGCTGCTATTGTTACTCTTAAGGCACTTAATTGAGGCTTTTTTGCGATAATTGTTGTGTTTTCCAACTGATAAACAGGGAGGCCAGTATGCAGAAGGTAAACAAGTACAGGCCCCAAGCGACTTCAATCCGACCTATACCGATTCCCTTAGTGAGGGTGATGTAGAGCGCAATCAGGAAGATGTCGGCCATGGCGAGCTTGCCCAAAAGCTCCAATGCTTTTTCGACACGCGGGCTCAGGAGGCCGAATTGGATGAGAGACAGGCCAATGGTTTTCACGTAGGGCGCAAAGAGTGCAAAGATCGTGACAACCAAGGCCAGAAAGATGTCAGAGGCCCAGAGTGATTGCAGGCCGGTGATCACCGATATCTCGCTTAGACCAAAAAGTGGCAGTAGTCCTGCGCGCATAAGCGGTGCAAACCACGCCACTGGATAGAGGATCAAAAGCGACAGGTTGGCGATGCGCAGCAAGATCATTGTACCCAACGGCGCGTGTAGCGTGCGCCAAGGCTGGTTAGGATTTCATAACCGATGGTACCAGCAAAATCGCCGACTGCATCTACGGACTGTTGTGTGCCGATCAGTTGCAGGCTGGTGGGTGGCGTGGGCAGGGCGGTTACATCCACTGTGATTAAATCCATCGAGACGCGCCCAACCAGTGGCACTTCGATACCATCGCTGTGAAACTTCGCCTTAGCACCCATTGCGCGGATCAAGCCGTCTGCATATCCGCCCGACAAAGTCGCAATTTTGCTGGGTGCCTTGGCGGTCCACGCATTGGCATAACCTACAGTTTCTCCCACTGCGACATCGCGGATCTGAATAACAGGCAGATCGAGTGTGATAACAGGTTTTGCTGCTGCAAACGGCAGGCCGCCAAACATACCGATACCGGGGCGTACCATGTCATAGTGGAAGTCGGAGCCGAGCAACGTGCCACCCGTGGCAGCAAGCGAGCGGGGGATATCAAGTCCTTGGGTCATATCTTCGAACTGCGCTCGCTGTTGCTCGTTCATCGGGTGATCTGGCTCATCGGAGCAGGCAAGATGCGACATGAGTAAAGTAGGATTCTGAGCCAAAGCAATCTCGCGCAAAGCGGACCACTCGGATGGCTCCATCCCCAAACGGTTCATGCCTGTATCAAGCTGTATCCCAAAATGATGCGCAGGCAGTGCCTCAACGTGGTGGAGCATCTGATCGACGGAATTGATCATCGGGGTCAGGTTTGCACCTGCAATGGCATCAGCATCGCCGTGCATATGCCCCGAGAGGACCGAGATCACTGGCCCTGATCCCAGCGCACGGCGCAGTGCTACACCTTCGTCTGCGACGGCGACAAAGAATTGCCGCGCACCAGCAGCCGCCAGATGCTTTGCCACAGGTGCAATGCCCAGACCATAGGCGTCAGCCTTAACCACAGCAGCGGTTTCGACCTGCGAGATTTTCGCCAATGCTTGCCAGTTTTCAGCAAGCGCGCTCAGATCAATTGTCAGTGTTCCAGTACTCATAGGGCAGGTTTCATGTGTCTGGGCGGCGACGTCAAGATGATCGATGTGCGGCAGGCCCACATTCGTGCACCTGCGGCTGTTTTGCTGTGCAACAGGCCGTGACGTCAAAAAACTTTGTCTTGTGAGGTGACGCCACGCCTCTACAGCTAAGAAAAAAGAGGAGGAAATGGATATGAAAACGCTTGCGACAACCATTCTACCGACGGCCTTGATGGCTGCGGGGGCGGCGATTGCCAACCCAATTTATGGCCAGTTGCCCAATGCACCTGCACTTGCCACTTATGGTGATATGCCCATCGGTGTGCGCCAACTTGAGCTGGTAAACCCTGATCAGGTCAATATTTTAGCGATTGATCCTGCGGCAGAGAAGCCCGTAGAATTGCCGCGCTATGACCGTCCTTTGACAGTCGAGATGTGGTATCCAGCTGCTGAGGGGGCCACTGGCTCGACCGAGATGCGGGCATATCTGCGTGACGGCACGACCGAAGTCACCCTCACAGGCAAAGCTGTGCGCGATGCAGCACCTGCGGCGACGGACACGCCTTATCCATTAGTTCTGATCAGCCATGGCTATCCAGGTAACCGCTTTTTGATGTCACATTTGGCTGAAAACCTTGCCTCCAAGGGGTATGTTGTGGCCTCGATTGATCACACAGACAGCACTTACCGTACGCAAGCGGCCTTTGGCTCGACCTTGGTTAACCGTTCACTTGATCAGCTGTTTGTGCTGGAAGAGATGGCTGGCAAAGCGGCCGAGGGGGCAGAGTTTGCAGGGCTATACGACGCTACAAACGCTGGGCTTATCGGGTATTCCATGGGTGGGTACGGTGCGATCATCACGGCGGGTGGCGGTGTCACCGAAGCTTCCGTTGCGTATAGTTGGGGTGGGCCGCATGGCACGCTCGGCATCCATCAGGCGGGGTCGGAGACCCATAGCGCACTACCCGATCCAAGGATCAAGACTGCAGTTGCTATTGGACCATGGGGCATGAACACTGGCTTTTGGGATGCAGACGGGCTTGCTGGCGTGCAAATCCCGATGCTGTTTATCGCAGGCTCACAGGACGATACATCGCTCTACGAGAAAGGTGTGCGTGCGATATGGGGTAATGTGAGCGGAGTTGAGACGGCGCTGCTGACTTATATGAACGGTGGCCATAATTCTGCGGCCCCAATGCCGGCTCCTGCGGAGAGTTTTTACTTCAATGAAGAAAAAGGTTTCAACATCTCCGAGCATTATGCTGACCCGGTTTGGGACACAGTGCGCATGAACAATATTGCACACCATTTTTTAACAGCGTGGATGGATGAGCGCCTGAAAGGGGATGAAGCTGCTGCTGAGTACCTTACCCTCGTAGAAGAGTCCAATGCAGGTGTGTGGTCCATGAATGACGATGGCACAGAGAAAGAGGACCATTCCCACTGGAGAGGCTTTGCCAAAGGCACGGCTAAGGGGCTGAAATTCTTGATAAAATCACCGCAGAAAGTGATTTTTCGCAAGGGGGTGTCAGAACCTCCTTGCGCCCGACTTTAGCTGGCCCTGTGCAGCAGACCTCACGTATCGTGATGGATATAATCCACCCCAAGGTGTGATTGCATTGCCAACTCGCACACGTAAGGTTCGTATTTTAAGTTATTGTTCTTATTTGACTAAAGATGGACGTGTTGCACCTGCACACAGCTTTATCCACTGCGCTTAGAACTCTTGTTCGCCACCGTTTTGCTGCCACGGTTTCACAAGGTTGCCAAAGCGGGTAAAGCGACCCTCAAAACTCAATTCAACAGTTCCGATGGGACCGTGACGCTGTTTGCCAATGACAACTTCGGCACGACCGTGCAGACGCTCCATCTCGTCTTGCCAAAGGGCCATCTTGTCCAGCTCATGATCGCCGGGCTTCTCACGTTCTTTATAATATTCCTCACGGAACACGAACATGACGACATCAGCATCCTGTTCGATCGAACCAGATTCGCGAAGGTCGGACAGCTGTGGCCGCTTGTCTTCGCGGTTTTCCACCTGACGTGACAGCTGGGACAGGGCAATCACCGGAATATGCAATTCTTTTGCGATGGCTTTGAGGCCCATTGTGATCTCGGAAATCTCGTTCACACGATTTTCGTTCTTTCCCGTACCGCGGACCAGTTGGAGATAGTCGATGATCAACACATCAAGGCCGTGGGTCCGTTTCAAGCGCCGTGCACGGGCAGCAAGCTGGGAGATCGGCAGGGCAGGCGTGTCGTCAATGAAGAGCGGACAAGCCTCCAGCGCTTTGGCAGCGTCCACAAAGCGGCGAAATTCCGGCTCGGTCATATCACCAGAGCGGATTTGCTGGGAGGGGATTTCGGACGCTTCGGATAGAATACGCGCTGCGAGCTGCTCGGCGCTCATTTCCAGCGAGTAGAACCCGACAACACCGCCGTCAATTGCACCCTCTGTACCGTCTGGCAATGTGCCGCGTTTATACGCTTTTGCGACATTAAAGGCGATGTTGGTGGCCAATGAGGTTTTCCCCATCGATGGGCGACCCGCAAGGATCAAAAGGTCGGATGGATGCAGTCCGCCGAGTTTGCTGTCCATATCAATCAGACCCGTCGAGACGCCAGACAGGCCGCCATCGCGTTGGTAGGCCGTGTTTGCAACATTGACCGCTGCGTTGATCGCTGACAGGAAACTCTGAAACCCGCTTTCTGAATTGCCTTGTTCTGCGAGTTTGTAAAGCGCTTGCTCGGCCTCCACGATCTGTTCGCGCGGCTCACTGGCAACATCAACAGTTGCCGCTTTTGCAGAAATATCGCGACCCAGGGCGATGAGATCGCGGCGCACGGCCAGATCATAGATCATGTTGGCATAGTCACGCACAGCAAAGGCTGAGATCGCAGCGCCAGCCAAACGAGCGAGATAGGCGGGGCCGCCGAGCTCTTGTAAACCCTCATCATCTTCCATGAACGCCTTGAGCGTTACAGGACTGGCGAGGTTGTTTTTTGCGATGCGCGCTGCGGAAATCTCAAAGATACGTGCATGCACTGGGTCATAGAAATGCTTGGCCCCGATGACAGAGGCGACACGGTCATAAATGTCGTTGTTTGTGAGGATTGCACCCAGCAACTGCTGTTCGGCCTCAATGGAGTGAGGCATGGTTTCAGGGGCCTGAATGGCAATACCTGTTGCGCCCAGTGTTGAAATCTCATTCATCGTATAACCCCATTTGCCCCGTAGCTGTCATAGGACACGGGGTCTTTGTGCGCAAATTGTATGTTTTTGTGGATAACATTCGGCGGAGTCTCGCACGGCCATATGTTGCCGCGCGGGACGTTCCATCGTCAAGATATGGTGTTAACCCTTGCGGGCGTCCTGCCATGCGCGGGGAGATTCGAGGAATTTTTCCACCTCGTCGAGTGTCTCTTTGGCAAATGCGCCTTGGGCTTTTGCTTCTGCCAGAACATCCCACCACGTACACAGGTGATGCAGCTCGACACCATGATCGCCGAGAGTTTTCTGCGTCTCGGGGAAGATATCGTAATAAAAGATCACAGCAGTATGGCCGCAGGTTGCGCCTGTCTCGCGGACCGCGTCCACAAAGCTGAGCTTGGAGCCGCCATCAGTCGTGAGGTCTTCAACCAGCAACACGCGCTGGCCCTCGGACATGTCGCCCTCAATGCGCGCGTTGCGGCCATAGCCTTTCGGCTTTTTGCGCACATAGGTCATCGGCAGGGCCATACGTTCGGCCACAAGGGCTGCAAAGGGGATACCAGCCGTCTCGCCACCAGCAATGTTGTCGAATGCCTCAAACCCTGCGTTACGCATGACAGTGATGGTGAGGAAATTCATGAGGGTTGAGCGGATGCGCGGATAGCTGATTAGCTTGCGGCAGTCGATATAACTGGGGGATGGTAGGCCGGAGGCCAATGTATAAGGCTCGTCCGTGTTAAAGTTCACAGCTCCAATTTCCAGCAGCATGCGGGCGGTCAGGCGGGCGATCTCGGACGCGTCGGGATATGTTGTTGGGATCATTGTGGTCATTCCTTGGCGGCAGAGGTTGGGTTTCAGTTTATTTGCAAAATGAAGTTACGCGGACCAATTGAGCGGCATTGCGGGATCAAAGACGGTAACCGGCCCCTCAGACGTGTGGATATGGTCGGGGTATGTAGGGGCATTGCGGGTCAGCGTCAGTGTCGCCTCATTCGGGGCAAGTCCATAGTAAGCAGGGCCATTGAGCGAGGCGAATGCTTCAAGCTTGTCGAGGGCGCTATCCTGCTCAAACACTTCGGCGAGGATCGACATGGTGTTGATCGCGGTAAAGCAGCCCGCACAGCCACAAGGTAGCAATTTGTTGACGTCCGTATGGGGCGCGGAATCAGTGCCAAGAAAGAAGCGGGCATCCCCTGAGGTGGCCGCAGCGCGCAGGGTGAGGCGGTGCTCTTCACGCTTGGCCACGGGCAGGCAGTAATAATGTGGTTTGATACCACCTGCGAGAATGTGATTGCGGTTGATCACCAGATGATGCGTCGTGATCGTAGCACCAAGGTTTTTCTCATTCGCATGCACGTAATCGACTGCGTTGGAGGTGGTTATATGCTCCATGACGACGCGCAGTTCGGGATGGTCGCGGCGCATAGGGTCGAGAATGCGTTCAATGAACACGGCTTCACGGTCAAAGATATCTACGTCACCATCGGTGACTTCGCCGTGCATGCACAGCGGAAGGCCGATCTCTGCCATCTTCTCTAGGACATTGGCAACATTGGCAAAGTTGGACACCCCTGAGGCCGAATTTGTGGTGGCGCCAGCAGGATAAAGCTTTACCGCAGTGATCAGACCTTCGGCATGGGCTGCGGCGACATCTGCGGGGTCTGTGTCCTCGGTCAGATAAAGCGTCATCAAGGGTTTGAAATCATCGCCCTCGGGCAAGGCGGCCATGATGCGGTCGTGGTAGGCGCGTGCATCATCTGCTGTGACCACTGGCGGCACCAGATTGGGCATGATGATCGCACGGGCGAAGTGGCGGGACGTATGCGGCAGCACTGCGCGAAGCATATCGCCGTCGCGCAAGTGCAGGTGCCAGTCATCAGGACGGCGGATCGTAAGGGTTTTTGTCATGGCAGCGTGCTAGCACGCAAGTTATGCCTGCGCTAGTCGTCTTTACTATCTGATTGCGCTGCAAGTGCGAGACGGCGGATGAACCGTGGTGCATGCATGCGGGCGGTTACATTCTCGGCCAGCGCTATGGCCAACATCTCGCGCCCGTCACCATCAAGAGAGGCAAGGAGATTGCGCAAGTAGGGGGGGTGCTCACGCCGCGCACGCATCATTCGGGCAAACGTCAGATCATCAAGCGAATTAGCAGCAATTGACAGCAGGAGGGGGGCCAGAAGCTCCATCTCCAAAAGATCGGTTTGGATGGCATTGCCCATGTGGCGCAGGCGCAGCTTGCGGGTGTGTGATTTGGTGAACAGAGCGGCGTGCATCGCATCGAGGTCTTCGCGGGGATCGTAGACCACGTACGCAGCGGCAGAAGCATCAAGCATATCAGGCGCATAGCCGTAGTGAGACGTGAAATCAGTGCGGCGCATATCGGTGAAACGGTCGTCCCATTCGGTGATGCGCGGATCAAGCGTCGCTTGGGGCTGTACTGCCAAAACGCGTGCTTCTGGTGAGGCTACGGAATAGGCGGCGGCGGCATAGCCGCAAAGGCCTGCACCGTAGAATATCACTGTATCGAAGTCGTCGAAAAATCCGTCGTCGATCAAACGGTCAAAGTAGCCGTACACTGCCTTATCACGAAACCATGTGTCGCCATTGGACGCGATGCACAGGCTGGACCAGCCGTGCTCGAGCATCATTTCCCATCCGACAGGCTGGGCCAGAGGGGACAGTTCTGGAATACCCCGTAAAGTTTCAAAGGATACCAGAAGAGTTGAAGACTTCTCAATGAAGGCGGCGTAATGCCGTTTGCCAAGACGCTCGAAATAGCCATTTTCGTCGCAGAGTTGATCAACGGCCGCGAGCCAGTCGGCTTTTTTCATACCCGCAAGGGATGCCTCAAATGTCAGGCTGTCATCGGCCATATCTGCGTCCTCAAATTGAGCCGCATGGCGTAAGGTGCATGCGGCTTCAACGGGAGGGGTAGCAAATCAATAGGGCAAAATTACGCAAAATTCGCGCCAGATTATGGCAGGTTTTTTAGTTCTGACTCGCTGACGCTTTGCGGGCGAGGTTGGCGTAGCGAACCATGAATTGCGCCGCTTGGCGCGGCACAGGGCGTGAAGGTGGGGTCATCATCAATCGGCCAAAGAGGGCGCGGAACGGCTCTTTTTGCATCAGTTGTTCAAAGCGGTTGCTGCGCCACTGGACGGCGTCAGCATTCAGTTGAGCAAGTTTGGGGTCTGCATTGAATGCGTCGAGCTCTGCTTGTCGCGGGGCGGCGAGGCTTTGAATGCTCAGATCTTCATCTGTGTTGAAATTCCGCTCCACCCAATAATCAACGCCGAGCATATCATCACTGTGCACGGCGCGGCCACGATCCGCCCTAAGGACATAACTCTCCATCGCGCCAAGGGGATAATGGTTGAGTTGGACAAGGCCGTAATTGTCCTGACCGAAGTTGGAGAAGATACGTTTGGTTGTGAATTGCTCGGGCAGGGCGTCGCCATTGCCGTCAAACCAACGGGCCTTTTCCAACTTCTTTTCGTTTGTGTCACGGGGGCGGTGCACACCTGGTTTTTTGTAGGTGCCATCGTTGTGGTAGAGGGTTTTGAACATCGCCGCGCGCCATGGCCAGTAAATCACTGCAGGGGCAGCGCGGGTGAATGTGTCGAGTACTGGCGTGTCACCGTAGCGGACCTGTTCTGCAGCATCGAACAGACGCCATGTGAGCGTGATGGCAGTCGCATCGGGAATGGCCGCGTGCAATGCGCCCAGCGTAAGGTCGCCACATTGGATGTTTACAAATTCATCGACATCCAGTGGCAGGATCCAGTCGGCCTGTTTGACCAGCTTGTGTTTGGCTGCTGTTTTGAGGGCGGTGAATTGTATGCCACCCTTATCATAAGGGCCATCGTTGCGGACGGGGGTGACAAGGCCCATCTCGTCCAAGCGGTCGAGCATGGTGTCGGTGCCGTCCTGACAATCATTGGAGAAGATCAGAAATTTGTCAAAGCCAACAGCGCGGTGATGGGCAAGCCACTCCAGAAGGAAGGCTGCCTCGTTTCGCACGCAGAGAATGGCAAGATGGGACACTACCACGCACGCCTGAAACAGACGACTTTGTGTGTCGAGCCGCGGGAGTAAAAGGCCAGCCCTGCATCCATGATGGCGCGGAAGACGGCGTTTACACCTTCGGGGCCGATATGTTGCGGATGCAGCTCAATCATCGCACCGCGTGAACATGACAGGTCGAGATGCGGTAACAGACTTGCTTCTGCGCCCTCTATGTCGGCGATCAGGATCGTGGGTTTGATCTCTTTGAAGACATGCGACGCGTTCAGGACGTCTACATTCACTTCTGTTGTGTTCTTGGGGGTTTCCTCTTTGTGTTGCTCCATGGAGGACGACAGTAGGTTTTTGCGCACATATAATTTGGAACTGCCATTGCGTTTGCCCAAGATGCCATGGACGATATGGGCATTGGTGAGCTCATTTGCGGCATGCACGGACTGAATGTAGGGAATCAGGTCAGGGTTTGCCTCAAAGGCAAAGACATTTTTGATGTTACGCTTTGTGGCGACCAGCGTTGACATGAACCCGATGCCAGCGCCCAGCTCGATCACCGTGTCCTCGTCGCGGACCAGTTTGAGCACGCAAAATGCTTCCTTTGCTTCATATCGGTTTTTGCGCAGGGCTGCGCGCAACTGGCCCGTGATGAACACGCCATCTTTTGGGAATTTCATCCCCTTTGACGTTATAACCGGGTCGCGGGTTGTGCTTTCGTCGTTCATTCAGCTCTCCAAATCCAATGCAAGGGCATAGGCCACGCGCTCTGTCTCGGTGAGTTTTACGGCGAGCGCTTCTTTGTATAAGTCCGCAAACTCAGGGTTTTCATGCAATTCAGCGGCTTTTACACGGTGCCATTCATAGCCGTGCTCATGCCAGCTGCGCAGCACGTCGTCTTCCACCAGACGGTCGTATTCCTGCTGGAGGCGGTCCATGTTGCGTTTGATGGTGATGTCGCGGAAATCGGACCAGTCCATGCGGATCCAATAGTTAATCCCGATGGAGCGGTCGACATGCAGTGCGCGGCCGCGCTGGCGCTTGATCAAAAAGCTCTCGGCAGAGCGCAAAGCATAATGGTTGAGTTGTATCAGATCGTAGCCCACGGATTTCCTGGAGGACCTCCAGCCGTTTTCGGCGACTTCCTTAGTCATGTCATTGCCCGAGCCGTTGACCCATTTGATCTTGTTCCTGAACTTTTCATCCAGCTTGTTCGGGCGGTGGCATGAGATTTTCTCATAGGCACCGATATTCTTGAACATGGTTTTAAAGCCCCAGACGGTATGTGGTTTAGGGCAGAACTTGGGCGCGCATGTCTCGAACTGATCGATGACCATGTCTGTGTTGAGTTGGGTCACGCCGTTGTGGCCGAGCATGCGCCAAGTCATGGCAACGTTGGTGGCATCAGGCACAGCATCAAAGAAATCCTGCAACGTGCCATTCCCGCAGCGCACGTTCATAAATTCGTCTACGTCGATGTGGGCGATCCATTCGGCGTTTTTGATCAGCGGCTCTTTGAGGGACTGGTTCAGCGCATATTGCTGGGGGGGGAGTTGCCCTTCCATCCGCCGTTGTTGCGGTGCTGTAGCACACCCATTTCCTGTAGGCCGTCAAGAATTTCGGATGTGCTGCCCTCGCAGCTATTGGTATAAATGAGCAGATTATCCACACCCATAGCGCGGTGATAGGCAACCCATTCGACGATATAGGGGGCCTCGTTCTTCATACAGCCGACGATCACATTGCCAGTGCTGCCTTTTGGCAATTTGCGCGGTGCAATGGGGGTGTAGGGGGCGGCAAGTTCTTCTTCGTTGACGGACCCCATTTTATTTTGCGGTGCAAAGGAGGAAGTGCGCAATGTTTCAAAGTTTTGCACAGCCAGTGGTGGCATGATTTTGCGGGCGTAGGCGGACAGGCCATCGGGTGCGTCTTCCTCACTGTGCGGTGTGGCCTCAATCGGTGGAGCTTCTGCTGCGCCCGATACAGTGCCCGAAAGGCGCGCCAGATCTTCGGCGCACTTTTGCTGCTCCTCACGGGTCGCTTTATCGATCCGCCACATATACCCCAGAAGATACTGCGATGGGCTGTACCCAAAGAGGGGATCGGCCTTGGACCAGTTGCCTTTGGCGCGCGGGGCTTTGAACGTACTATCGTGCAGCTTCGGGTGCGCCTTGAGGAGGAGCTTGAGCTCTTTGGCAAAGTGTTTGGTGATTGGGCGCAGAGCAGCGATGTCCATTGGTCGGCCATCAACAGCCACATCCTGCACAAAGCTGCGCCACAACTGACGTGGCAGAATGCGCTGGCGGCCCGCCAACACTTGTAAAACGAGCGAGTTGAGTTTGCGTCTTCGGGTCATTGCAGCCTCGGGCATTGGCGGTGTTGGGGCCATATCCTCTGCTTTTCCAAAATTGCCTTCGATCTGAAAAACAGCGGCCACGTCCTCTGCCACAGTCTTGGCCGCAAAACGGTCTTCGTCATAGCTGTGTAGTTGTGTGGCGCCTTTACCAAACGTACCGTCCCAAAAGGCAACCAATGTGGTGAGGTCGATCCAGTGGTTCGGCGCTTGTGTCTCGGCAAAAACCCCTGCGGCAGGATCGATTTGGGGGCAGGCATCAAGCGCGCTCTGCCACCAGCTGTTGCTGCCCACCAGATCAAGCTTGGCCTGAAGCGAGACGCCTCGGCCCTCAAGGATTTGCCCACTGTATGCACGGGCCAGCATCCGCACAGGCAGGTCGACATGGGCCACGATTGTGATGTCATCGGAGAGCGGCAGCAAAAACGCTCGCAGACGCTCAAGCTCGGACGTGGTGCGCAGGCTGTTGCCAAGCTGGGCGTTAGACAGGATCAGAGTATCAGGCGTGTTCTGTTCAACCTCACGGGCGAGATCAGAGATGAGCGTGTCGCGCAATGCTGCCTGTTTTTGTGGTGTGATGTACCCGCGATTAAACCGCACCGGGTCCACATGGCCGGGGTCTGTGATGGGCATAAACAGCCGCGTGTGGTCCTTGTTGCCTGGACTGCGGGCATAGAGCACACCCTTGCGGCTCAGCTGTTTGCGTTTGTCCGCAAGTAATGATTGCACCCGCGATGCGCTGGCCTCTTCAGGGCCGATATGGAGGAAAATGCGCATTAGCTTGCCTTGTTCTCGGAGGGTGCATTGGGGTTTGCATTGGCTTGGCCCCACCACGGTAGGGATGCTCCAATGTGGGCTTCAATCGCGGTATGGGCGCCTGCGTCAGCCACATTGTATTCCATGAAGGATGTGTCGCCTGCAAATATATTGCGCAGATGTGCGTAATGTCCGTCGATACACTGGATACGCTCGTGGCTGGTCTCGCCGTAACCTTCGGGAAGACTGGGAATGTCAGAGGTGGGCAGGCGGTCGGTGCCCAGATCAGACCACGCAAGCATGGATTGGGAGACATCCCAGCTGTCGCGGCGTGATGCGAGAAAGCGCACCTGCGGGTGGTGCTTGCGAATGGCGTCAATCAGGCCCAAGTCCATTTGCGGCCAAAGGGATTTCCCTTTGCGCAGGCCGCTTAACTCCGTCAACGCGGTAAAGTCTTCAAACATCTCTGCGGGATCGCCACTCTGGAAATACCCTTTGTAAAGCAGGTCCGCGACGCGGTAGCCTGCAATTTTGAGCGCATGGGCCAACGTCGTGGTTCGCGTCGTGGGCAGGCCAAGATTTACGACCTTGAAGCTGCTCATGCATCTTCCTCCAACAAACCTAAACTGCGCAGCATTTCCTCTTCCTGTGGTGGAAGTTTGGAGGCGCGGCGCAAATGCTTTTGCATGTCGCGGTATTCTTTTTGGCCCAGTAGTGCATCGCGCTTGGCGATATGGGCGGCAACGCATGCGTCATGCAGTGCGCTGATGTTTCCTTGAGCCTTAAGTTTTTCCGTCTGTTTCTTGAGGGCGGGCAAGTAGCGGTGAATGGATGTATCTTCCCACGCAGGATCATTGCGCTCGCGCCAATAGGTGTCGTCAAAGGCGCGGTTCTCGCGGTTCACATCGCCACGATCATTTTTGACCAAATAGCTGTCGAGACTGCGTAAGACGTAGTGGTTGAGCGTAGCATGCACCCGCGAACCCGCCGCAGAAAAGCGTCGGATGCGGCGCGGGTTAGCGGCCACCAAAAAGCGGTGCGGCGCATCACGACCAGACCCGTCAGTCCAGCTCGGGAGCTACTTTTTCTTCACTTTGGGCTTAAAGAAAGGACGGTGCGCACTGAAGTACTGTAATGGAAAATGCTGTCGCACCAATAATTTGACTTCAACGGCGGCCTCGCCACACCACATGTCGGGGCTGTGGCTGTGATTGAACTGCTCAATGACAGGGCGATCCTCATACGTCTCGATGTCATTGTTGGCGAAAAATTGAAAATTCAGGCTGATTGTTTGTGGATTGCCGCAGGCGTCTATCAATGCGGCAAAGCTATGGTCGCCCAAGTGGAATTTCGGAAACTTGTCAACATCGGCCACCCAGACCCAGTCGGCATCCGGCACAACGGCTTGCCTCTTGGCATCCTTGCGCGCTTCCATCTGGTAATTGCGCCCTTCCGCAGGGTTGGGCAGATGCGTCACATGGCCCAACTCAGCCAACGCATCCAGCAACGTGTCTGTACCGTCATTGCAATCATTGGAATAGAACAGGAAATCCGTCACACCGATGCATTGATGAAGCGCGATCCATTCCAACAAGAAGGGGCCCTCGTTCTTCACGCAAGTGACCGCCGTGATCGCCAAATCATCTGACATAGCAGCCTCCCGCAGGGGCTATTGCTCAGTGTAGAGAGTTTAACATGTCCGCCTCATTACAGGGTCACAGTGCCAATTTGGCCCACGACCTCTTATTATCTGGCTAAAGGATGCTATTTTGCGCGAATCGCGTCAATCTTTGCCGTTCGAAACGAAGCTGTGCCGTGACATATCTATCATTGCTGCCTTGACCCTTGGCGCGTGGAGTGGCCTTCTGACGTCAGCAAAACGGGAGCGTGCAGATCATGACTGACATTTCATCCATAGATGCAGTGAAAGAGATGTTGTCGGAACAGGGGTATGTCTGCGGACGTCCCTTGGCCACGGTTGTGTTCCTGAGTTTGAAACTGGGCCGTCCGCTGTTTCTTGAGGGGGAGGCTGGCGTTGGTAAGACGGAGATTGCCAAGGCACTTGCCGCCAGCATGGGTAAACGCCTGATTCGCTTGCAATGCTATGAGGGGCTTGATGCGTCCTCCGCCGTTTATGAATGGAATTTTGCCGCACAAATGGTAGCGATCCGCACTGCTGAGGCCACGGGGAGCGCCGACAGAAAAGCGCTGAATGCCGAGCTATTTAGCGAGGAGTTCCTAATTGAGCGTCCACTCTTGCAAGCGCTGCGACCCGACGAGAATGGCGCACCTGTTTTGCTCATAGACGAGCTTGATCGCACCGACGCACCGTTTGAGGCGTTTCTGCTCGAAGCGCTGAGTGATTTTCAAGTTACTATCCCCGAGATGGGCACGATAAAGGCGCCTGAACCTCCCATCGTCATTCTCACTTCAAACCGCACGCGCGAAGTGCATGACGCGCTTAAGCGCAGGTGTCTGTATCACTGGGTCGATTACCCAGATTTCGAGCGTGAGATGGAAATCCTCACGGCCCGTGCACCAGAAGCCGCCGAAGCGCTGAGCCGCGAAGTGGTGGCCTTTGTCCAACGCTTGCGCACCGAAGACTTGTTTAAAAAACCGGGTGTGGCGGAAACCATCGATTGGGCCAAATGCTTGCTGGCCCTCGATGTGTTGACACTTAGCCCTGAAGTCATTGCCGATACTCTGGGCGCGGTTCTGAAGTATCAAGATGACATTGCAAAACTCCAAGGGTCAGAAGCAAAACGCGTGCTTGATGAAGTGCGCGCCAGTCTGGACGCGTAATGCCCATCTTAATTGGCCTTAAATACTCAATCCTGCCCTCTGACCTCATGCAGACATTGGTTCATGGTTGAGCATATCCCCCTTGAGCTGCCCGACAACCCGCGCCTTGCAGGTAACATCACTCATTTTGCGCGCGCATTGCGCCGTGCGGGGCTGCCCATTGGTCCGGGACGGGTGATCGATGCGATCCGTGCTGTTGAGGC